>NZ_CP133019.1:2114886-2417012 GCF_030866805.1 Microbacterium terrisoli
CGGTTCGTCTCGGGCGAGTTCGACGATCCCGCGGCGTTCCGGCGTCTGCGCGAGACCGTCGAAAGGCTCGACGTCGAACGCGGGACGATGGGCAACCACGCATACTATCTGTCCATCCCGCCCCGGGCGTTCGCCATGGTCGCACAGCAGCTGAAGAGTTCGGGTCTGGTCGACGACACCGCCGACCAGCCCGACCGCTGGCGGCGTGTCGTGATCGAGAAGCCGTTCGGCAACGACCTCGCCTCGGCACGCGAGCTGAACCACGCACTGCGCAGCGCCTTCCCGGCCGACGCGATCTTCCGCATCGACCACTATCTCGGCAAAGAGACCGTGCAGAACATCCTGGCGCTGCGCTTCGCCAATGAGCTGTACGAGCCGATCTGGAACCGCAACTACGTCGACCACGTGCAGATCACCATGGCCGAGGACATCGGCGTGGGCGGGCGGGCCGGCTACTACGACGGGATCGGCGCCGCGCGCGACGTCATCCAGAACCACCTGCTGCAGCTGCTGGCCCTGACGGCGATGGAAGAGCCGATCTCGTTCAACGCGCGCGACCTGCGCACCGAGAAGGAGAAGGTGCTCGCCGCCGTCACGCTGCCCGACGACCTCTCGCAGGCCACGGCCCGCGGCCAGTACGGCGGCGGCTGGCAGGGCGGCGAGAAGGTGCACAGCTTCCTGGACGAGGAGGGCATGGATCCGCACTCGACCACCGAGACCTACGCGGCCGTCAAACTCGGCATCAACACCCGCCGATGGGCCGGGGTGCCGTTCTATCTGCGCACCGGAAAGCGCCTGGGCCGCCGGGTCACCGAGATCGCGGTGGTGTTCAAGAAGGCGCCCGAGCACCTGTTCACGCGGTCCCAGACCTCGGGGCTCGGGCAGAACGCGCTCGTGATCCGTGTGCAGCCCGACGAGGGCGTCACGATCCGCTTCGGCTCGAAGGTGCCCGGCGCCGGCACGCAGGTGCGCGACGTGACCATGGACTTCGGCTACGGACACGCGTTCACCGAGGCGAGCCCCGAGGCATACGAGCGGCTGATCCTGGACGTGCTGCTGGGCGACCCACCGCTGTTCCCCCGACACGAAGAGGTCGAGCTCAGCTGGAAGATCCTCGACCCGATCGAACAGTACTGGGCCTCCGCCGGCGGCCCGCTGGAGCAGTACACGCCCGGAGGCTGGGGGCCGCGAAGCGCGGACGAACTCCTTGCCCGTGACGGTCGCACGTGGAGGCGCCCATGATCATCGACCTGCCCGACACGAACGTCAGCAAGATCGCCAAGGCGCTCGTCAACGTGCGCCAGGAGGGCGGCGCGGTGGCTCTGGGCCGCGTGCTGACGCTGATCATCCTGGTGCGCCATGGCGCGCAGGAAGAAGTGATCGAAGCCGCCAACGACGCGTCGCGGGAGCACCCGATGCGCGTGATCGTGCTGATGAGCGACCCGCATGGGCCGGATGCCGACGCCGAGCCCCGACTGGACGCCGAGATCCGCGTCGGCGGTGACGCCGGCGCGAGCGAAGTGGTCCTGCTGCGGGCCTACGGCGCTGCCGGCAACAACTCCGAGAGCCTGGTGACCGGGTTGCTGCTGCCGGATGCCCCGGTGGTCGCATGGTGGCCTCGCGAGACACCGAAAGAGCCCTCGCGCTCCTCGATCGGCCGCATCGCGCAGCGCCGGATCACGGATGCCGCAGCCCAGCCCGATCCCTCCGCATGGGTCTCCCGCCTCGGCGAGCATTACGTGCCCGGCGACACCGACCTCGCCTGGACGCGCGTGACCCGATGGCGCGAGCAGCTCGCGGCAGTGCTCGACCAGCCGCCATACGAGCCGGTCACCGCCGTCGAGGTGCGCGGCGCGTCCGACTCCCCCTCCACCACTCTGCTGGCGGCGTGGCTTCGCCTGAGCCTGAAGGTTCCGGTGACCTGGACCTACCTCGGCCCCGACGAGTGGAAGAGCGGCATCAAGTCCGTGCGTCTCGTGCGCGCCGACGGAGACATCCTGCTCGAGCGCCCCGTTCCCGGCATGGCCGTTCTGACCCAGCCCGGCCAGCCCTCGCACGAGCTGGCGTTCCCGCGGCGCACG
The DNA here is from genome assembly GCF_030866805.1 of Microbacterium terrisoli. Classification (NCBI taxonomy): domain Bacteria; kingdom Bacillati; phylum Actinomycetota; class Actinomycetes; order Micrococcales; family Microbacteriaceae; genus Microbacterium; species Microbacterium terrisoli. The sequence continues at coordinate 2,116,968 of NZ_CP133019.1, forward strand.
CTGCGCGAATGCCTCGCCGAGGAGCTGCGCAGCCTCGACCCCGATCTGCTGTATGGTCGCGTCATCACCGACGGATGCCGGCAGCTGACTGAGGGGCAGGGCGACGATGAGTGAACGCGGAGCCGAGAAGCGGGTCGTCGTCAGTGCCGACGCCGCAGCCCTGGCGACCTCGGTCGCCGACCGATTCTACGATCGCCTGGGCAAGCGCGTGCGCGCCGGCAAGACCGTGCACGTGGCGCTGACCGGCGGAGGCGTCGGCACCTCCGTTCTGCGGGCGATCGGCGACCATGCCGAGCATGCGACGTTCGACTGGTCCCAGGTGCACTTCTGGTGGGGCGACGAGCGGTTCGTGGCATCCCACTCCCCCGACCGCAACGACGTCGGCGCGACCGACGCGCTGCTGGGTCGGATCGCGGTTCCGGCAGCCAATGTCCACCGGATGCCGGCCGCAGATCAGGGACTCGCCCTCGACGAAGCCGCCGCAGCCTATGCGACCGAGCTGGCGGTGTACGGTCCGTCCGAGACGACTGCCACGGGTGTCCTCACCGGTGCGTGGCCGTCGTTCGACATCTGCTTCCTCGGTGTCGGGCCCGATGCGCACATCGCGTCGCTGTTCCCGGACCGCGACGAGATCCGCATCACGGATCGCGCTGCGGTCGGAGTGCGCGATTCCCCCAAACCGCCGCCGGAGCGCATCACCCTGACCCGACCGGTCATCAACTCCTCCAACCGGGTGTGGCTCGTGCTGGCCGGGCCCGACAAGGCCTCGGCTCTGGGACTTGCGCTGGCCGGCGCCAGCTATCACAGCGTCCCCGCGGCCGGTGCCAAAGGACGCCGACGCACCATCTTCTTCGTCGACGAGGCAGCGGCCGGAAACGTTCCGCCGGAGCTGATCGACGGAACGTACTAGACGCCGAGCATCAGGGGTGCGCCCAAGCGCGTCAGCTCACTGACCGCGACGCTCGCGCAGCTGCTTGAGGGCATCGTCGAGCAGTGCTTCGGCCTCTTCGTCGGTGCGGCGCTCTTTGACGTACGCGAGGTGTGTCTTGTACGGCTCGGCCTTCGCCATCGCCGGCGGGTTCTGCTGGTCTCGACCGGCGGGCAGCCCCGAGTGCGGCGAGTCGATCGTGTCGGGGATCTCTTCTTCGGCGATGCCGGCGGCGAAGTAGCGGACCGTCTCGTTGCCCAGCGCGTCCCAGTACGAGATCGCGATGCGATCCGCGTGGAAGCCGTGGTCCTGCTCGCCCATGGGGCCGGCACCCACACGGGTGCCGCGGATTGCGTTGCCTCCGACGGCCATGTCAGATCCCTTGCAGCTTGGCGATCAGGCCCAGGGCCACGATCGCGACGAACCAGGCCAGCGCCAGGACCACGGTGAAGCGGTTGAGGTTGCGCTCAGCGAGACCGGACGACCCCAGCGACGAGGTCATGCCGCCGCCGAACATGTCGGACAGCCCACCGCCCCGGCCCTTGTGCAGAAGGATCAGCAGGGTCAGCAGCAGGCTCGTGATGCCGAGCACCACCTGCAGGACGAATTCGAGGATTTCCACGCTGTGCCTTTCGGGTCGGCGCCGGATCGGGTCGGCGCCGGTCATTCGGCCGAGGCCGACCTGGTCAAGTATAAGGGACCGGTGCCGCACCCTCGGTTCGACACGAACCGGGGGCGCAGCCCGCTCTCACACTCCGACGTGGTTCTGATAGCGGATGATGGCGGCGAACTCTTCGGGCACGAGGCTCGCACCGCCCACGAGCGCGCCGTCCACGTCGGGCTCGCGCATGAAGCCGGCGATGTTCGACGACTTCACCGAGCCGCCGTAGAGCACGCGGGTGCGCGCGGCAGCCTCGTCACCGATCGCCTCGCGCACGACGGCACGCAGCTTGGCGGCGACATCCTGCGCCTGATCGGGGGTCGCCGCCTGACCCGAGCCGATCGCCCAGACCGGCTCGTACGCCACGACGACCTCTGCACCGGCGGCGACACCTGCCAGCGCCGCGGTCAACTGGGCGACCGGGACCGCGCTGGACCCGTGCGCTTCGAGGTCTTCGGCGGTCTCACCGACGCAGATCACCGGCACCAGGCCGTGCTTGTGCGCGGCGGCCACCTTCGCGGCGACGACCTCGTCGGTCTCGTCGTGGTAAGCGCGCCGCTCCGAGTGCCCGATGATCACGTAGCGGCAGGCCAGCTTCGCCAGGAACGCTCCGGAGACCTCACCGGTGTACGCGCCTGAGTCGTGGGCGGACAGGTCCTGCGCACCCAGCTCGAACGGGATCTTGTCGGCGTCCAGCAGCGTCTGCACGGTGCGCAGATCAGTGAACGGGGGGAACAGTCCCACCTCGACCGAGTCCGCCTCGTGCTTCGCGTCCTTCAGCGTCCAGTGCAGCTTCTGCACGAACGCGACCGCCTGCAGGTGGTCGAGGTTCATCTTCCAGTTGCCCGCGATCAGCGGCGTGCGGCCGCCGTTCTCGTTCACTGCTCCCACCCCAGCACCTCCAGTCCGGGCAGCTTCTTGCCCTCCAAGAACTCCAAGCTCGCCCCGCCACCGGTCGAGATGTGGCCGAACGCCTCGTCGGCGAACCCGAGCTGACGCACGGCCGCGGCGGAGTCGCCGCCGCCGACGACGCTGAGTCCGCTGACCTCGGTCAGCGCCTGTGCGACTGTCTTCGTGCCGGCGGCGAACGCCGGCATCTCGAACACGCCCATCGGCCCGTTCCAGAACACCGTCGTGGACGCGCGGATCGCCTCGGCGAACTGCTCGGCCGTGCGCGGCCCGATGTCCAGTCCCATCCCGTCGGCGCCGAACGGCGTGTCTTCGAGCGCGTCGGCCGCGGCCACGACATGGTCGGCGTCGGCGGAGAAGGATGCCGCCATCACGGCGTCGACCGGAAGCACGATCCGGATCCCCTTCTCGCGGGCCTGCGCGAGGTAGCCCCGCACCGTGTCGAGCTGATCGGCCTCCAGCAGGCTCTTGCCGACCTTGTGCCCCTGCGCCGCGAGGAACGTGAACATCATCCCCCCGCCGACCAGCAGCGTGTCCACGCGCGGCAGCAGGTGTTCGATGACGCCGAGCTTGTCGCTGACCTTCGAGCCGCCCAGAACCACCGCATACGGGCGCTCGGGCTTCTCGGTGAGCCGGTCGAGGACCTCGACCTCTTTCTCGATGAGCAGACCCGCCACGGACGGGACCAGCTCGGCGAGATCGTAGACGCTGGCCTGCTTGCGGTGGACGACGCCGAAGCCGTCCGAGACCAGCGCATCGCCGAGCCCGGCGAGGCTGCGCGCGAACTGCTGACGCACCGCGTCGTCCTTCGAGGTCTCGCCCGCTTCGAAGCGCAGGTTCTCGATGACGGCGACGTCTCCGTCTGCCAGAGCCGCGACGGCGTCACGGGCGGATTCGCCGACGGTGTCGCGGGCGAAGGCGACCGGCTGGCCGAGGAGCTCGGACAGCCGCTGCGCGACCGGCTCGAGGCTGTATTGCGGATCGGGTGCGCCGGCGGGCCGCCCCAGATGGGAGCAGACGACGACGCGTGCGCCCTGGTTGATCAGGGCGTTCAGCGTGGGCAGCGACGCGCGGACGCGGCCGTCGTCCGTGATGACCCCGTCCCGCAAGGGGACGTTCAGGTCACAGCGGACGACGATCCGCGTACCGGCCAGCGATCGCCCCAGGCGCGACGGAAGGGTGTCGAGGGTGCGCAGGGCCATATGCGGTCTCTGGGATTCTCAGAGGCGCTCGGCGACGTACTCGGTCAGGTCGACGAGGCGGTTGGAGTAGCCCCACTCGTTGTCGTACCAGCCCGAGACCTTCGCCAGGTTGCCGCTGACGTTGGTCAGATCCGAGTCGAAGATCGACGAGTGCGGGTCGAGCTGGATGTCGCTGGAGACGATCGGGTCCTCAGTGTAGGCGAGGTAGCCGACCAGTCGTCCTTCGGTGGCCGCCGCACGGTAGGCCGCGTTGACCTCGTCGACGGTCAGGCCGGTGTGCTGGGTGATGACCGTCAGGTCGACGATCGACCCGGTGGGCACCGGGACGCGGTAGGAGGCACCGCTCAGCTTGCCGTTGAGCTCGGGCAGCACCAGGCCGATGGCCTTGGCTGCACCGGTGGAGGCCGGAACGATGTTGATGGCGGCGGCGCGCGCCCGGCGCAGGTCCTTGTGCGGGCCGTCCTGCAGGTTCTGGTCGGCCGTGTACGCGTGCGCGGTCATCATGAAGCCGCGCTCGATGCCGAAGGCGTCTTCGAACACCTTCGCGAGGGGCGCCAGGCAGTTGGTCGTGCAGGACGCGTTGGAGATGATGTTCATCGAGGCCGGGTCGTACGTGTCCTCGTTCACGCCCATGACGAACGTGCCGTCGGCACCGGTGGCGGGCGCGGAGATGATGACCTTCTTGGCTCCACCGGCGAGGTGCTTCGCGGCATCCTCCGCCTTCGTGAAGCGCCCGGTCGACTCGACCACCACGTCGACCCCGAGCTCGCCCCAGGGCAGTGCGCCCGGGTCGCGCTCTTCGAAGACGCGGATGCTCTTGCCGCCGACGGTGATGCCGTTGTCGTCGTACGAGACCTTCTCGGACAGGCGGCCCCCGACCGAGTCGTAGGTCAACAGGTCGGCCAGCGTCCGGTTGTCGGTCAGGTCGTTGACCGCGACCAGCTCGAGGTCGGCACCCTGCGCGAGTGCCGCGCGCAGATAGTTGCGTCCGATGCGGCCGAAGCCGTTGATTCCGATCTTCACAGTCACGGAATTTTCTCCCAGGTGTTATGCGCGTAACGCGCGGTTTCTTCTCGGAGGGACAACGGCGTCCCGACAGGAGTCCCGTCGGGACGCCCGTACTCGCTATGACAGTACCAGCAGCCCCGCGGTCTTCTCGCGCGCTGTGACAAAGCGCTGGGCGACGTTCTCCCAGTTCGCGATGTTCCACACGGCCTTGATGTAGTCGGCCTTCACGTTGAGGTAGTCGAGGTAGAACGCGTGCTCCCACATGTCCAGCTGGAACAGCGGAACCGTGCCCTGCGCGGTGTTGGCGTGCTGGTCGAACAGCTGCTGCACGATCAGCTGCTCGCCGATCGGGTCCCAGCTGAGCACGGCCCAGCCCGACCCCTGGATGCCCGACGCGGCAGCCGTGAAATGAGCCTGGAACTTGTCGAATCCGCCGAAGAACTCGTCGATCGCTGCGCGCAGCTCGCCCTCGGGCTCGCCACCGCCGTTCGGCGACAGGTTGGTCCAGAAGATCGAGTGGTTCACGTGACCGCCGAGGTTGAACGCAAGGTCCTTCTCGAGCTTGTTGACGTTGGCCAGATCGCCGGACTCACGAGCCTCGGCGAGCTTGTCCAGCGCGGTGTTCGCACCGGCGACATATGCCGCATGGTGCTTGTCGTGATGAAGCTGCATGATCTTGCCGCTGATGTGCGGCTCGAGTGCTGCGTAGTCATAGGGCAGGTCCGGCAACGTGTACTTCGCCATGTTCTCTTCTTCCTGTCGGCGCCGCGCAGGGGTCGGAGACAAGTACGCTCCGAGGCGCAGCGAGGGTGACCTTTTCATCCTACTGACGCCCAACGCCGCAGGTGGTGGGTTCCTTCCCTCGCGGTCGCCGTCAGTCGGCGGCGCCGGCCGGAACGGCCGACTCGGTGCCAGGGATGCCGTCGGCCTCGGCCTTCTTGTCGGCCATCGCCAGAAGTCGCCGAATACGGCCGGCCACGGCATCCTTCGTCAACGGCGGGTCGGCGTGATGACCGAGCTCGTCCAGACTCGCATCACGGTGGGCCAGGCGCAGCCGTCCCGCCTCTTCCAGATGCACGGGCACGTCTTCGCCCAGGATCTCCAGGGCACGCTCGACCCGGGCGCATGCGGCGACCGCCGCCTGCGCGGAGCGACGCAGATTCGCGTCGTCGAAGTTGACCAGGCGGTTCACACCGGCGCGCACCTCGCGTCGCTGCCGGACCTGGTCCCAGGCAGCCGCGGCGCGCACGGCTCCCATGGCGGCCAGGGCCGCACGGATCGCCTCGGCGTCGCGGACCACCACGCGCGGGATGCCGCGCACTTCGCGGGCCTTCGCCGCCACACCCAGGCGATGCGCAGCACCCACCAGCGCCATGCCCGCCTCTGACGACGGGCACGACACCTCGAGAGCCGCCGAGCGACCGGGGTCGGTCAGGGTACCGGCGGCGAGGAACGCGCCGCGCCACACGGCCGCCAGGTCGGGGCGCGATCCGGTCGTGAGCCGGTTCGGCAGTCCCCGCACCACGCGACGTCGAGGATCCAGCAGTCCGGTCTGACGCGCGAGCGTCTCGCCGGCCTCGATCACACGCACGGCGTACCGCGGTCCGCCCGCGGCCATCGACCCCTGCACGTGCACGAGTTCGGGGCGCACGCCGTACAGCTCCATGAGCTCCCGCGCGGTGCGGCGGGCCAGCGCATCCGAGTCGAGCTCCGCCTCGACCGCCACCCGACCGGCGATCGAATGCAGCCCACCGGAGAAGCGCAGCAGGGCCGTCAGCTCGGCGACGCGCGCTGTGGGGCGCGGGTCGCGAACGGCGATCAGCTCGGCTTTCACATCGGCAGTCAGCGGCACAGTACTCCTCGTGGCGGGCGTTCGGATCGGACGCTCCAGCCTACCCGGCGCTACTCGCGCCCCATGTCGCGATGCGCAACGCGCACGGCGACGCCGGGGACGGCAGCGAGGCGGTCGGCCAGGGCTATCGCCATCGCGACCGAGCGGTGCTTGCCGCCCGTGCAGCCGATGGCGATCACGCTATGGCGCTTGTTCTCCCGCTGATAGCCCTCGAGCACGGGGGTGACCGCGTGGGTGTAGGCATCCAGGAATTCCTTCGCACCGGGCTGGGAGAGCACGAAATCACGCACCTCCGGATCCTCGCCGGTGTGGGCACGCAGCTCGTCGACCCAGTACGGATTGGGCAGGAACCGCATGTCGGCGACCATGTCGGCATCGACGGGCAGACCGTATTTGAACCCGAAGCTCATCACGGTGAGCGTGTGCCGGGCAGCGCCCGTCTCACGGAACAGGTCGCCCACGTGCGTGGCCAGCTGATGCACATTGAAGTCGCTCGTATCGATGACCACGTCGGCGCTCTCGCGAATGGCCGTCAGCCGATCGCGCTCGCGCCGCAGACCGTCGACGATCGTGCCGTCACCCTGCAGTGGGTGGGGCCTTCGCACCGCCTCGTAGCGCCGCACCAGCACATCGTCGGACGCATCCAGGAACACCACGCGCACCTGACCGCGCACCGTGCGCAGCGCGCGTGTGACCTCGGGCAGGTCGGTGAACAGTCCTCCCCCGCGCACGTCCACGACGGCGGCGACACGGGGAAGGGATGCCGCAGCCATGCCCGACAGCTCCAGCAGAGGCCGCAGCATCTGCGGGGGCAGGTTGTCGACGACATACCAGCCCATGTCTTCCAGTGCATCGGCGACAGTGGAACGACCCGCCCCCGACATTCCGGTCACGATCAGGATCTCCCCGCCCTGGTCCGGCGTATCCGTAGTCATCTCTCCCCCTGGTCCCAGCCTATCGGGGCCCGTCGAACACGCGGAATGCCGGCCGCGGCCCTACGCCCTCTCCGAGAGCGCGTAGCGCATCAGCACAAGGTCGCCGATCCGGCGCACCTGCATCAATCTGGCCGGGCGATCCGGGCCCCAGGGGAACCGCGCCGGGCCGACCAGTCTCGGTGCGCGCGCATCGCCGACGAAGAACGGCGCCACCACCAGCTGCACCTCGTCGACGAGACCTTCGGCGAGGAACTGGGTGTGCACCCGCTCGCCGCCTTCCACCAGCAGGCGACGGATGCCCCGCGCATACAGGTCGGCTGCGACCCAGGCCATCTGCACCCGATCTCCGGCGTCCACCACAGTGGCGACCGGGCCCAGCCGTCCGGCTGCACGCTGAGCACGGGCGCTCGTGCAATAGACCAATTTGGATACCTCGCCCGTCGTGAAGAACTTCGCCGTCGCGACCAGATCTGCGCCATCGGTGACCGTCACCTTGGTCGGCGAGGCCGGCACACCGCGGGCCACGCGGTCGTTTCGCCGTTCGAGGCTGCGCACCAGCAGCCGCGGGTCATCCCGACGAATCGTGGTGGCACCGACGAGAATCGCATCGCACGACGCACGCAGCCCATCGACGCGGTCGAAATCCTCGGCGTTGGACAGCAGCAGCCGCTGTTCGCCGGCGTCGTCGATGTAGCCGTCGATCGACATGCTGCAGCTGAGCACGGTGTACGGACGCTCACCCACGCGCGATCTCCCGGGACGTGCTGTGCGGCGTGGGCGGCGTATCCGGCTGCCCATCCGGCTGCCCATCCGGCTGCGCGACCGGCGCATGCGAAGCGCCACGGCGCCGCATCGCGTCGACGGCGAGCACGATCGCACCGGGCAGGCAGGCCACCAGTGCGAGCACCCCGTAGACAACGGCGACCGTCACGCCCTGCGCGGCGCCCAGCCCCGCCACGCCGAAAACCCACGCGGCCGCACCCTCGCGCGGCCCCCATCCGGCGATGTTCGTCGGCACCGACATCGCCACCAGGATGAAGGCGGCCAGCGGAAGCAGCCGGGTCGGTGAGACGGTCACCCCTGCGGCCTCGGCGGCGATCACGAAGACGGTGAGATGACCCGCCGTCGCCCCGACCGAGGTCAGAACGACCCCCGGCCATGCCGCCCGGGAGCCCAATCCTTCGCGCAGGTCGGCGCGCACCCTCCTGCTGATGCGCGCCCGAAGCGACCCGCCCTCGGCCGGTGGCTTCCCGGCGGCCAGCACAAGCACCCCCGCGACGAGGACGACCACGACCATCACCCCCGGCATCCACGCGCGCAGCGGCGACGGCAGTGCGATCAGAAGTGCCGCAGCGACGACGAGTTGAACGAGGTGGCCGCCCAGACGCTCCCACGCGACCGCCCGCAGTCCGCCTGACACGTCGGCACTGCGGCGGCCGTGCACCACGCCGCGGTCGAGATCGCCGAGCACACCCCCGGGCAGCGTCGAGTTCACGAACTGGGAGCGGTAGTACGCGGCCACAGCCGTGCCCAGCGACAGCTCGAGATGCAGTCCGCGCGCGACCAGCCGCCAGCGCACGGCGCAGCACAGCGTCGTCAACGCGGTGATGGCCACCGCCGCCAGCAGCGCCAGGGGACTCACCCGCGCGAATCCGTCGAGGAACGGCCCGGCGCCCAGCCGCATGAGCAGGGCGATCAGCAGCGCCGCTCCGGCCAGAACCTGCGTCCAGCGCCATACCCTCCGGCCTCGAGACATCTCACACCCTCGCCGCGGTGAGCACACCCGACAGGCGGTCCGCCGCCCCGGCCCAGTCCGTCAGCGAGGCCCGGCGCTCCCCTGCAGCGCGCCGCAGCCGTTGCCGCAGGTCGGGGTCGCCCAGCCACCGGCGCAGTGCACCGGCGAGCGCTGCCGGGTCCCCCGGTGGCACCAGGATGCCCGGCAGCTCGTCGGTGCCGCCCAAGGCTTCCGGCACGCCGCCGACGGATGCGGCGATCACCGGAACGCCGCGTGCGAGCGCCTCGGTGACGACCATCCCGTACGTCTCGGTGCGAGAGCACAGCACGAGCAGATCCGCGGTCGCGTAGGCCTCGTCCAGCGCCGCGCCGGTGCGCGCTCCCACCCAGCGCACACGGTCGGCGATCCCACTGCGTGCGGCGCACCGCTGCACCCGGGCGGCGAAGCCCCGGTCAAGGTCCAGTGCCCCGACGCAGCTGCAGTGCCAGTGCAGGTCGGCGATCTGTGCGAGAGCAGGCACCAACAGGTCGTGCCCCTTGACCGGCGTCACCGCCGCAACGCACAGCAATGCGCCACCATCGGGGCTGCCGACGGCGAGCGGGGCGGGATCGACGCCAGGCTCGACGACGTGGATGCGGTGCCCGTCGAGCCCGTACTGCGCCACCAGTTGCGCCCTGGTCCATTCGCTCGTGGCGATCACTCCGGTCGCCGCCCTGAGCACAGCCGCCTCGATCAGGCCGTCTCCCGCAGCGCCGCGGTGCAGCATGTGCACGATGACGAAGACACGCAGCCGCTGCTGTGCGGCGACCTCGGGCACGACGCTGGCGACGATCCCGTCGATCAGCACCAGCGCATCGTCCGCCAGTGCGGCAAGCACAGCCCCCACCGCCGCACGCGCAGCGGCGTCGGGCACCGGCCAGTCGCCGACGACCGCATGCTCGCGCACCGACCAGCCGATGGCGGCCAGGCCCGCGCAGACGCGCCGGTCGTACACATTGCCGCCGCTGGGTCTGGTCGGATCATCGATGCCGCTGGGCACGATGACGTGCAGGTCGTTCACAGCGGCCGCTCGTAGCCGGCGGATGCGACGTGGGACTCGTGCAGGATGACCCGGATGCCGGCGAGCCCGTGCGCGTGTGCACCGAAGGCGCCCGCGTGCACGCGGTCGGCCAATCGGTCGGCGATGAACCGCGCCAGCACCTCGGTGGACGTGTTCACCCCGGCGAAGGCGGCCACCTCATCGAGGTTGCGATAGTTCAGCTCGTCGACGATCGCCCGCAGTTCACGGGTCGCCGCCCCGATGTCGACCACGATGCCGTCGGCATCGAGCTCGGGCCGTGTGAAGGTCGCGTCGATGACGTATGTGGCCCCGTGCAGACGCTCGGCGGGACCGAACACCGCGCCTGTCAGGCTGTGCGCGATCATCAGGTGATCGCGCACCGTCGTGCTGAACATGCCCGCAGCGGTGCTCGACTCATCCATCCGGGCGGTACCCATACGAAACAGTGTGGCAGAGGGCAGGCAGGTGCCCGGCCGCCAACCGCGGGAACACGTCGGGCAGATCCTCGAACCGACTCGTGCCGGTGATCAGCGCGTCGAAAGCCGGGTCGCGCAGCAGCGTCAGCGCGAACTCCAGTCGCTGTCGGGTGGTGCGTCGCCGCCGGCGGGCGGGGGCGACCGCGCTGACCTGGCTGGAGCGGATGCTCAGGCGCGACGAGTGGAACGCACCGCCCAGTGACAGCCGCACGTCGGAGTCGCCGTACCAGCTCAGGTCGATGACGGTGCCCTCCGGCCCCAGAAGGTCCAGCGCCAGCTGCAGGCCGGCCGAGGTGCCGCTGGTGTGGATGGTCAGGTCGCAGCCGACCGGAGCGGCACCGGGCAGCGCGAAGTCGACACCGAGCGCGGCGGCCGTCGCACTGCGGGCCACGTCCACGTCGACCAGCGTCACCCGCACGCCCACGATCTGCGCGAGCAGCCGCGCCACGCAGCAGCCGACCATGCCGGCGCCGACGACGGCGATGCGATCGCCGATCAGCGGCGCAGCATCCCACAGCGCATTCACCGCCGTCTCGACCGTCCCTGCCAGCACCGCACGCTGTGCAGGCACGCCGTCGGGAACGACGGTGACCGCCGAGGCCGGCACCACGTACGCGGTCTGATGCGGGTAGAGGCAGAAGACCGTCCTGCCGGCCAGCGCGCTCGGCCCGGCCTGCACGACCCCGACATTGAGGTAGCCGTACTTGACCGGCGCGGGAAAGTCGCCTTCCTGGAACGGCGCCCGCATCACCGCGCGCTGGCTGTCGGGCACGCCCCCACGGAACACGAGGGCCTCGGATGCCCGGCTGATCCCCGAGTAGCGCGTGTGCACCAGCACGTCGTCGGGTCCGCGCGCGGGCAGGGGCTGTGCACGGATCTCAGCGAGACCGGGTTCGCTCAGCCAGAGTGCAAGCGCCTCAGCGGGCACGGCATCCACCTCGTCTCAGACCTCGCCGGGACCCGAGGTTCGCGGCGAGGTGCGCCATAGTCTATTACCGTCGCCGTGGGCGGCAAAGGAGGCGTCGTGCGTTCGGTCCAGGCCGGTCCGGCCATCGCAATCGTCTCCCAGTCCATGATCCTGGTCGCGCTGGCCACCACGGTCGGGCTCGGAGCACCGGGCTGGATCACCGGCGGTGCCATCGCGATCGTGGGCAGTGCAGCGCTGGCGCGCGGCCTGACGATCCGCGGCCATGGCGGGTTCGGACCGGCCGACTGGGTGACGCTGGTGCGGGCGACACTGGTGTGCGCGATCGCGGCGTTGACCGCCGACGCGTTCGATCGCGCGATCCCGGTCGCACTGCTGGTTGCGCTGACCGCCGTCGCACTCGTCCTCGACGCGGTCGACGGCCGCGTCGCACGTGCGACACGAACGGCCTCCGACTTCGGAGCGCGCTTCGACATGGAGGTCGACGCTTTCCTCATCCTGGTGCTCAGCGTGTACGTCGCACCGGCGGTGGGCGCGTGGGTGCTCGGGATCGGCCTGGCGCGGTACGTGTTCGTCGTCGCCGGATGGCTGTTGCCGTGGTTGCGCGCCTGGTCACCGCCGCGGTACTGGGCGAAGGTCGTCGCGGCGACCCAGGGCATCGTGCTCATGGTGGTGGCCACCGGCGTCCTGCCGCGGCCCGTCGCTCAGATCGCGGCGGCCGTCGCCGGCATCCTGCTCGTCGAGTCGTTCGCCCGGCAGACATGGTGGCTGTGGCGGCATCGAGAGCCCACCCCGCCGTACTGGCTCGCCACGTCCCCGACACTGACAGCGGCGGCCGGGCTGCTGGTGTGGTTCATCCTGATCGTGCCGAGCAAGCCGGGCCTGTTCGCTCCGGCTGCGTTCGTGCGCATCCCGCTCGAAGGTCTGGTCCTGGTCGCGCTGGCCCTCGTGCTGCCGCCGGTGGCGCGACGGGTCGTGGCGCGGGTCTTCGGTGTGCTGCTGGGTCTGCTGGTGATCGTCAAGGTGATCGACACTGTGTTCTACACGGTCTTCGACCGGTCGTTCGACATCATCAGCGACGGCTACTACTTCGGGCCGGGCGTCGGCGTGCTCGCGGACTCGATCGGCCGGTTCGGGGCGCTGACGGTGGCAGCCGCGGCGGTCACGGCAGCCGTGGCGATCGTCCTGGTGATGCCGTTCGTCACGGTGCGACTGGTCGAGGGCGTCGCCGGCACGCGCCGGATCTCGATCGGCGCTGTGATCGGCACCGTGATCGGACTCGGCGCACTCGCAGCGCTTCTGGCCGCAACCGGTGCCCGCCTGAGCCCCGCCGGGCCTGTCGCTTCGACGAGCGCGACCAATCTGATCGTCGGACGGCTGCAGGCGGACATCGCCGATCACGCCGCCTTCGGCGCACAGATCGACCGGGACCCCCTGCGAAACGCTCCGCCGGGCGCGCTGCTGACCGGGCTGCGCGGCAAGGACGTCCTGGTCGTGTTCGTGGAGAGCTACGGTCGCACGGCCGTCGAAGGCACCTCTTTCTCTCCGGGCATCGATGCGGTGCTGACGGCGGGCACCCGGAGTCTGAGTGCGGCCGGCTTCGCCTCGCGCAGCGGATTCGTCACGTCACCGACGTTCGGCGCCGGCAGCTGGCTGGCCCATGCGACCCTGCAGGCCGGCCTGTGGGTGGACAGTCAGCAGCGGTACAACCAGTTGCTCACGCAGCAGCGGCTGACCCTGTCCAGTGCTTTCGGGCGTGCCGGCTGGCGCACGGTGTCGATGGTGCCCGCAGACACGATCGACTGGAGTCAGGGTGCCGCGTTCTACCACTTCGACGCCCTCTACGACTCGAGGAACGTCGGATACCGCGGTCCGCGATTCGGCTACGCGCCGATGCCCGACCAATTCACGTGGTCGGCGTTCCGCCGGCTGGAGCTCGCTGCACCACACCGCCTGCCGGTCATGGCCGAGATCGACCTCGTCTCCAGCCACCACCCGTGGACACCGCTGCCGCGCCCGGTGCCGTGGAGCGCCGTCGGAGACGGCACCGTGTTCGCCGGGATGCCGGAGCAGGATCAGCCGTCGGATGCCGCGCTGGAGGATCCTGCGCAGGTTCGCGCGCAGTACGGTCGATCGATCGAATACACGCTGGGCACGCTGTTCTCCTTCATCCAGACCTACCCTGACCCGAATCTGGTCCTGGTCGTGGTCGGCGATCACCAGCCGCACGCGTACGTGTCGGGGACCCATCCCGGCCATGACGTGCCGATCTCGATCATCGCGCACGATCCGGCGGTGCTGTCCGCGATCGACTCGTGGGGATGGGACGCGGGCATGCTGCCGGGTCCCACCGCTGCGGTGTGGCCGATGAGCGCCTTCCGCGACCGCTTCGTGGCCGCCTACAGTCCGCAGCTCAGCGTCGGGCCGCCGGACGCTGCGCGAACCCCACCAGGCCGGTGATGATCGCGACGACCTCGACGATCGCCGCCACCCAGACCTCCCAGATGGTCCAATGCTCGTGCACGCCGAACAATCCCACCGTGGCGGAGATCAGGAAGGCGCCCAGGGTGGCTGCCCCGAACAGGACCGTCAGCACCCACGGCACCCGGCTGGTGCGCCACCACAGCAGCAGCGCGACGATGATCAGCCCGACGATGAAGTTGGTCAGCATCGCCGGCCCGACATAGGGCGTATCTCGGAAGACCAGAATCCACTGCTCGAGGTGGATGATCGCCGAGATGAGCACGGCGACCGCCGCCACGATACGAATCGCCATGATCAGTTCCTCTCAGTGTGTCCACCAGAGCGCCACGCAGCGTCGCATGATCGTGATCAGAGCATAGCGGTCGTCGGGCCCACGCCGGCCCGATCGTCAGCGACGCGCCAGGTGGGTGTGCACGGTGGCGGCCAGGCTCGGACCGATGCCGGGCAGCTCGGCGATCTGCTCGGGCGTCGCCTCGCGCAGTGCGCTCACCGACCCGAAGTGCCGAAGCAGCGATTTGATGCGGGCCGGCCCCAATCCGGGTATCTCGGCGAGCACCGTGCTGATGTCGCGCTTGCGGCGCTTGCGCTGATGGGTGATCGCGAACCGATGCGCCTCGTCGCGCAGCCGCTGCAGCAGGTACAGCGCCTCGGAGGTGCGCGGCAGGATCACCGGAAAGTCCTGGTCGGGCAGCCACACTTCCTCGAGGCGCTTCGCGATGCCGCACAGCGCGATCTCGGGGTGCGCGGCGTCGGCCAGCGCCCGGGCGGCTGCGGCCACCTGCGGCTGCCCGCCGTCGACGAGAAGCAGCTGCGGCGGGTAGGCGAATCGCTTCTTCTTGCCGGTCTCCTCCTCGGGTTCGTCGGGCACATCCAGGTGAGCAAGCCGACGCATGAGCACCTGGTACATCGAATCCGTGTCATCGGTGGTCTGCGGCACCGAGAACGAGCGGTACTGGTCTTTGCGCGGCAGGCCGTCTTCGAACACCACCATCGAGGCCACGACGTTCGTCCCGGACAGGTGGGAGATGTCATAGCACTCGATGCGCAGCGGCGCCTCGGTCATGCCCAGCGCCTCCTGCAGGTCGGTCAGCGCCTGCGTTCGGGCGACGTAATCACTCGTGCGGCGGGTCCTGTGCAGCACGAGCGCCTGCTGGGCGTTGCGGGTCGCCGTGGCCAGCAGGTCTGCCTTGCCGCCGCGCCGGGCCACCCCGAGCGTCACCTTGCGGCCGCGCTTCTCACGCAGCCACGCCTGGAGTTCGGGAGCGTCTTCGGGCAGCTGCGGCACGAGGATCTGACGCGGGATGTCGACGGGATCCGCGTTGCCGTACACGCGCTGCAGCACCTGGTCGACCAGCTCGGCGCCGGAGATGTCGAGCTCTTTCTCGATCGTCATGGCGCGCACTCCGCGCACCCGTCCGCCGCGCACCACGAAGTGCTGCACGGTTGCGGCGAGTTCGTCTTCGGCGATGCCGAACAGATCCGCGTCCATGTCGGGTGCCAGCACCAGCGCGCTCTTGCTGAGCACGGCATCGATCGCGGCGAGCTTGTCGCGGTACTCCGCCGCCGCCTCGTAGTCCATGGCCGCTGCCGCCGCCCGCATCCGCTTCGTCAGGTCGGTGCGGAAGCGCTCGTCACCGCCGGAGAGGAATGCGACGAAGTCTTCGACCATCGCGCGGTGCTCTTCGACCGTCACCTTCATCGAGCAGGGACCGCCGCACCGCCCGATCTGCCCAGGAAAGCACGGGCGGCCGGTGGCCATCGCTCGCTTGTAGGACGCGTCGCTGCAGGTGCGGATCGGAAACACCTTGATCATCAGATCGATCGTGTCGTGCACGGCCCAGACCTTCGGGTAGGGCCCGAAGTACTTCGCGCCCTTGATGCGGTGGTTGCGGGTCACGATCACGCGGGGTGCCTCATCGGCGAGGGTCACGGCCAGAAACGGGTAGGACTTGTCATCCTTGTAGCGCACGTTGAACTGCGGCTTGAACTCCTGGATCCACATGTACTCCAGCTGCAGCGCCTCCACGTCGCTGCCGACCACGGTCCACTCGACCGAAGCGGCCGTGGTCACCATGCGACGGGTGCGCTCGTGCAGCGTGCGCAGCGGCGCGAAGTAGTTCGACAGTCGTGCGCGCAGGTTCTTCGCCTTGCCCACGTAGAGGATGCGCCCGGCGCGGTCACGGAACTTGTACACTCCGGGCTCGGTGGGGATCTCGCCCTGTTTCGGCTTGTAGGGCAGCTGGTCGGCCACCGCTGATCACCCGGCCTTGCGCTGCGCCGACACGTCGAGCAGCTCGGCCAGGAACGCGCCCGTGTACGAGCCCTCGACGCGCGCCACCTGCTCGGGTGTGCCGGTGGCGATGACCTCGCCGCCGCCCTCGCCGCCCTCGGGTCCGAGATCGATGATCCAGTCCGCCGATTTGACGACATCGAGGTTGTGCTCGATCACGATGACGGTGTTGCCCTTCTCGACCAGACCGTTCAGCACCTCGAGCAGCCGCTGCACGTCTTCGAAATGCAGTCCGGTGGTCGGTTCATCCAGAACATACGCCGACCGTCCGTTCGAGCGGCGCTGCAGCTCGGTGGCAAGCTTCACGCGCTGCGCTTCGCCGCCGGACAGCGTCGTGGCCGACTGCCCGAGACGCACATACCCCAGGCCCACATCGACCAGCGTGCGCAGGTAGCGGTGGATCGCCTGGATCGGCTCGAAGAACTCCGCCGCCTCAGAGATCGGCATCTCCAGCACCTCGGCGATGTTCTTGCCCTTGTAGTGGACCGACAGCGTGTCGCGGTTGTAGCGCTTGCCGTGGCACACCTCGCAGTCCACGTACACGTCGGGCAGGAAGTTCATCTCGATCTTGATCGTGCCGTCGCCTGAGCAGGCCTCGCATCGGCCGCCCTTGACGTTGAAGCTGAACCGGCCGGGCCGGTAGCCGCGTGCCTTCGCCTCGGGGGTCTCGCTGAACAGGGTGCGGATGCGGTCGAACACGCCGGTGTAGGTCGCCGGATTCGAACGCGGAGTGCGTCCGATGGGTGCCTGGTCCACATGCACGACCTTGTCGAGTCCGTCCAGGCCCGTCACGCGGGTGTGCTTGCCCGGGACCGTGCGCGCCCCGTTCAGTCGCGATGCGAGCACCTGGTAGAGGATGTCGTTCACCAGCGACGACTTGCCCGAACCGCTGACACCGGTCACGGCGGTGAACACGCCGAGGGGGAAGTCGACGGTCACGTTCTTCAGATTGTTCTCGCGCGCCCCCACGACGCTGAGCATCCGCTTCTTGTCGATCTTGCGGCGCCGGGCCGGCAGCGCGATCTCACGTCGCCCCGCCAGATAGTCGCTCGTCAGGGACGCGCGCTCCTGCAGCAGGGACTCCAGCGGTCCCGAATGCACGACCGTGCCGCCGTCCTCTCCCGCACGCGGACCGATGTCGACGATCCAGTCCGCCGCGTGGATGGTCTCTTCGTCGTGTTCGACCACGATGAGCGTGTTGCCCAGATCGCGCAGCGTCACCAGCGTCTCGATGAGGCGACGGTTGTCGCGTTGATGCAGCCCGATCGACGGCTCGTCGAGCACGTACAGCACGCCGGTCAGCCCCGAGCCGATCTGCGTGGCCAGACGGATGCGCTGCGCCTCGCCGCCCGAGAGCGACCCTGCCGCGCGCCCGAGGTTCAGGTAGTTCAGCCCCACCTGGATCAGGAAGTCCAGCCGCAGGCGGATCTCGCGCAGCACCTGCGCGGCGATCTTCGCCTCACGCGGCGTCAGCTCCAGCGCGGCGAAGTACTCCTGCGCATCGGCCAGACTCAACCGCGACGCGTCGGCGATGGAGCGCCCGTGCACGGTGACGGCGAGCACTTCGGGCTTGAGCCGGGCACCGTCGCAGACGGGGCAGGGCACCTCACGCAGGAACTCCGACCAGCGCTGGCGCTGGCTGTCGGATTCGGCCTGCATGTACTGCCGCTCGATGTAGGGGACGACCCCTTCGAACCCTGACGTGTACCGCATCTCTCGGCCGTAGCGGTTCTTCCACCGCACGGTCACTTTGAAGTTGTCGCCGCGCAGGACCGCTTCGCGGACGTCGATCGGCAGCATGCGCCATGGCGTGTCCAGGGAGAAGCCGAGGTCGTCGGCCAGTCCCTCCAGCAGCCGTTCGTAGTACTGGAACAGCCCCTTGCCCTGCGTCGTCCACGGGATGATGACGCCTTCACGGATCGAGAGGTCCTCGTCACCGAGCATGAGGTCGACATCCACCGACATGCGCGTGCCCAGGCCCGAGCAGGTGGGACATGCGCCGAACGGGGCGTTGAACGAGAACGTCCGCGGCTCGATCTCGGTCAGCTGCACCGGGTGCCCGTTCGGGCAGGCGAGCCTCTCGGAGAAGCTCTGCCACGCCGCCTCGCCGGTCTCGTCGACGAAGTTGATCCGGACGATGCCGTCCGCCAGCCCCAGAGCGGTCTCGACGGAATCGGTGATGCGGCCGAGGATCGCAGGATCGGCCACCAGGCGGTCCACGACGACCGCGATGTCATGCTTGTAGCTCTTCTTCAGCGTCGGCGGCTCGCTCAGCGACACGAGGTCGTCGTCGACCACCGCTCGGGCGTACCCCTTCGCCGCGAGCTCTTTGAACAGGTCGACGAACTCGCCCTTCTTCTGCGTGACGACCGGGGCGAGGATCTGGTACCGGGTGCGCTCGGGCAGCTCCATGAGCCGGTCCGCGATCTGCTGCACCGTCTGGCGCTGGATGACCTCGCCGCACTCGGCGCAGTGCGGGATGCCGATCCTGGCCCACAGCAGACGCATGTAATCGTGGATCTCTGTGATCGTGCCCACGGTCGAGCGCGGATTGCGGTTGGTCGACTTCTGGTCGATGGAGACGGCCGGGCTCAGACCTTCGATGAAGTCCACATCGGGACGGTCGACCTGACCGAGGAACTGCCGCGCATACGCGCTGAGCGACTCCACATAGCGACGCTGCCCTTCGGCGAAGATCGTGTCGAACGCCAGGCTGGACTTGCCGGAGCCGGACAATCCGGTGAACACGACGAGGGCATCGCGCGGGATGTCGAGGTCGACGTTCTTCAGATTGTGGACGCGCGCGCCGCGCACGCTCAGCTTTCCCGAGGAGTTACCGAGGGTTGCGACAGGGATGATGGGCACCCGTCAAGTCTATTTCGGGCCTCGGACACCCATCCCGCCCCGTGTTCGCCCTCAGCGTCGCCGCGCCAGTCGCGCCAAGGCGATCACCATCGCCAGCCCGCACAGCGCCGCGCCCACCGCCACCGCACCACCGGCGATCGCACCGCCGACGTGTCCGGCACGCGCCCACAGGGCCAGTGCCAGTACGGGCTGGGCGACGACTTCGATGACCAGCCAGCGACGGGCAGGGACCGCCAGCGCCCGCACCTGCAGTCGCCCGCGGGCCGGCAGCACCAGGATCAGGCCGGCCAGCACGTGCAGCAGGTGCACCGCGATCAGCGCGATGTACCCGCGCGGGTCGGCCACCGCCGCCGGGTGCGCGAGCTGTGCCATGGCGATCACGAACGCTGCGGCCCAGCCCAGGAGGCTTGCCGGCAGCACCGCGCCGACGAGGGCCAACGCGACGGCGATCAGCGCGTAGGGCAGCGGTGCGACGGCGAACGCCACGCACGCCGCGGCCACGAGGGCCACGCGCAGCGCCGCCAGCGGCACCCACGGCCCGATCTCCAGGTGCGCTCCTGCACCGCGGGGCCCTGCCGCGCCGCGCTCGGCGGCCGCGCCGCCTGGTCGGGCCGTCTCCGCGCCCTCGCGCTCCCGCATGCTCACCGGCGCCTCCGCCTCCGCGTCATGGCGCGCAGCGCCGCGGTGCGCGAGCCCGCCGAGCCATCCCACACCAGCAGGTCCGCACCGGCGGCGACGACATCGGCGAGTCGGTCCGCACGCATGCCCAGGACGATGCGCGATGCGGCGATCTCTTCGCGCCTGAGCCGCTCGCTGCGCAGCTGCGGCAGGACGTCCACCGCGAGCACCCGCAAGCCCGAGGCGCGCCAGAGCTCGGCCAGTCGCACCGGCTCGTCATCGAGGAACGTCGACATCAGCACCACCAGCGCGCCGCTGGGCACCAGCGGAGTCCGGCGGCGGGTGGCCCTCGGCTGCGGGGCGGCGGTGGCGATCGAGGCGCGCAGACGCTCGCGCTGACGGGCGCCCGAGCCGCGCCGCACGGCCGACCCGAGTCGCGAGAGCAGCTGGAAGGAGACCTGGTCACCGGCATCCAGATACGCGCACGCGACGCTCCAAGCCGTCTCTCGCGCGATGTCCATCGACGTGGGCACCTGCAACGCGCGGTCCCCGCGCAACCAGTCCCCGGGCATCCCCGACAGGTCTTCGCCGTCGTCCAGGATCAGCGCCACATCGATGTCGGCGGTGGCGAAGGTGCGCCGTACGAACAGATCCCCCGGCCGTCGGGCAAGACGCGCCGTCGCCTTCCAGTCGATGCGCTGCAGGCGATCGCCGGTGGTGAACGGGTGGATGTCGCGGAACTCTCCGCCGTCGCCCGGGCGGGGCGCATCATGCCCTCCCGTCAGGCCGCTGGGCACGCGCGGCAGCGGCAGGAAAGGAAGCGGTCGCACCGGCGGCACGATGCGCGCCGACAGGCGCGAGAGGGTGGATGCCGCAGCCGCCCAGGTGCCGTCGGCACCCACAGCGCAGGTCTCGGTGGCAACCAGCTGCTGATCGCCGGAGTGCACTGTCGACAAGCGCAGAGCGAACGAACTGCGGGGGGCGGCCAACACGACCCGTTCGGTGCGGTACGAGAGCATCGTCGCCGAAACGACCGCGAGCTCGGCGCCCGGGGCGCGCACCTCGCCGCGGACGATGACCACGGGGTACTCCGCGGGCGAGGGCGCCCTCTGCCCGGCGGTGATGCGCGCGAGGGCTGTCCGCGTCGCCGCCGTTCGTCGCCCCGTGCCCAGCGCCAGGGCGACGGCAGAGACCAGCACGGCGCCGATCACTGCCAGCTCGGGTCTGCCGAAGCCCAGTGCGGCCGCCACCAAGACGACGCCGAGCCCTGCACCGGCGAAGGCCGCGGGAGACAGTGGTGCGCGCATCACGTCGTGCTGCGCGCAACCGTCGGCGGCACGGCCACCTTCGACACGATCGCCTCGATCACGCGCGCCGGGTCTGTGCCTGCAGCCCAGGCCGCCGGCGTCAGGGTGAGGCGGTGCGCGAGCACCGGTACGGCGATGCGCTTGACGTCGTCAGGCGTCACGTAGTCGCGGCCGGCGATGACCGCGACGGCGCGGGCCATGAGCATGAGCCCCTGCGATCCGCGCGGTGACGCCCCGACCTCGACTGCCGCGTCCGATCGCGTGGCCGCCGCCAGCCGCACGCAGTAGTTCAGGATGTCGGGATCCACGTGGACCCTCTCGACGCCGGCCTGCATCGCCAGCAGCTGGTCGGCATCCACCACCTGAGCGACGGTGGCCACCTCCGTTCTGCGCGCGATGCGGTTGGCCAGGATGCGCTGCTCTCCGTCGCCGTCGGGGTAGCCCACGCTGAGACGCACCAGGAAGCGGTCCAGCTGCGCTTCGGGAAGGGCGTAGGTGCCCTCATACTCGATCGGGTTGGCCGTGGCGATCAGATGGAACGGCTTGGGCAGCGCGAAGCTCGTGCCTTCGACGGTCACTTGGCCTTCGGCCATCGCCTCCAGCAGCGCCGACTGCGTCTTGGGCGCTGTGCGGTTCAGCTCGTCCGCCAGCAGCAGCCCGGTGAAGATCGGGCCGGGACGGAACTCGAACGACCCGCTGTCGGGCGCATACACGTATGAACCGGTGATGTCGGAGGGCAGCAGGTCGGGAGTGCACTGCAGGCGGCGAAAGGCCAGCCCCGACGCCTGCGCCAGAGACCGCGCGGCCAGCGTCTTGCCCAGTCCCGGCACGTCTTCGAACAGCACATGGCCGCCGGCGAGGATCGCCGCCAGCGCGAATCGCAGCGGCTCTTCCTGTCCGATCACGACAGTGCCGAGCTCGGTCAGGATGTCATGCGCGATCTCGCCGACGCGGTCGGGCGGGAGCGCCGGGGCCGTCTCGTTCGTCCTCGGGTGTGGCTGTGTCACGGCGATCCTTTCGACGGAGGGACGGCGCTCGCTGCGAGCTGGTCGAGGCGGTCAAGACAGTATTCGACATCGGACATCGTGACCCGGCCGCCCCGACCGAGAACGGCCACCGCACGCGGGGTGAGCACCTCGGCGATGCGCGCGGCATCCTCCGGGTCGTCCACGTCGAGCCCGCGACGACGCAGGCGCGACCGGGCGTATGCGCGCAGGCGCTTGCGGCCGGAATCCGAGACCTCATTGCGGCGCCCGCGCAGCGACCACGCCGTCTGGCTCACCTCGGAACGTGTGCCGGGGCGCGGGTCCACGGCCGGGCGGACGAACAGCGGGCGCTCGGCGTCGTCGAACCCGGCCCAGCCGGCGCCAAAGGCCACGATCAGCACTGCCGCGGCAAGAGCGAACGGCCACGACATCCCGAAGAACCACAGCACACCGCCGACCGCGGCCCCCGCGACCGCAGACCAGGTCAGCACCCCTGCGAACCGTTCGCCGCTCATGATCACCCTGCCGCCTGCGGGGCGGGCCCACCCGAGCCCTGCGTCGCCGTGTCGGTCATGGGAGCCGGCGCCGGCTCGCCATGCCACGAGGCCTGCAGACGCAGCAGGCACTCGCGAGCTTCGACCACGGTCTGGGCGTCGACCTCGCGCGAGCCGAACCGCACGTCGTGATAGAGCCGCAGCAGGCGCTGCGCGGCGTCGCGATCGGTGTCGAAGCGCTGCACGATCCGCGCAGCGTATTCGGCTGCCGTCTCGGCATCCTCGCGACGCGCCCCGGCGGCCATGGCAGCGTCTTCGAGGCCGAGCCAGGCCTGGACGACGGCGTCGCCAGGAGCGCGAGGCTCGTTCAGCAGGGCGAGAGCGCGCGCGATGCCGCGTTGCATGACCGGAGCCGCCACGACCGCATCCGCATCCAGCACCGCCGACGCGCCCCCGGACTGCGCGGCGTGGTCGCGGCGCACACGCCGCCTCCGGTCGGAGATCCGCCGGAGCACCAGTCGCACGATCAGAGCCACGATCAGCACCGCGACGGCCACGGCGACGATCTCGAGGATCGCGACGAAGATCCTGCCGACAAGGTCGCCGCCGTGATCTGTCAGCGGCAGGCCCCCGTCGCCGGAATCCTGGGCCGGCATCGTGGGCATCGACGCGATCGGCGCGGGCACCCAGCGCGGCGGGCCGGTCTCGACCGGTCCTGCCAGCACCGACCCGACCACAACGGCGGCCCCGGCGACCACGACGGCCGTGATCAGCCCGACGCGACCGTTGCGATACCTCACTCCCTCACGCTATCGGAGGTTTCGCGCGCGTCATGCATGCCCGGCTCTCTCCATCGCCCGCAGCTCCTTCTTGAGATCCTGCACCTCGTCGCGCAGGCGCGCGGCGAGCTCGAATTTCAACTCGCCGGCGGCTGCCAGCATCTGGCCGGTCAGATCCGAAATGGTGTCTTCGAGCTGCTGCGCGCCCTCGGCGGCGATGCCTTCGCGGCGCAGGCGCGGCGTCGGAGACGTGCCCTTGCCGTTCTTCGTCTTGGCCGAGCCGCGATGGGAGAGCATCGCGGCTGTGTCGGCGCCCTCACGGGCGAGCACCTCGGTGATGTCGGCGATGCGCTTGCGCAGCGGCTGCGGATCAAGGCCGTGTTCGTGGTTGTAGGCGATCTGCTTCTCTCGACGGCGCTCGGTCTCCTCGATCGCGGTGCGCATCGAAGCGGTCACGTTGTCGGCGTACATGTGCACCTCGCCCGACACGTTGCGCGCGGCGCGCCCGATCGTCTGGATGAGGGAGGTGCCGCTGCGCAGGAAGCCCTCTTTGTCGGCGTCGAGAATCGAGACCAACGAGACCTCCGGCAGATCGAGCCCTTCGCGCAGCAGGTTGATGCCCACCAGCACGTCGTAGACCCCCGCGCGCAGTTCGGTGAGCAGCTCGACTCGGCGCAGCGTATCGACGTCCGAGTGCAGGTAGCGCACCCGGACGCCGTGCTCCCCGAGGAAGTCGGTGAGCTCTTCGGCCATCTTCTTGGTCAGCGTGGTCACCAGCACACGCTCGTCGCGCTCGACGCGCACCCGGATCTCTTCGAGCAGGTCGTCGATCTGCCCCTTCGAGGGTTTGACGACGATCCGGGGGTCGAGCAGGCCCGTCGGACGGATGATCTGCTCCACCACGCCGTCTGCGATGCCCATCTCATAGCGCCCCGGGGTCGCCGACAGATAGACGGTCTGCCCGATCCGCTCCTTGAACTCGTCCCACCGCAGCGGCCTGTTGTCCATCGCAGACGGCAGCCGGAACCCGTGCTCGACGAGCGTGCGCTTGCGCGAGGCATCCCCTTCGTACATCGCCCCGATCTGCGGCACCGTCACGTGCGACTCGTCGATCACCAGCAGGAAGTCGTCGGGGAAGAAGTCCAGCAGGGTGTGCGGGGGTTCACCGGGCTGCCGGCCGTCGAGGTGACGCGAGTAGTTCTCGATGCCCGAGCAGAAGCCCAGCTGCTGCAGCATCTCGAGATCGAACGTCGTGCGCATCCGCAGCCGCTGCGCCTCCAGCAGCTTGCCCTGCCGCTCGAACTCGGCGAGACGCTCACCCAACTCGGTCTCGATCGTGCCGATCGCCCGCTGCACGACATCCGCACCGGCTACATAGTGGGACGCCGGGAAGATGGGCACCGAGTCGAGCCGGCGCACGATGTCGCCGGTCAGCGGGTGCAGCATGTACAGCGCCTCGATCTCGTCGCCGAACAGCTCGATGCGGATCGCGTACTCCTCGTACACGGGGATGATCTCGATCGTGTCGCCGCGCACGCGGAAATTGCCGCGCGAGAAGTCGATGTCGTTGCGGTTGTACTGCATCGCGATGAACTGACGGATCAGGGCGTCACGGTCATAGCGCTCCCCCACCTGCAGCGCCACCATCGCGCGCAGATACTCCTCCGGAGCGCCCAGACCATAGATGCACGACACGGTCGAGACCACGACGACGTCGCGCCGGCTGAGCAGAGAGTTCGTCGTGGAGTGGCGCAGCCGCTCCACCTCGGCGTTGATCGACGAGTCCTTCTCGATGAAGGTGTCGGTCTGCGGCACGTACGCCTCAGGCTGGTAATAGTCGTAATAGCTGACGAAGTACTCGACGGCATTGTGCGGCATCAGATCGCGGAACTCGTTCGCCAGCTGAGCGGCCAGGGTCTTGTTGTGCGAGAGGACGAGGGTCGGACGCTGCACCTGTTCGATGAGCCAGGCGGTGGTGGCCGACTTGCCCGTGCCGGTCGCGCCCAGCAGCACGACATCGGTCTCACCGGCGTTGATCCGCGCCGCGAGATCCACGATCGCCTGCGGCTGATCACCGCTGGGCTCATAGTCGCTGACGACCTCGAAGGGGCGGACCGAGCGCGTGGGTTGCATCCTTCCAGGCTACGACTCCCCTACGACACTGCGACCGGGCGCCCTGGTTCAGCGCTCGGCGCGCGTCGTGGTGCCCATCGCGTTCAGCCGTTCCCACAGCGCGTCGGCCTGTGCGCGCGTCTGATCGAGCGTGCCGGACGTGTCGATCACCACGTCTGCCACCGCCAGTCGTTCCGGGTCGCCGACCTGCGCATCGATCCGAGCCCAGGCCTCCTCCGGCGCCATGCCCCGCAGCGTCACGAGCCGCTCGGCGCGCAGCGGCGCCGGGGCGTGGGCGACGACGATCAGATCCCACTCGTCCGTACGGCCGCTCTCCACCAGCAGCGGCACGTCATAGACGATGACCGCGCGGGGGTCCGCCGCCCGGGCTGCGGCGAACCTGCGCGCGGACTCGGCCGCGACGGCGGGATGCACGATCGCGTTCAGCCGTGCGACGCGGTCGGGGTGGCCGAACACGCGGGCACCCAGCCGTGCACGTGCCAGCGATCCGTCCGCCTCGATGACGTCCGAGCCGAACTCCTCGGCGATGCCGGCCAGCACCGGCGAGCCGGGATTCTGCACGTCGCGCACGACGGCATCGGCGTCGACGACGACCGCTCCGTGCTCGGCGAGACGCGCGGCCACCGTGGACTTGCCGGACGCGATTCCGCCCGTGAGTGCGATGAGAGGCATGCAACGAGGATGCCACGGTCGCCGGCTCCGAGATGACGCCGCAAGACGCGCATCAGCCCGATTTCTTCGCTATCCTGGCGGCAGGTCGATCCTCGCGTCGCTGTGGGAGCGGATGCGCGGCCACTGGGGAGGTCACGTGTTGGATACGCGCCGCGCCGTCGTCATCGAGGACGAACAGGACATCCGTGTCCTGCTGGCGACCGTACTGGAACAGGCAGGATTCGAGGTCTCGACCGCGGGCGGCGGTCGAGAGGGGCTCGCACTCGTGCAGAGCACGGAGCCGCTGGTCACAACGGTCGATCTGCACATGCCGGGGATGGACGGGATCGAAACGGCGCGCCGCATCCGCGCCGTCAGCCCCACGTATCTGGTCATGATCAGCGCGAGCACGGACGAGATCGACACCCTGCAGGGACTCGAGGCCGGCGCCGACGACTACATCGCGAAGCCCTTCCGGCCGCGCGAACTGCGGGCGCGGATCGAAGCCATGCTCCGCAGGCCGCGCACACACAACTCCGCCCCGCCCGCCCCCGCATCGGCCGCTGCAGACTCGCAGTGGCTGGATCATCGCGGCCTGCGCCTGCACCCGCAGATGCGCATCGCCTCGGTCGACGGCCGTGAGCTGGATCTGACCCGCAGCGAGTTCGACATCCTCGCCGACCTGCTGAACTCCGGGCGGCGCGTCCGCTCGAAGAGCGAGCTCGCGCTGATGCTGCGCGGCAGTCAGCACGGCTCGACGACCTTCGTCAGCGACAATGACGCGCGCGCGATCGAGGTGCACATGGCGAACCTGCGCCGCAAGCTCGGCGACACAGCATCCCAGCCGCGGTGGATCGAGACCGTCCGCGGTGTCGGCTATCGGCTCTCGGCGGCCGTCTGAGGATTCGCGGCTCCTGCTCAGGATCACCTCAAGATCACAACCCTGAGATCTGCTTGAGGGCTGGTTGAGGCCCGATTGAGGCGGCCTGCATACCTTCGGGTTATCGCGGTGCAGCACCCGGATCCCCCGGGCATGGCCTGCTCCGCCACGACTCAGCCCGAAAGGCAGACATGACCAAGCAGCTCACGACCCGCGCCGCGCGCCGGTCCTCCCGCACCACCACGCGTCGCCCGATCGTCGCGGGCGCGCTCGCCCTGCTGGCCGTGGGCGGTGTCGGCGCAGCCGTCACCAGCGCGGCCTGGACCGACAACGTGTTCTTCGCCGCACCGGCCCAGGCCGCGACGTTCGACCTGCAGGGGTCGCTCGACAACAGCACCTGGGTGCAGTCCGACAATGCCGACGGCGTGCAGCTGGACGTCCCCGCCTCGACCTTCGCGAACCTGCTTCCAGGACAGACCCGCACCGTGACCGTGTACGTCAAGAACGTCGGCACCGCGAATGCCGCGGTCACGGCCACCGCGGCATGGGCGACGGGCAGCACCTTCACCACGGCGCCCGGCCTGTCGGTCGCGCCGGCGTCCACGGACCTCACCGCGACGGGGGCCGGCCAGTCGACGGCGATCGCCCTGACGGTCACCGCTCCCGCCGACTGGGCCGCCAGCAACCAGGGCAAGGCCGGCGCCGTCACGGTCACCGTCGCCGGCACCGCCACGGACTGAGCGTCCGCGCACTGCCTCCCTCGTATCCGAGCATGAACAGAAATGAGCGCAACATGATCGCTGTGCACCGCGTCGCGGTCCTCCTGCTGTGGGTCCTGGCGACCGTGGGCATTGCCTGCGGGATCGTCTGGGGCGCCACCGCCGCCGGCCTGATCAAGCCACTCATCGTGATCTCGGGTTCGATGGAGCCGCACATCATGACCGGCGACCTCGTCGTCGACACATCCGTCGATGCGCGCGGGCTCTCGGTCGGAGACGTCGTGAGCCTGCCGAGCACCCAGACGCACGATCTGGTCACGCACCGCGTCCAGTCGATCACGCCCGAGGGCGCAGGCTTCGCGGTCACACTCAAAGGCGACAACAACCGATTCGCAGACGCGGTCGCCTACCACGTCGGCGGTCAGGTGTGGGCACCGCGGCTGCGCCTGCCCGGGGCGGGCGCGGCGATCGAACGGATGACCTCGCCGCAGGCGATGTTCGGTCTGCTCGTGGGCGTCGCCGCCCTGGTCGGCCTCGCCTGGCTCACCACGCCGGTCACGCGCCGCGAGCACGGCGACGACGGCGAGCACGGCGACGACGGCGGAGCGGAGACCCCTCTGGATGACACACTCCCCGTGGGTTCGCGACGCGAGCGGCGCGAACTCGCGGGAGCCGCGGCATCGTGAACCCGAGCACGATCGCGGCCGCCGTGCGCCGGGCGGTGGGGCGAGGCAGCAGAGGGACTGCCCCCCGCCGTCCGGCGCGCCTGCGAGACACGTCCCGGTGGCCGGCATGGGGAGGCCGGGCACCGGGATGGGCCGCTCTCGCCTCGGTCGTCGTCGCCGTTGTGGTGACGCTTGCGACCGCGACAGGCATCGCCGCAACAGGTGCGGCGTGGACCGACCGCGCGTTCGCATCGGCCCCGGTCTCGGCCGGATCGTGGCCTGCTTACGGCTCGTGCACTGCCATGACCGCGCAGGACGCGCCGGTGGGAACCTGCGCGATCACCGACATGAGGTACGACGGCCGCGGCGGCACCAACAAGCACACCCGCGACTACTCCCTCACCTTCACGGTCTCGGCACCGGCAGCCACGTCGTACATCACGGTGTCGACAGACCTGTCCACCGCAACCGTCGGGACCGATTCCAGCGTGGGGCCGTGGAACTGGACGACTGCCGTCACCGGGTCCGGGACGCAGTTCACACCGACGTCGGCATGTGCGGCTCTGCCTCTGCTGACAGGTCGCACGATCGCCGGGTGGGACTGGTCGGGCAGCCCCGAGGTGTCGCTTTCGCTGGCCGACTCGCGGTCCGCTCAAACCGGTCGTCCCACCTGCTCATGAAAGGCGGCGCCCGTGCCTGGTAGAGCATTCCGTCACGCGTTCTGGGATATCCTGGCCGATGTCGCGGAGCCGAACTCGCCGGGCGCCTCGGCCCGGGAGGGGGATTTCGTGGATGCGAGACGCGTCGCCGTGGTCATCGAGGACGAGGCCGACATCCGGTCGCTTCTGTCCGACGTGCTCGAACAGGCCGGATTCACCGTGCACAGCTCGGGCACGGGCGCCGAGGGGGTCGAGCTCGTCCGCGAGGTGCACCCGGTGGTGACGACCCTCGATGTGAACATGCCGGGGATGGACGGTTTCGAGGCCACACGCCGCATCCGTGCCATCAGCACGACACTCATCGTCATGCTGACCGCGCGAACCGAAGAGATCGACGCCCTGCAGGGGCTGGATGCCGGTGCCGACGACTACGTCACCAAGCCGTTCCGCCCACGGGAGTTCCGTGCGCGCATCGAGGCCATGCTGCGCCGGTCGCGCATGGGCCTTCCCGAGACGCCGCCCGCCGAAGTCGGCGCGCCGCCGCGCGTCGACGCGCCATCCCAGACGGCGGTCGACCCCGACGGCGCCGACTGGCTCGAACATCACGGACTGCGGCTCAGCATCGGCATGCGCCTGGCCACCGTCGACGGGGTTCCGCTGGAGCTGACCCGCAGCGAGTTCGACATCCTCGCCGAACTGCTGTCGGCTCGGCGGCGCGTCATCGGCAAGGGCGAACTGGCCCTGATTCTGCGCGGCGATCGGTACACCGGCAGCGAGTACATCAGCGAAAGCGACTCCCGGGTGATCGAGGTGCACATGGCCAACCTCCGGCGCAAGCTCGGCGAGTCACCCGCACGACCGCGATGGATCGAGACGGTACGCGGCGTGGGCTACCGCATCACGGCTCCCTGACGTCCTCCGCCACGATGACGACGCCGACACTCCTCGAGGCGCGCAGTCCCGCATCCTCCGCGCTGGCGACGATGTCTTCAGCAGTCCCGCCGCCCGGCTCTGAAAGACTCATTCCCACGCCGACCACCGGCACGATGCCGCCGCTGACACGCCCGAGCACGTCGACCAGGCCGCGGTAGAGCTGCCCGGCCAGACGCCGGGCGTCGGGCTCGGACGAGGCGTGGAACGCGGTCAGCATGCCCGTCGCCCCGTCCTCGCCAATGAGGGACAGCGCCGGCATGAGCCGGGCGATGCCGTCACGACAGGCCTGCGCCACGCTGTGCGCGATCTCGTCGCCGAATGCCGTCGCGATCTGCGGCAGGTCGTCGATGCGCACCGCCACGACCGCGATCTGCTCGCCCCGAGCAGACGCGCGACCCAGCGCCTGGTCGAGGACCCGCAGGAACGACGCGCGCGGCAGGATGCCGCCCGTCCCCAGAAGAGAGACGGATGCCGTCAGCAGCGGCCCACGCTCTGCCGCGCGGTCCGCGCGCAGCACCGAGGTGACCACCACCGCCACGATCGTCAGGATCACGGTGAGGATGCTGGCCGCGGCGACGCCGAAGTACGTGTTGAACACGTCGCTGTCGAAGCCCGCGATCAGCACCACGACCACACGGCCGACATAGAACAGCGACTGCAGTCCGAGCACGACGGCCAGGGCCCGTGCGGTCCGGTAACGGCCCATTTCCCCGCGCAGAGCCTCCGCTGCACCCAGCCCCGCGAACACCATGAGCGCCAAGAACATCCACAGCGCGCCCGCCCAAGAACCGGCATCCGGGCCGGCGAGCACCACTGCCGCCGATGCGCCGACGGCGGCTCCGGCCACCACCAGAGAGGTGGCCGACATGCGCCGAGCGTTGAAGTAGCGGCATCCGAGCCACATGCATCCGGTGCCCGAGACGAACGTCGCGTTGCCGATCACCACGCTCCACATCGCCTGCGGATCGTAGGCCCAGACCATGTACAAGAGTGTCGTGAGCATCGCGCCGAGGAACCCGAGCGACCAGACCCGCCCCGCCCCGTCGTCTCGCCGCAGAAGCGTCTCAGCGATGAAGAACACGCCGCTGACCACCACCACGAGCGCCGTCGCGAACGACAGCGTCACCTGATCGAGCACCATCGTCACTCCCCCTCCGCCTCGGACCTGCCCACCGCAGACTCCTCCCCCGGCCGCCGGATCGCCACACGCGGGGCCGGCGCAGCGGCAGCACGCGTCGCGGGAAGCCGCACCATGAACGTCGACCCCACCTGCGCGGTGCTGCGCACCGTGATGTCGCCACCGTGGGCGCGCGCCAGCTGCCGACTGATCGCGAGCCCGAGTCCGGTGCCCTTGCGACCACCGGAACGGATGCTCTCGGCGCGATAGAAGCGTTCGAACAGCCCCGCCATCTCGGTCTCGGTCATGCCGATCCCCGTGTCACGGACGAGGATCCAGGTCGAATCCCCGTCCGTGGTGCACCCGATGGTCACCGTCCCACCCGCTCTGTTGTACTTGATGGCGTTGACGATCAGGTTATCCATGATCTGACGGACGCGCTGCGGGTCGACGTATGCCGAGGCCGGCTCCACCCCCGCGGTATCCAGCGCGACCCCTGCCTCCTGCGCACGGGGAAGCAGGGACTCGACGGCCGCTTCCACGATCTCGGCCACGTCCGCATCCTCGGGCTCGATCGTGAGGTCCACGGACCGGCGGGAGTCCGCGGACGCCACGAGGATGTCCGCGATGATGCCGAGCAGGCGCTCCGCATTGCGTTCGGCGATCTCGAGCCCGCGACGGGCCGTCGCCGGCACGTCCGGATCGTCGATCGCCAGGTCCAGATACCCGAGGATGGAGGTGAGCGGAGTGCGCAGTTCGTGCGAGACGGACGCGACCAGCTCATCGCGTGCGCGCATGGCGCGCAGCTCGCGGGTGACATCCCTCGACGCGAGCACGGCACCGGCATCCGCGCCGGTCGCGTCCCGCACACGGCGCACAGAGATCTCGAGCGCGATGCTGTCGGCCCCTACGTCGCCGAACCACAGCACCTGACCGTCGAAGGCCTCGCCGCGCAGCGCCCTCTCCAGCGGCATCTCGTCGGGATGCAGCGGCGTGACGCCATCGTCGGCGTACACCCGCAGACCGTCGCCCGCTGCTCTGCGGATCAGTGCGCGCTGAAGCTGGGCCGGCGTCTCGTTCGCGATCGAGACGGCGCCGTCCTGCGCAATGCGGATGAGGCCGAAGCCCACGGCCTCGATGAGCTCGGCGAGTTCCTGCTCCTGTCGGCGGGAACGCTCGAGCGACTGTGCGAGCACGCGAGCCTGCTTGTTCAGCAGCGCCCGCTGCGCCGCCGTGCGGCGGGCGGTGAGATAGCTCGCACCACTCACGCTGATCACCACGAGCGGAAGCAGGACGAGCGAGTAGCCGGTCACCTTGCCGGGCTGGAGCCAGACGGTCAGGGCGAAGGCCGCGAGGATCATGATCGTCCCGCCCACTGCACCCACCAGCGCATACGTCGAGGCCAGCCACATCGCCGGGAACACCCAGAGCAGGCCCACGCCCGACGCCGGCTCGCCGATCCGCATCACCGTGATCGCGACGATGTCCGTCAGCGGCACGAGCGCGAGCCACATCGCGCCGATGCGGTTCCACGGCACGACAAGGGCGACTCCGGTCGCGACGAACACCATGGCGATCCCGACGAAGAAGAGGCTCTCGCCCGCGGAATGCGGCGAGAACGCCGTCAGCATCGCCGTGATGAGCACGACGAACCCGAGCAGCAGCTGGTTCAGTGCCGCCACGCGCGCGAACGTGCGATCGGGGCCGTCGCCCTCGAATCTGATCAGACCGCCCATACCGTGACGCTATCGCGACACAGACGAATGAGGGGGTCGGAACCCGCAGGTTCCGACCCCCTCGCTCGATGGTGTCCGGATCAGCGACCCGAGAGCTTCTCACGCAGAGCAGCGAGAGCCTCGTCGTCGGCGAGGGTGCCCGCCGGCGTCGACTCGCTGGAGAACGACGAGGACGGCTGCGCCGCGACCTCGCCGAAGCCGGCGGCCTCGGCCTCGGCGGCCTTGGCGACCTGCGCCTTGTGCGCCTCCCAGCGGGCCTGGGCTGCAGCGTATTCCTGCTCCCAGGTCTCGCGCTGCTCGTCGAAGCCTTCCTTCCACTGGTTGGTCTCCGGGTCGAATCCCTCGGGGTACTTGTACTCCCCGTTCTCGTCGTACTCGGTGGCCATGCCGTAGAGGGCCGGGTCGAACTCGGTGCCGAACGGGTCGACAGCGTCGTTGGCCTGCTTGAGCGACAGCGAGATGCGACGGCGCTCCAGGTCGATGTCGATGACCTTGATGAAGACCTCTTCACCCACCGAGACGACCTGCTCGGCCAGCTCGACGTGCTTGCCCGACAGTTCGGAGATGTGCACGAGGCCCTCGATGCCGTCTGCGACGCGCACGAACGCACCGAACGGAACGAGCTTGGTGACCTTGCCCGGTGCGATCTGGCCGATCGCGTGGGTGCGGGCGAAGATCTGCCACGGGTCCTCCTGCGTCGCCTTCAGCGACAGGGAGACGCGCTCGCGGTCCAGGTCCACCTCGAGGATCTCGACGGTGACCTCCTGGCCGACCTCGACGACCTCGCTGGCGTGCTCGATGTGCTTCCAGCTGAGCTCGGAGACGTGGACCAGACCGTCCACGCCGCCCAGGTCGACGAACGCACCGAAGTTGACGATCGACGAGACCGTGCCCTTGCGGACCTGGCCCTTGTGCAGGTTGTTGAGGAAGTTCGAACGCGACTCGGACTGCGTCTGCTCGAGCAGCGCTCGACGCGACAGCACCACGTTGTTGCGGTTCTTGTCGAGTTCGAGGATCTTCGCCTCGAGCTCCTGGCCGAGGTACGGCGTCAGATCGCGGACTCGGCGCAGCTCGATGAGCGATGCCGGCAGGAAGCCGCGCAGCCCGATGTCGACGATGAGGCCGCCCTTGACGACCTCGATCACCTGACCGGTCACGACGCCGTCGTTCTCCTTGATCTTCTCCACGTCGCCCCACGCGCGCTCGTACTGCGCACGCTTCTTGGAGAGGATGAGACGGCCTTCCTTGTCCTCCTTCTGGAGCACAAGAGCCTCGACCTCGTCGCCGACCTTGACGACCTCGTTCGGGTCGACGTCATGCTTGATGGAAAGCTCGCGCGAGGGGATGACGCCCTCGGTCTTGAAGCCGACGTCGAGGAGGACCTCGTCGCGGTCGACCTTCACGACGGTTCCTTCGATGAGGTCGCCGTCGTTGAAGGACTTGATGGTCAGTTCGACCGCGGCCAGGAAGTCCTCGGCAGATCCGATGTCGTTGATCGCGACCTGCTTGGTGGCCGGGGCGGTCGTTGCGGTAGTCATGTAGTGGGTTGTCCTTGTAGGGGTTGAGGGTCGGGCTCCGACACGACCCACCCTCGGCATCGGTGATGCAAGATGGAGTGAGAAGTGCTCGCCGGAGCGGAGCGGATGTGTTGCGCGTCACGCGCACGGCGAACCAGCCGCCACGCGAATGACACTCCAGGTTATCAGAACCGCACTGGCCCCGTGGATGTTCCCTGCGCACATCACGGGAGTGCGACAGGCCCGTCAGCGCGGAAGTCGGATGGGTGCGGTATCGGTGTCGTCGGGGTCGATCGGCTCCGGTTCGTACGGGCCGGGATCGAACGACGCGCGTTCGAACGGCGCAGGCTCGAAGGGCTCGGGCTCGGGTTCGGCCGCGGCGGGCGCACCCGCACGCAGCTCCCGCGCACCGGGCTCCCCGGTCCTGAACTCCAGGGTGTCGTTCCACATCACCGGTGCCGGCGCCGTGCCCCCGCCTCGCACCGCGGAGCCGGTCTCGTGGGCAACGTCCCGGCCGGGCATCGACATCCCGTGTCCTGCGCCCACGTCGCGACCTGCCCACCCGCGCAGGCCCGCCTGCTGGATCACCCGTTGGATCGTCAGACCGCGCCGGTCCGGGTCCCCGACGAAGCGGATCACCCGCAGACCCTGCGACTGCGCCGCGGACTCGAAGACGAAGTGTCCGTATCCGAGGATCCGCCCGAGGAAGGGCTTGTCCACCGTGAAGTCGAGGATGCGCGCCAGAGGCATCGTGGCGATCTGCTGGGACAGGATGCCGTGGATGCGGAACACGCGCATGTTCGTGATCACGAACCGGTCCAGTCGCCGGTCCAGAATCCGCCAGACCGCGTGGCAGGTGATGGCCAGTCCCATCAGCACGAACAGCCACCACGCCTTGGGCAGGACCGCCGCCAGCATGAGCACCACCGCGCCGACGCACAATTCGATCACCGCACCGACCAGGGCCGCCCAGTGCTTGCGCACCTCGTCGATGACGACTTCGCCCTGATCCGAGATCAGATGGCGGGCAGTGCGCGGGTCGACGTCACCCATCAGCCTGCGAGCGCGACGAAGAAGTTCACGACCGCTTCACCTGCGCCCCACACGGCCCCGATGGCGGTCTGCACGGCGGTGGCGGCTTCTTCCGGACGCATGATCAGATAGAAGACCGCGAAGGCGAGCACCGCGATGATGAGGACTCGCTTGATGATCTTCACGAGGTGGTTCCTTCCGTAGACGTCGTTGAATCCAGCCCCCCGGATGCACACCACTGCTTTTCTACAGGCCCGAGGGCGATTGCGCGACCAGACACGCGGGTCTCGCATACGGTGGACCCATGCCCGATTCCGCGCCGCCCGTGAAGATCATCTCGCCTCGACGCAGCCTCATCGTGCTGCTCGTGCTGTGCATGGTGTTCACCGCACTGGGCGTGGTCATCCTGGTGCTCGCCCCCACCAAGACGCTGAACGCACTGGTGGGCACCGGATCGATCGCGTTCTTCGGCATCGGCGGCGGCATCGCGTTCGTCACGCAGTGGCGACGCACCCACGTGATCACCGCCGACCAGGACGGCATCCGTCTGGGCGACGGCGGCCGCATCGCCTGGCAGGACGTGGATCGGATCGGGTCGACCAGCCAGCTGCTGGGAATCAGGCTGCGCCGCTACGAGGACTTCCTGGATTCGACGCCGCGCAACGCCGGTCACTCCGCTGCGACCCTGCGCGAATCCCGCGCCAGGAACGCGGGGTGGGACCTCGTCTGGCCCCAGCGCCTGCTCGATCGCACACCAGGCGAAGCCGCGCGCGACCTGCAGCGGTGCCGCCCGAGCACCTGAGGCGACTCAGCGCTCTTCGCGCTGCGCGCACGCCACGCAACGCGTGGCCATCGGGCGGATCCGCAGCCGGCCCACGGGGATCGGACGCCCGCACGAGACGCACGTGCCGTAGGTTTCGGCATCCCACCTCTCCTGCGCGGCATGCACCTCTGCCCGCTCGCGCAGCTGCTCATCGCGCAGGCCGGCGATCCGGGACCACTCGGCCGACAGCGTGACCCCCTCGGGATCGTGCTCGTCGTCGGCGGTGGCGTCGGCGCGGGCGTCTGCCAGTGCATTCAGGTCCTGCTCGAGCGCAGCCAAGGTCGCATCGCTCTCGTCGATGCGTCTTCTGAGCAGTTCGGCGAACTCCGCACGGTGAGCCTCGTCCATGGTCTACAGAGCATAGACCGCCCCGTGCCCGCCCGGCCGCATCCGTCGACTGCAGGGCGGGGCATGCTCGGGCAGATCACAAGGGCGACAAGAGGAGGGGATGCCGCAGCCTGCGTGCGCGTGTCAAGATCGAGCGATGACCGACCGTCTCATGCTGCTTGACAGCGCGTCACTGTATTTTCGAGCGTTCTACGGCGTGCCCTCGTCTGTGACGGCGCCCGACGGCTCTCCCGTCAACGCGGTGCGGGGGTTCCTGGACATCATCGCCAAGCTGGTGTCGACCTACGAACCCACGGCGCTGGTCGCCTGCTGGGACGACGACTGGCGTCCGGCATGGCGGGTCTCGCTGATCCCCACCTACAAGGCGCACCGTGTGGCCCAGGCGCGTCCCGGCGCCACGGACCTCGAAGACGTGCCCGATGCGCTGACCGCACAGGTGCCGCTGATCCGCGAGACCCTGTCGCTGCTGCAGATACCCATCTCCGGGGCCGCCGGCTTCGAGGCGGACGACGTGATCGGCACGCTCGCGACCCGCGCGACCTCGCCGGTGGACGTCATCACCGGCGACCGCGATCTGTTCCAGCTCGTCGACGACGAGCGAGCGGTGCGCATCGTGTACACCGCACGCGGGATGAGCAATCTCGAGGTGGTCACCGACCAGACGATCCTCGCCAAGTACGGCATCCACGCCGCGCAGTACGCCGACTTCGCGACCCTGCGCGGAGACCCCTCGGACGGTCTGCCCGGAGTATCCGGGGTCGGCGAGAAGTCGGCGGCGACGCTGCTGCAGGCCCACGGCACATTGGAGGGCGTGGTGGCCGCGGCGCACGCAGGGGACGGGATGTCGGCGCGCACCAGCGCGCGCATCATCGAGGCGGCCCCATACCTCGAGGTCGCGCCCCGCGTCGTCCGGGTCGCCCACGACGCCCCCGTCGACGTCGCTCCCGTGCCGCTGCGCGCGCTCTCGGACGCGGACCGCGCCGCCGCCGAGCGCCTCGCCGAGGACCGGGGGCTCACCGCCGCGATGACGCGCGCCCTCGACGCGCTGGCAGCGGCCGGGCGGTGAACCCGGCTCAGTGCGAGAACGAGTTCGTCGTGGCGATCCACTCATCGAGCTTGGTCGCCGCGGCACCGCTGTCGATCGTCTGCGCGGCGACCTTCACCGCTTCGCCCAGACGCTCCAGGATCGGCCGCTGCACCTGCACGGGATCGCGGAACAGCCGGTAGGCGACCAGGCCTGCAGCCGCGTTCAGCAGCACGATGTCGCGCACCGGCCCGGTCTGCCCGGCCAGCGTCCGACGGACGACCTCGGCGTTGTGCTGCGGATCCCCGCCGATCAGATCGGCCAGTTCCGCCAGAGGAATGCCGAGGTCAGGCGGGTAGATGTCGTGCTCGTGGATGTCGCCGAGGCTGACCTCCCACACGCGGCTGTGCCCGGTGGTGCTCATCTCATCTAGGCCGTCATCGCCGCGGAACACCAGCGCTGTGGCACCGCGGGTGCGGAACACGCCCGTGATCAGGGGCACCCGGTCCAGCTGCGCCACGCCCACAGCGTTCGCCTCGGCGCGGGCCGGGTTGCACAGCGGGCCGAGGAAGTTGAAGACAGTGGGCACGCCCAGCTCGGCGCGCGTGGGGCCGGCGTGGCGGAACCCGGGATGGAAGGCCGTGGCGAACGCGAACGTCAGCCCGGTCCGCCGCAGCGTCTCGGCGACCTTGTCGGGCTCCAGAGACAGATCGAGACCCAGCGCCGCAAGAACGTCGGACGAGCCCGACGATGAACTGGCCGCCTTGTTGCCGTGCTTGACGACGGGAACACCGGATGCCGCCGCCACGATCGCCGACATCGTCGAGATGTTGACCGTTCCCACTCGGTCGCCGCCCGTTCCGACGATGTCCAGGACATCGGCATCCACCGGCAGCGGCAGGGCCGCTTCGAGGATCGCGTCGCGGAACCCGACGATCTCGTCGACGGTCTCGCCCTTCTTGCGCAGTCCGATGAGGAATCCGCCCAGCTGCGAGGGGGTGGCGCGCCCGGCCATCACCTCGCGCATCGCCCAGGTCGCCTCCCAGACGCTCAGATCACGGCCTTCCAGAAGAGTCGTCAGGACCTGCGGCCACGAAATGAGTTCTGCCATGCCGACAAGAATATCGATCACGTTGCAACCGGCCGCACACGGCCGCCTTGTGTGACATTGAGGAGTCATCCCGCCGCTCACCGGGGTTTCTCAGGGCCCTCCCAGCGCATCACGAGCGGCTTCGGGCAGATGTTCGGCGCGCTCCAAGGCAGTGATCAGCCGAATCGGACCGCGAATCGGGCCTCCGGATGCGAATACCGGCGCCCATAATCGGCCATAATGGTGTGCGTGACGACCCCAGCGACTTTCAATCAGGCCTTGCGCACTGTGAGGCGACCCGACCCGGTCGCCGTCGGCACGATCGTCTGGCTCGGCAGCGAGGTGATGTTCTTCGCGGGTCTGTTCGCGATCTACTTCACGTTGCGCAGCACCTCTCCCGGACTCTGGGCAGAGATGACGCAGCACCTCAATGTGCCGTACGCGGCCGTGAACACGATCATCCTCGTGCTCTCGTCCGTGACCTGCCAGATGGGCGTGTTCGCAGCTGAGCGCTTCCAGCCCTATACGACCCGCACCCCCAAGTACCGATGGGGCATGGTCCAATGGTTCTTCCTCACCTTCGCGATGGGCGCGGTCTTCGTGTCCGGCCAGGTGTGGGAGTACGCGCAGCTGTCGACCGAAGGCATGCCGATCTACGCGAACGCCTACGCGTCCGCGTTCTACCTAACGACGGGCTTCCACGCCCTGCACGTCACCGGTGGGCTGGTCGCGTTCCTTCTGGTGATCGGGCGCGCCTACGCCGTGAAGAATTTCGGGCGAAAAGAGATGACCACCTCGATCGTGGTGTCGTACTACTGGCACTTCGTCGACGTCGTCTGGATCGCCCTGTTCCTCGTCATCTACTTCCTCAAATAAGAAGCGAAGGCCTCATTCGAAATGGCACGTGAGAAGAAGCGTCGCGCCGCTGGGCGCCGCAGTCGGCTGGCAGCCGTCGTCCTGATCGGCGTGGGTCTGCTGATGACCGGTGGCGTGTACGCCGGAGCATCGGCGGCCGTCGCCGCCACCACCAACGGCTCGCAGACGTCCGCGACGGCCTTGAGCGTCGAGGACGGCAAGAAGCTGTTCCAGGCGAACTGCGCCACCTGTCACGGCATGGACCTGCAGGGAACCGAAGCAGGCCCGTCGCTGTACGGCGTCGGAGAGCTCGCCGTCGAATTCCAGGTCTCCACGGGACGCATGCCGCTGGCCATGCAGGGGCCGCAGGCCCCGCAGAAGCCGCCGCAGTTCACCGAGGACCAGATCCGGGCGATGGCAGCCTACGTGCAGTCCGTCTCTCCGGGTCCGACGTACCCGTCCGAAGAGACGCTGGACGGCAAGGGCGACGTCGCCAAGGGCGCTGAGATCTTCCGCACCAACTGCGCGATGTGCCACAACGTGGCCGGCGCCGGCGGTGCGCTGACGGAGGGCAAGTTCGCCCCGGCGCTGAACACCACCAGCCCGCTGCACATGTACGCGGCGATGGTGACCGGTCCGCAGAACATGCCGGTGTTCAGCGATCTCAACCTGAACCTGGAGGACAAGCGCGACATCATCTCGTACCTGCTGTTCCTGCAGCAGCACGAGTCGATCGGCGGCTTCGCGCTCGGTTCGCTCGGCCCGGTCGCAGAAGGTCTGTTCATCTGGATCTTCGGCATCGGCACGCTGATCGGCGTCACGGTGTGGATCACCGCGAAGTCCAACTGACCCTACTTTTTCGACATTCCACGCACGAGGAGCACCATGGCACACGAGGAAGACCCGCTCGAGCACGAGAGGGCTTCGTGGAAGCCCTCCCCCGGGCTCGCCGTCGCGGTCCCCGACCCGGTGCAGAACAGCGAGTTGGCGCCGCATCGCGAGCGGACCACCGACACGGACCCGGCCGCCATGAACCGCGCCGTCCGCACGGTCTACACGCTGTTCTACCTGT
The DNA here is from genome assembly GCF_030866805.1 of Microbacterium terrisoli. Taxonomy (NCBI): domain Bacteria; kingdom Bacillati; phylum Actinomycetota; class Actinomycetes; order Micrococcales; family Microbacteriaceae; genus Microbacterium; species Microbacterium terrisoli. Next base: position 2,157,736 of record NZ_CP133019.1, read on the forward strand.
CGGTGGCCGCCAGCATCTGGGCGGTGGCCGCATACCTGATCTTCCCGATCGAAGACGGCCAGGTCGTCGCCATCCGCCACAACAACATGTTCATCGGACTCGGCATCGCCCTGGCGCTGCTGGCGGTCGGCATCGGCGCGATCCACTGGTCCAAGGCGATCATGTCCGACAAGGAGTTCGTCGAGCCTCGGCACGCGACCCGTGGTCGTGACGCGACCCGCGAGGCATCCATCAAGGCGTTCGCAGACGCGAACGAAGAGTCGGGCTTCGGCCGTCGCGCCATGGTGCGCAACTCGATGTTCGCCGCGTTGGTGGCCTCTCTCGTTCCGGGGATCGTCCTGTTCCGCGGTCTCGCGCCGCACAGCTCACCGTCCGAGCCACACGCCGGCGACCCGGTCTATCTGCTCAGCCACACCATGTGGAAGAAGGGGATGCGCCTCGCGCACGACCCGAGCGGTGTTCCGATCAAGGCGTCCGACGTCACGCTCGGTTCGGCGTTCCACGTGATTCCCGAAGATCTGGCGAAGCTCACTCCGAGCGAGGGCTACCTCGACCAGAAGGCCAAGGCGATCGTGCTGTTGATGCGTCTGCCCGTCGACCAGCTGCACCCGGCACCGGGACGTGAGAACTGGGGCTTCGACGGCATCGTCGCCTACTCCAAGGTCTGCACGCACGTCGGCTGCCCGGTCGCGCTGTACGAGCAGCAGACCCACCACCTGCTCTGCCCGTGCCACCAATCGCAGTTCGATGTCTCGCACAACGCTGAGGTCATCTTCGGCCCGGCGGCGCGCCCGCTGCCGCAGCTGCCGATCGAGGTCGACAGTGAGGGCTACATCGTCGCCAAGAGCGACTTCCACGAACCCGTCGGTCCGAGCTTCTGGGAGCGTCATTGAGTACCGCATCCGCCACCTCCCGGTTCCAGGAGGACGCCAAGGAGAAGCCGCTGGGCGGCCGCTTCGTCGGTTGGGCATCCAACTACATCGATGAGCGCACGAGCCTCTCCGGCTTCGTGAAGGAACTCGGCCGCAAGATCTTCCCCGACCACTGGTCGTTCATGCTCGGCGAGATCGCGCTGTGGAGCTTCGTCGTGATCCTGCTCTCGGGCACGTTCCTGACGTTCTTCTTCCAGGCATCGCAGGTCGAGACGCACTACATGGGCTCGTACATCCCGATGCGCGGGGTCGAGATGTCCGCAGCATTGGATTCGACGTTGCGGTTGTCGTTCGACATCCGTGGCGGACTGCTCGTGCGGCAGATCCACCACTGGGCGGCGCTGGTGTTCATCGCCGGCATCGGCGTGCACATGCTGCGTGTCTTCTTCACGGGGGCGTTCCGCAAGCCCCGTGAGCTGAACTGGGTGATCGGCTTCATCCTGTTCGTCCTCGCCATGGGCGAAGGCTTCACCGGATACTCGCTGCCCGACGATCTGCTCTCGGGCAACGGCCTGCGCATCATCGACGGAATGGTCAAGGGCCTGCCGCTGATCGGCACCTGGACCTCGTTCCTGCTGTTCGGCGGTGAATTCCCGGGCGACCAGATCGTGGGTCGCCTCTACACGTTGCACATTCTGCTGCTGCCGGCGATCCTGGTCGGGCTGCTCGTGCTGCACCTCATGCTGATGGTCATCAACAAGCACACGCAGTTCGCCGGCCCCGGCCGCCAGAACAGCAACGTCGTGGGCTACCCGATGATGCCCGTCTACATGTCGAAGATGGGCGGCTTCTTCTTCATCACCTTCGGTGTGATCGTGCTGATCGCATCGCTGTTCACGATCAACCCGATCTGGAACTACGGCCCGTACGACCCGTCTCCTGTCTCGGCGGGCACCCAGCCCGACTGGTACATCGGCTTTGCCGACGGCGCTCTGCGTCTCGTGCCCCCGCATCTCGAGTTCGTCTGGCTCGCCCACACCTGGTCGTTCAACATCATCCTGCCGGTGCTGGTGCTGGTGGTCTTCATCCTCCTGGTGATGATCTACCCGTTCATCGAGGCCTGGGTCACCGGTGACAGGCGCGAGCACCACATCGCTCAGCGCCCCCGCAACGCCGCAACGCGGACGGGCATCGGCGTGGCCGGCGTGATCTTCTACGCAGTGCTGTGGGCCGCCGCCTCGTCGGACCTCATCGCCACGCACTTCTCGCTGACGATGGAGGGTGTGATCCACAGCCTCCAGGCTCTGCTGATCCTCGGACCGATCGTCGGATACTTCGTCGCCAAGCGCATTGCCATCGCGCTGCAGAAGAAGGATCGTGAGATCGTGCTGCACGGGTACGAGTCCGGCCGCATCGTGCGACTGCCCGGTGGTGAATTCGTCGAGGTGCACCGCCCCGTCGAGCACTTCGACCGATTCAAGCTCGTCGACTACGAGACCTACCAGCCGCTCATCGTGCGTCCGAACGCGAAGGGTCGGATCGGCTTCTGGCAGAACGTCCGGGCGGGGATGTCACGGTGGTTCTTCGAGGATCGCCTGAGCCCGGTGACGCAGGGACAGCTCGATGCGGCCGTGGAGCATCAGCACCACACACTGGCCGAGATGACCACTGTCGCCGACGCCGAGATCCAGGCCGCGCACGAGCGCGCCGGTCACCCTGAGGCGCCGTTGCACGTGGCCGGCATCGACGGCAAGACCGGTGAGATCCCCGTCGTGGCCACGACCGTCCTCGCCGAGGACGAGCCTGAGGGCGACGGCAAGAAGTAGTCTTCTCGCGACGCTGAGAGCCCCGGACCGCCATGCGCGGTCCGGGGCTCTTTCCGTCTGGACGCCCCGGCCCCGCCCCTCCCCGTGCTCGTCACTCGCCCGGCCGACCCGGCGCCCACGTCCCACGGCGGCCCCACACCCTCCACGTCAGTGAGCTGACGGTAGTGGCCGGAATCGTCCGCACGATTCCGGCCACTACCGTACCCCGCGCCGGGGTTCTCTGAGCACCACGCGTCCGGGACGCCGCACGGGTCCGGGGTGGGCGGAGTCGTGAACGACATTGTCGATGCAGACAGCGTGCGTGTCACGTGCGTGCGCGGTAACGCGGTCCGGTGAGGTTCCGCCCGGACCGCCGCATCCGGCGCTCGTCACCATCGCCCGACGTCCGGCGAGTCGCGGTCATGCCATCCCGCATCCGTGAGTTGACAGAACTGGCCGGAATGATCGGTGCGGTTCCGGCCATTTCTGTCAACTCGCGTACCGGCGCTGACCATGCGCAGGGACACGGCGGCGCAGACGGGGAGACGGCGGCGCAGACGGCGACAAAGCGGCGCAGACGGGACACGGCGGCGCATGACAGAGGGCCGCCGACCCGGATGACCCGGTGTCAGCGGCCCTCTACGGCTGTCTCAGCGCGCGAAGTACCCGCGGTAGTACTCGTAGACCCAGCCGACGATCGCGACGACGAACACGGCCACACCGATCGGCATCATCCACGTGCCGATCGCGAGACCTAGGATCGCAATACCTGCCGAGAAGGCAAGCACCAGCGGCCACCAGGACCACGGCGAGAACTCGCCGACTTCGGGGTCACCGTCGTCGATGTCGGCGGTCGGGATGTCTGCGGGCAGTTCGCCACCCTGTGCGTGATGCACCCGACCGATATAGAACGCGATGAGTGCGGCCATGAAGCCGACGAACAGCAGTGCGATCGTGCCGACCCACTCCACCCCGTGGTTCCACGGCAGGTCCGGGTGGGGCAGGATGCTCCAGATCGTATAGACGATCGACATCACCACGAAGAATGCACAGATGACCCACCAGATACCAGCATTCGCACGCATTACTTCGCCTCTCCACTTGCCCCCGCGCCGACCAGCGCGGCACCGGCCGGCTCCATGACCTCCGGGTGATTCAGATCGAACGCCGGGCGCTCGCTGCGGATGCGCGGGATCGAGGTGAAGTTGTGCCGCGGCGGCGGGCAGCTCGTGGCCCACTCCAGCGACGCACCGTAGCCCCACGGGTCGTTCACCGTCACCCTCGGCGCGTTGCGTGCGGTGATCCACACGTTCAGCAGGAACGGGATCATCGACGAACCCAACAGCATCGCGCCGATCGTCGACACCTCGTTCATCCAGGTCCAGCCGTCCGACGGCGCGTAGTCCGCGTAGCGGCGGGGCATGCCGTCCACACCGGCCCAGTGCTGGATCAGGAACGTCATGTGGAAGCCGATGAACAGCATCCAGAAGTGCACCATGCCGAGGCGCTCATTGAGCATCTTGCCGGTCCACTTCGGCCACCAGAAGTAGAAGCCGGCGAACATCGCGAACACCACCGTGCCGAAGACCACGTAGTGGAAGTGCGCGACCAGGAAGTAGGAGTCGGACAGGAAGAAGTCCAGCGGCGGCGAGGCCAGGATCACGCCGGTCAGGCCACCGAACACGAACGAGGTCAAGAACCCGATCGAGAAGACCATCGGCGTCTCGAACGTGATCGAGCCGCGCCACATCGTGCCTATCCAGTTGAAGATCTTCACACCCGTCGGAATGGCGATCAGCATCGTCATCAGCGAGAAGAAGGGCAGCAGCACGCCACCGGTCACGTACATGTGGTGCGCCCACACCGACACCGACAGCGACGCGATGGCGATCGTGGCATACACCAGCGTCTTGTAGCCGAAGACGGGCTTGCGGCTGAACACCGGGAAGATCTCGGACACGATACCGAAGAACGGCAGCGCGATGATGTAGACCTCCGGATGGCCGAAGAACCAGAACAGGTGCTGCCACAACAGGACACCGCCGTTGGCGGAGTCGTAGATATGGGCCCCGAGCACGCGGTCGGCGGCAGCGGCGAGGATCGCGGCGGCGAGCACCGGGAAGACCATGATGATCAGGATGCTGGTGATCAGCGTGTTCCAGGAGAAGATGGGCATGCGCCACATCGTCATGCCGGGGGCGCGCATCGTGATGACGGTCGTGATGAAGTTCACGGCGCCCAGGATCGTGCCGAACCCGCTCATGCCCAAGCCGAGCATCCACAGGTTGCCACCGGCTCCCGGCGAGAACGTGGCATTGGCCAGCGGCTGGTAGGCGAACCACCCGAACGCCGCGGCGCCCTGCGGCGTGAGGAACCCGGCCGTCGCGATCGTCGAGCCGAACAGGTACAGCCAGAACGCGAACGCGTTCAGGCGCGGGAAGGCGACATCCGGCGCACCCAGCTGCAGAGGCAGGATCGCGTTGGCGAAGCCGGCGAACAGCGGCGTCGCGAACATCAGCAGCATGATCGTGCCGTGCATCGTGAACAGCTGGTTGAACTGGTCCTTCGTCGGGATGATCTGCAGTCCCGGCGCGAACAGCTCGGCGCGAATGATCAGCGCCATCACCCCGCCGAGCATGAAGAACATCACCGAGGCGATCAGGTACATGTAGCCGATCGTCTTGTGGTCAGTGGAGGTGATCCACTTGACGACGATGTTGCCCTTCTGCTCCACGCGGGTGGCGCTCATCAGCGCCGCCTGGCGCGGAGGCAGCGTGGATCTGTGGCCTTGTGCGGACTCCTGCAATGGGAGCGTGGTCGCCATATCAGTTGTTCCCCTTGTTCTGAGCGCCAGTACCGGGTTCGTTGCCGAGCCGGTCGTAACCGTCCGTGATGTCGCCGGTGTTTCCCTCGTCGCGCAGTTCCGTCAGATGCTGCTGGTATTCAGCCGCGCTCACGACCTTGACGCGGAACAACATGGCCGAGTGGTACTCGCCGCACAGCTCCGCACACTTGCCCTGGTAGGTGCCTTCGCGGGTCGGGGTGAACGACCACGAGTTGTCCCTGCCGATGTAGAGGTCCTTCTTGTACAGGAAGTCGATGACCCAGAACGAGTGCGCGACGTCACGCGACTCGAGGTCGATGCGCACGGTCTTGTCGACGGGAAGGTACAGCGTGGGCAGCGCATCCTGGTCGACGTTGCCGTTCTTGTCGGGCTGTGCCTGCGTGCCCATCGACCAGACGGCGTCGGAGTTGTCAGAGGCCTGGCCGTTGTACTGGAAGTCCCACGACCACTGCTTGCCGATCGCCACGACCGACACGTCGGGGTGCTGATCCTGCGTCTCGATGATCGTCTGGTCACGTGCGGTGAATGAGAACATGCCGGCCACGAGGATGAGCGGGATCACCGTGTAGAAGATCTCGATCGGCATGTTGTAGCGCAACTGCACCGGCAGGCCCGTCTGACCCTTGCGACGACGGTAGGCGATCATCGCCCACAGCATGAGGCCCCACGTGATCAGACCGACCACGAGCAGCACGATCCACGAGTTGGTCCACAGCGAGGCGACCATGTCGGTGCGGTTGGTCGCGGGTTTCGCGTTCGGGTCCGCGAACCCGGGCAGATACCCGTGTAGCTGGGTGGACGTGCATCCGGCCAGCAGAACGGCCGCGGCACCCCCCACCGGGAGAGCGAGCCAGCGCAGGCGACGTTTCGAGGGCACGATGCACCTTTCCGGAATCATGGTTTCGACAGTGGCAAGTCTAGAGCAACCTCCCACCGGATTCTGGCCATTCGTCCAGCCCGGAAGCAGGGACGCATGGTGTTCGGCCCACCCTCCGCGGGTACGCCGAGCACCGGCCGAAGCCGACGAGGTCACCGTGTGATCAGTGGAAGCTGTCGCCGCACGCGCAGGACCCCGCAGCGTTCGGGTTGTCGATCGTGAAGCCCTGCTCCGAGATCGTGTCCTTGAAGTCGATCGTCGCGCCGTCGAGGTACGGGACGCTCATGTCGTCGACGATCACTTCGACACCGTCGAAGTCGACCGTGCGGTCACCATCGAGGACCCGTTCGTCGAAGTACAGCTGGTAGATCAGACCCGAGCAGCCTCCGGGCTGCACGGCGACACGCAGTCGCAGGTCATCGCGCCCTTCCTGGGCCAGCAGGCTCTTCACCTTGTCTGAGGCGGCATCGGTCAGCAGCACACCGTGCTCGCTCACCGTCTGTTCCGTGGTCAGTGCCGTGTCTGTCATGTGAATCCTCCAGGTCTGGCAGAAGCGGGGCGGACGCCCAAGAGTCTACGCCCGCGCACACGGCCGCGGCCGCGTCCGAGGCCGTGTCATCGCGGACCGCCGGGTCACATTTCGCGGGCGTCCAGCCGTTCCAGCAGCAGCGCTTCGGACAGCAGTGCGTGACGGAAAGTGTCCAGGTGCAGCGATTCGTTCGGACTGTGGGCCCGCGCATGCGGGTCTTCGACACCGGTGACCAGGATCTGGGCGTCGGGGAACTCGCGCACCAGGTCGGAGATGAAGGGAATGGAGCCGCCCACGCCCAGGTCCACCGGCGCGACGCCATATCCGTCCTGCATGGCCGCGCGCGCGTCTTGCACGGCCCAGCCGCTGGTGTCGACGAGGAATCCGTCCCCGAAGTCGACATCGACGAACTCGAGTTGGGCGCCGAACGGCGCATGCGCACGCAGATGCGCTGCGAGCGCCTCGTACGCGTCACGGGCGGACTGCCCGGGGGCGATCCGGGCACTGATGACGACGCTGACCTCGGGGCTGAGCGTGTTCGAGGCGTTCACGACGCTGGGCGCATCGATGCCGGTCACGGTGATCGACGGCTTGTTCCAGATGCGGCTGAGGATGCTGTCGCGCCCGATGGGCTGGACCCCCTGCGGAAGTCCTGCCTCATCACGCAGCGTCGCCTCCGAGTAGTCCGGGGTCGCCGCGTCGCGCACGGCGAGGCCCTCGACGGCGACGGCGCCCGCGTCGTCCCACAGCGTCGCCAGAAGCGTCACCGTCGCCATCATCGCGTCGGGCACCGCTCCCCCGAACATGCCCGAGTGCGACGCGTGCTCGAGAGTGCGCACCTTCAGCGTGAAGCGGGCGTTGCCGCGCAACGAGACGGTGACCGCCGGGGTCACGGCATCCCAGTTGCCCGAGTCGGCGACCACGATCACGTCGGCTCGCAGCGCATCGGCGTTGTCGGCGAGGAACTGTGCGAACGAGCGGGACCCTGCCTCTTCTTCTCCCTCGATGAACACGGCGATGCCGAGATCGAGATCGTCTCCCAGCGCCGCCCGCAGAGCCCGCAGTGCGCCGACGTGCACCATGATGCCGGCCTTGTCGTCGGCGGCCCCCCGCCCGTACAGGCGGCCGTCGCGCACTGTCGGCTCGAACGGCGACGACGTCCAGAGCCCTTCGTCTCCGACCGGCTGCACGTCGTGGTGCGCGTACAGCAAGATGGTCGGCCTGCCGTTGCGGGCTGCGCGCGTGGCCAGCACCGCGGGCATGCCACGCTCCTCGGTTCCGGGGATGGCCGCATCGCGGATCTCGACACGCTCGAACAGTCCGATGCCTTCCATGAGCTCGCGCACCGCCTCGGCGGAGCGCTGCACATGTGCGCGGTCGAAGCCCGCGAAAGCGACCGACGGGATGCGCACGAGACTTCCCAGGTCGGCCAATGCTGAAGGGATGCCGCTGTCCGCGGCATCGCGGACGGCTTGGGGTCGGGACAGCTCAGATGTCATGCGGGTAATCTTAAGGGAACCCGTTCACAGAGACCGAGGATCATCCGTGTCCAAGAAGACAGCCGAACCCGCCGCCGAGGACGCCACCGACGACGTCACGAACTCTGGAAAGGGACGGCCGACCCCGACGCGGGCCGAGCAGGAGGCCGCGCGCAAGCGGCCGCTCGTGCCCGACACCAAAGAAGCCCGACAGCGGCAGAAGGCAGACATGGCCACCCAGCGCGAGCGCGCGCGCATCGGCATGGCCGCCGGCGAAGACAAGTACCTGCCGGTCCGCGACAAGGGCCCTCAGCGCCGCTTCGTGCGCGACTACATCGATGCCGGCTGGCACCTGGGCGAGCTGATCATGCCGCTGATGATCCTCGTGATCGTCACGATGGTCGTGCAGATCACCGAGATCCAGCTGATCAGCATGCTCATCCTGTGGATCTTCGTGCTGCTGGTGATCATCGACATGGTCGTCACCTCACTGCGCGTCAAGCGCGCGGCGGGTCGCAAGTTCGGGAGCAAGCGCGAGCGCGGGCTCGGCTGGTACGGCGCGATGCGCACGATCCAGATGCGCTGGATGCGGCTGCCCAAGCCTCAGGTCAAGCGCGGCCAATACCCGCACTGAGCCCGCGGTTGATCTGACGCGCCCAGAAGGGCCCCCGGTACAGGAAGGCCGTATAGCCCTGCACGAGGTCTGCTCCAGCCTCCAGCCGCTCCTGCACGTCGGCGGCCGTTTCGACCCCTCCCACGGCGATCACGGCGAAGTGCGCGGGAACCACGGCGCGCACCTGGCGAAGCACGGCCAGCGCGCGCTGCTTCAGCGGCGCACCCGACAGTCCGCCCGCTCCGGCCGCGGCAACGACCGCCGGGTCCGAGATCAGGCCCTCGCGTGAGATGGTCGTGTTCGTGACGATGATGCCCGCCAGGCCCTCCTCGACGGCCATCGACGCGATCGCGGCGATCTCGTCGTCCGGCAGGTCCGGGGCGATCTTCACCAGGAGCGGCGTCGTGCCCGCGGCATCCTTCACCGCCTGCAGCAGCGGCCGCAGCGTCTGAACCGCCTGCAGCCCGCGCAGTCCCGGCGTGTTCGGCGAGGACACATTGACGGCGAGGTAGTCGGCCAGCGGAGCAAGCAGCGTCGCGCTGCGCACATAGTCGGCAGTGGCGTCGGCGACGTCCACCACCCGGCTCTTGCCGATGTTCACGCCGATCACGCTGCGCGGGCGCGGACTGCGTCGCAGCTTGGCCAGACGTGCGGCGGCCGCCGCCGCTCCGCGGTTGTTGAAGCCCATGCGGTTGATGACGGCGCGGTCGGGGATCAGCCGGAACAGGCGCGGCTTGGGATTGCCGTCCTGCGGGATCGCCGTGACGGTGCCGACTTCGACGTGACCGAAGCCGAGGGCAGTCAACCCGCGCACGCCGACGACGTCCTTGTCGAACCCCGCAGCGACGCCGAACGGCGAATCGAACGTCAGGCCGAGCACCGACGTGCGCAGTGCGGCGTCGGGGGCCGTCAGCCGGCGCGTCACGCCGGCGAAGACCCGCATGCCGAGCAGGCGGACGACGGCCATGCCGCTGTGATGCGCGAATTCCGCATCGAGGTGGGAGAGAACCATGCGGAAGAGGAAGGGATACATCCCCTCCAGCGTATCGGTCAGTCCTCCACTGCCCCGCCCGCGGCATGGTCGGCCCGCAGCCGTGCGATGGCCGCATCGAAGTCGTCGAGCGAGTCGAACGCCTGGTAGACGCTCGCGAAACGCAGATACGCGACCTCGTCGAGCTCCCGCAGCGGGCCGAGGATCGCCAGTCCGATGTCGTTCGTGTCGATCTGGGCGGCGCCGGTGCCGCGCACCGCCTCTTCGACCTTCTGCGCGAGGATCGCCAGGTCGTCGTCGGTCACCGGCCGGCCCTGACACGCCTTGCGCACACCCGCGGCGACCTTCTCACGACTGAAGGGCTCGGCGACACCGGAGCGCTTGAGCACGGTCAGGCTCGCGGTCTCGACGGTCGAGAATCGTCGGCCGCACTCGGGGCATTGCCGACGACGGCGGATCACGAGGCCGTCATCGCTCGTGCGCGAATCGATGACGCGGGAATCGGGGTGGCGGCAGAAGGGGCAGTGCATCAGGCGACAGACTACCCCGCGAACCTCGCGGTGACCGCTTCGCCGTGAGCGGGCAGCGCTTCAGCCTCGGCCAGGGCGACGATGTGGTCGACCACGTCGGCCAGCGCATCGCGCCCGTAGGTGATGACCTGCTGCGGGCGCAGGAACGTCGCAGCCGACAGCCCGGGGGCATAGCGCGCCTGTCCCCCGGTGGGCAGCACGTGGTTGCTCCCGGCGAGGTAATCTCCCAGGCTCACCGGCGAATAGGCCCCCACGAAGATCGCCCCCGCATTCACGAACCGCTCGGGCCGCGGATCGGCCACGTGCAGCTCGAGGTGCTCCGGCGCGTACGCGTTGGTGAACGCCGCGGCGGCGTCCTGATCGTCGACCAGCACGATCGCCGATTGCACGCCGTCGAGCGCCTCTCCGGCGCGGGCGCCGTTGCGTGTGGCCGCCACGCGCGCGGCGACCTCGGAGTGCACGCGCCCGGCCAGCTCGGGGCTGTCGGTGACCAGCACCGCCGACGCCTGCTCATCGTGCTCGGCCTGGCTGATCAGATCCACCGCGATCAGCGTCGCGTCGGCTGCCTCATCGGCCACGATCAGGATCTCGGTGGCGCCCGCCTCGGCGTCCACTCCCACCAGCCCCGCGACGGCGCGCTTGGCGGCAGCGACGAAGTTGTTGCCCGGCCCCGTGACGACGTCCACGGGGTCGAGACCGAACGAGGCCACACCGTGGGCGAAGGCTCCGATCGCGCCGGCGCCGCCCATCGCGTACACCTCGTCGATTCCCAGCAGCTTGGCCGCGGCCAGGATGTCGGGGTGCACCCGACCCGAGAACGCCGCCTGCGGTGGGGAGGCCAGGGCCACCTGTCCGACTCCGGCGATCTGGGCGGGGACCACATTCATGACCACGCTGGAGGGGTAGACCGCCTTGCCGCCGGGGACGTAGACGCCGGCGCGGCGCACCGGCTGCCAGCGCTGCTCGATGCGCCCGGATGCCGCCCCGCCGCCGGTCTCGGCGGCGATCTCGGTCACGACCGGTGCCGGCACCTGGGCGCGTGAGGCGATCCGCACGCGACGGATGGACTCCTCCAGGGCCGCCCGCACAGCGGGGTCGAGCTGCGCGAGAGCGTCGTCAAGGTGCGAAGCGGGCACACGGATCGCGTGCCCCTGCACCCGATCGAACCGATCGGCCTGCTCTCGCAGCGCGGCCTCGCCGCGCGCGGCGACGTCGAGCACTATCTGGCCGGCGGCGGCCAGCGCGTCCGCGCGGGCCGCCTGTGCGCGCGGCACCGCCGCGAGAAGATCAGCGGCCGACAATGAGTGACCCCGGAGGTCGATGATGCGCAGCATCGTTCCAGGCTAGTCGGTGGGCCCGTGTGCTCCTTCGGTCATGACGAGGCCGCGCGCGATCTGCGCGGGGCGTCAGCCGCGCGTGACCCCCGACACGTCGTTGAGCAGGCCGACCCGGCCGTCTTCGTGGCGGACGACGTACGAAGACCCACGGTCTTCGATGACGAGGGCCCAGGCGGTCGGGCCGATGCGGAACAGCGCGGTGCCGTTCTCATCGACGACGTCGCGCTCCTCGGGTACAAGCGCCCAGAACGCCTGACGCGAGGCCGCGGGAACGGCGCTGGTCGCGTCTTGGTCGGATGCCGCCTCCTTCGACATGCCGCCGCCGGCGGGCACATCGTCACCGGCGGCCGCCGCGTCGACTGCAGAGGGCGTTGCAGACGCATCATCCGCCTCGGCGGGAGTCGTCGCCTGCGGTGCGACCGTCGCCTGTGCCGCCTCTGCGGGTGCAGCCGCTGCCGGCGCGGTCCGTTCCGGAGCGAAGGCATGGGCGGGAACCGGCGACAGCACCGGCTTGGGCCGGGGCGCGACCGGACGCGCCAGGCGCGCGCTGCGATGTGAGACGGTCTCGGGGCGGTGCCGGAAGTCGTCCGAGAGCCCCGGGATGAACGGGGCGAACACCGTCAGCACGACGCCGGCGAGCATGAGCACCAGCTCCACCCACGGCACCCAGGTCGTGACCCACGGCACACTGACCACGGCGATCCCCGTCTGCGAGCGCACGCCTCCGCCGGCGATGACTACCGCGACCTGCAACCACAGCATCTGCAGCCAGACGACTGCTGCGACGCTGAAGGCGACCGAGGCGAACTGGTCGATGCCCAGCGAGCCGACACGACGGATGCCGGTGGGCGAAAGTCGGCGCAGCACGAGCAGGAAGACGGCCCACCGGTCGGCACGACCGATTGCGAGGATCCAGTCGATGCCGTGCGTCCACACCGAGCTGAACACGTACGAGCTGTTCGAGAAGAACGAGACGACGAATGCGACGATCCACACACCGGCGAGGATCACTTCGCGCAACGAGAACGGCCCCGACGCCGTACTGCACCGGGGTCGTGTCTTCGGCGGCCTGGGCGTCGGCCACCGGAAACGCCGTCGCCCTCGTGCTAGCGCCGTGACCGGCGGCATCCGTCAGTCATGCATCATCGTGCGCGTTGACGCCCTGCCGCGGGTCTGTGTGCTGTTCGTCGGTCACAGGGTCTCCTTCCGATGGCCGCGGCGCGTGTCGGCCCGGCGCCGTCCGATCCTATCTGAGCGGTCACCCGAGACAATTGGGACCGAGCAATCCCTTGAGCTCTCCATAGAGATCTGCTGTCACATGCACAGGCATCGGCACCTCGAACACCTTCGCCGTGCCGCCGCGATACAGCCGCAGCGTCACCTCGGTGTCGCCGTGGTGTCGCTGAAGCATCTCGGCGAGATCGCCCACCACGCGCTGGGTGGCGCGATGCTCGGGCATGGTCAGCGTGAGTGGCCCGGATGCGTCCGCCACCCCGAGGTCGGGTGAGAAGCACGATTGCGCGTGCAGGTTCAGCCCATCGTCGCGCCGCGACACCCGGCCGCGCACCACCAGGATCGAGTCGGCCTGCAGCATGGTCTGGAACTCGGTGTAGGTCTTGCCCATGAACATGACCGTCACCTCGCCGTTGAAGTCCTCGACGGTGATCATGCCGTAGGGGTTGCCGCTCTGCTTGGCCACACGGTGCTGCACGCTGGTGACCAGCCCCGCGACGGTGACCTGGTCGCCGTCGCGCATGTCCTCGCTGCTGAGCAGATCGTGGATGTTGATCGACGCGTGCTTGGCGAGCGGAATCTCCAGCCCCGCCAGCGGGTGGTCCGAGACATACAGCCCGAGCATCTCGCGCTCGAAGGCGAGCTTGTCCTTCTTGGTCCACTCCGGACGATCGGGCACCTTGCTGTCGTGCTGCGGCTCGTCGTCGCCCCACAACGAGTCGAAGTCGAATCCGACCTCGCCGTGCGCCTCGCGACGCTTGTCGAGCACCGCGGCCTCGGTCGCGTCTTCGTGGATCTCAACGAGGGCACGGCGCGTGGCGCCCATCGAGTCGAATGCACCGGCCTTGATCAGCGATTCCACCGTGCGCTTGTTGGCGACGTGCGGCGGAACCCGGCGCAGGAAGTCGTGGAAGGTCGTGTATGGGCCTTCTTGCCGGGCTTGGACGATGCCGTCGACGACGTTGGAGCCGACGTTGCGGATCGCGCCCAGACCGAACCGGATGTCCTCCCCCACGGCCGCGAAGTACTTGATCGACTCCGAGACGTCCGGCGGCAGCACTTTGATGCCCATGCGCCGGCACTCGTTCAGATACAGCGCGAGCTTGTCCTTCGAGTCCCCCACGCTGGTCAGCAGAGCCGCCATGTACTCGGCCGGGTAGTGGGCCTTCAGATATGCCGTCCAGTACGACACCAGGCCGTAAGCGGCGGAGTGGGCCTTGTTGAACGCGTAGTCCGAGAAGGGCAGCAGGATGTCCCACAGCGCCTTGATCGCGCCCTCGCCGTACCCGCGGTCGATCATGCCCTGGTGGAAGCCTGCGTATTGCTTGTCGAGCTCGGACTTCTTCTTCTTGCCCATCGCGCGGCGCAGGATGTCGGCCTGGCCGAGCGAGAACCCGGCGACGCGCTGGGCGATGGCCATCACCTGCTCCTGATAGATGATCAGGCCGAAGCTGGTCTCGAGGATGTCTTGCAGCGGCTCGGCCAGCTCCGGATGGATCGGCGAGATCTCCTGCTGACCGTTCTTGCGCAGTGCGTAGTTGATGTGCGAGTTGGCACCCATCGGTCCCGGTCGATACAGCGCGATGACCGCCGAGATGTCTTCGAAGTTGTCGGGCTTCATCAGCCGCAGCAGCGACCGCATCGGCCCGCCGTCGAGCTGGAACACGCCGAGTGTGTCGCCGCGCGAAAGAAGGTCGTACGACTCGCGGTCATCCAGCGGCAGCTCTTCGAGCACCAGCGGATGCCCGCGGTTGGCTTCGATGTTGTCGAGCGCGTCGTTGATGATCGTGAGGTTTCGCAGCCCCAGGAAGTCCATCTTGATCAGGCCGAGCGTCTCGCAGGACGGATAGTCGAACTGCGTGACGATCTGACCGTCCTGCTCCCGCTTCATGATCGGGATGATGTCGGTCAGCGGATGACTGGACATGATGACGCCGGCCGCGTGCACGCCCCACTGACGCTTCAGGTTCTCCAGACCCACGGCGGTGTCGAACACGGTCTTGGCATCGGGGTCGGTCTCGATGACCGTCCGGAACTCGGATGCCTCTTTGTAGCGCGGATGCTTCGGGTCGAACATGCCGCCCAGCGGCATGTCTTTGCCCATCACCGCCGGCGGCATCGCCTTGGTGAGCTTCTCACCCATGCTGAAGGGGAAGCCGAGCACGCGCCCGGCGTCCTTCAGCGCCTGCTTGGCCTTGATCGTGCCGTACGTGACGATCTGGGCGACCCGGTCGTCGCCGTACTTCTCGGTGACGTACTGGATCACCTCGCCGCGACGCCGGTCGTCGAAGTCAACGTCGAAGTCGGGCATCGAGACGCGGTCGGGGTTGAGGAACCGCTCGAAGATGAGCCCGTGGTTGAGCGGGTCGAGGTCGGTGATCCGCATGGCGTACGCGGCCATGGAGCCGGCACCGGACCCGCGTCCGGGGCCGACGCGGATGCCGTTGTCCTTGGCCCAGTTGATGAAGTCGGCCACCACGAGGAAGTAGCCCGGGAACCCCATCTGCGCGACGACGCCGCACTCGTAGTCGGCCTGCTTGCGCACCGCGTCGGGGATGCCGTCCGGGTAGCGGAAGCGCAGCCCCTTCTCGACCTCTTTGATGAACCAGCTCTCTTCGGTCTCGCCGTCGGGCACGGGGTAGCGCGGCATGTAGTTCGCACCCAGGTTGAACTCGACGTTGCAGCGCTCGGCGATCAGCAGCGTCGTGTCGCAGGCTTCGGGGTGGTCGCGGAACACCTGCCGCATCTCGGCGGGCGACTTGACGTAGTAGCCGTCGCCGTCGAACTTGAATCGCTTCGGGTCGTCGAGAGTCGAGCCGGACTGCACACACAGCAGCGCGGCGTGGCTGGTAGCGTCGTGCTGGTGCGTGTAGTGCAGGTCGTTGGTGCCCACCAATGGGATCTGCAGGTCTTTCGCGATCTTCAGCAGGTCGCCGATCACGCGCCGCTCGATCGACAGACCGTGGTCCATGATCTCGCAGAAGTAGTTGTCGCGGCCGAAGATGTCTTGGAACTCGGCGGCTGCCGCACGCGCCGCGTCGTACTGACCGAGCCGCAGGCGGGTCTGGATCTCACCAGACGGGCACCCCGTGGTGGCGATCAGCCCCTTGCTGTAGCTCTGCAGCAGTTCGCGGTCCATCCGCGGCTTGAAGTAGTAGCCCTCGAGGCTGGCCCGGCTCGAGAGCCGGAACAGGTTGTGCATGCCCTCGCTGGTCTCGCTGAGCAGGGTCATGTGCGTGTACGCACCCGAACCCGAGACGTCGTCGTCGTTCTGCTCGGGGGTCCCCCACCGCACGCGCGCCTTGTCGGAGCGGTGCGTACCCGGAGTCACGTACGCCTCGATGCCGATGATCGGCTTGATGCCGGCCGCCTTGGCGGTCTTGTAGAACTCGAACGCCGCGAACGTGTTGCCGTGGTCGGTCACCGCGATCGCCGGCATCTCGAGCCGGGCGGCTTCTTCGACCATCGATCCGATGCGGGCGGCACCGTCCAGCATCGAGTACTCGCTGTGCACGTGCAGGTGAACGAAAGAATCGGATGCCACGAGATCGAGTCTACGTACCGGCTCCGACCTCGGCGCCCGGCGCGGCGGTCAGCGGTCAGTCTTCGCGCAAGATGTCCAGCGCATGCTGGAAATCGGCCGGATACGGCGACTCGAATGACACCCGTTCGCCCGCGCGGGGGTGCGTGAACGCGAGCCTATGCGCGTGCAGCCACTGCCGCGTCATGCCCAGCCGCGCCGACAGCGTCGGATCCGAGCCGTAGAGCGGGTCGCCGACACAGGGATGCCGATGCGCGGCCATGTGCACGCGGATCTGATGCGTGCGGCCGGTCTCGAGGTGGATCTCCAGCAGAGATGCCCCGCGGAACGCCTCGATCGTCTCGTAGTGGGTGATCGAGTCCTTGCCGTCGGGCGTGACAGCGAACTTCCACGGGTGCGAGCGGTGCCGACCGATGGGGGCATCGATCGTGCCCGCCAGCGGATCGGGGTGGCCCTGCACGACCGCGTGGTAGATCTTCTCGACCGTGCGCTCTTTGAACGCGCGCTTGAGCGCGACGTAGGCGCGTTCGCTGGATGCCACGACCATCAGACCGCTGGTTCCGGCATCCAGCCGATGCACGATCCCCTGCCGTTCGGCAGGTCCCGTGGTCGCGATGCGGAATCCGGCCGCCGCCAGCGCCCCGAGCACCGTCGGGCCCCCCCACCCCAGCGACGGATGGGCGGCCACGCCCGCCGGCTTGTCGACGACGACGATGTCGTCGTCGGAGTACACGATGCCCAGGTCCGGCACCGCGACCGGCACCACCACGGGCTCGGCCTTCGGCGTCCACGACACATCGACCCACGAACCGGCGTGCAGCCGATCGGACTTGCCGGCCGTACGCCCGTCCACGCTCACGCCGCCGGCGTCTGCGACCTCGGCCGCGAACGTGCGCGAGAAGCCGAGCATCTTCGCCAGAGCGGCATCGACCCGAGAGCCGGCCAGGCCGTCGGGCACCGGAAGCGTGCGGGACTCCACCTCAGTCCTTCGAGGACGTGTCGGCCTTGGACGCCTCGCCCGCGTCATCACCCATGGTCGAGGCGTGCTTGTCTCGCGTGCCGTCCAGGCGCAGCCCCGTGAGCACGAGGATCGCCACGGCCACCATCATCGTCGTGATGAACATGTCGGCCACGTTGAAGGTCGCGGGCATCATCCACGGCATGTTGATGAAGTCGACGACGTGACCGACCGGGAAACCGGGCTCGCGGAACAGCCGATCCGACAGATTGCCGAGCACGCCGCCCAGCAGCAGGCCCAGAACGATGGCCCATGCGCGGGAGTGCACCCGCGTGCCCACCAGCCAGATGATCACCAGAGCGACCACGGCGAGGGCGATCGTGAACAGCCAGGTCACGCTCTCGCCGAGGGAGAAGGCCGCACCGGCGTTCTTGATCAGGAAGAAGATCAGGAAGTCCCCGATCACGTGCACACCTTGCTCGAACGGCAGGTGCTTCAGCGCGAGGTACTTCGTGAACTGATCGGCGACCAGCACCAGCGCCGACAGAACGACGACGATGGTACCGGCCGCGACCGTCCGCAGAGGGGCGCGGCCACTCACCGCCGGCCCTACAGGCCGACGGACGAGACCGGCGTCGGGCCGGAAGCGTTCGCCGTGGTCTCGAGCTCGCGCAGCTTGCCTTCGATGTAGCTGCGCAGCTGGGCGCGATAGTCGCGCTCGAACGTGCTCAGCTCGGAGATGCGGCTCTCCAGAGCTGAGCGCTCCTTGTCGAGGCGGGCGATCTCGTCACGGCCACGGGCTTCGGCCTGCGACACGATCGTGGCCGCCTGCGCCTGCGCATCGGCGATGAGCTTGTCCCGCTGGGCCTTGCCCTCGGCGACGTGCTCGTCGTGCAGACGCTGAGCCAGCTCGATGATGCCGGCGCTCTGGCTCGCACCGCCGACGGCCGCAGGCTGCACGGCCGGCGCTGCGGCAGCAGGTGCCTGCTCGGCGGCGGCCGGTGCGGGGGCGGGCTGACCGGACTCGAGGGCGGCGATCTTCGCCTTGAGCTCTTCGTTCTCAGCCAGGGCCTTGCGCCACTCGACGACGACCTCGTCGAGGAAATCGTCGACCTCGTCGGGGTCGAAACCCTCCTTGAACCGGACGTGCTGGAACTGCTTGGTGACGACGTCATCCGGAGTCAAAGGCATTTCTTCCTCGTTTCGGGGCTCGTTGTGAACGTGATGCTGACCGATGTCTGGGCACCCCGGCCCAGTGAACCGGTGTTACCTGGACAGCATAGTCGGCGCTGTGACGGGGTGCGAGGAGGGCACTCACAGAAACGTGAGAGCACGCACGATCGACATCAGGATGAAGCAGGCGATCAGCACGATCGTGAAAGCGAGATCGATCGCGATCGAACCGATGCGCACGGGCCGCACGAACCGGCGGAGGAACCGGATCGGCGGATCGGTGATGGTGTAGACCACTTCGGCGGCGATGAGACCGGCGCCGCTCGGGCGCCACCCTCGATTGACGAGCGGGATGATGTCCAGCACCATCCGTGCGAACAGCGCCACGACGTACAGCAGCAGCAGCCAGTAGACGACGGCTGCTATGACATGGACGATCTGCACGCCGCGTCAGTGCTGGGTGAAGGGCGTGACGTCGGGATCGGCCTGGGCGACCGTGCCGTCGCCGGACAGCGCGACGTTCTCGGGTGAGAGCAGGAAGACCTTGCTCGTCACGCGCTCGATGCGGCCGTACAGCCCCAACGACAGCCCACTCGCGAAGTCCACGAGGCGGCGCGCGTCGGCGTCGCTCATCTGCGACAGGTTGATGATGACCGGGATTCCCTCACGGAAGTTCTCGGCGATCAGCTGTGCGTCGCGATACTGCTTCGGGTGCACGGTGAGGATCTCGCTGACAGCGGCAGGGGCCGGCTGGCGCACGACGGCGGGCCGGTGGATGGGCGTGACCGGGGCCGGAGCCTTCTCGATGGTCTTGGCCGTGCTGTGCGGTGCGGCGGTGGGCTCGTCTTCGATCTCTTCTTCGTCGGCGAGGCCCAGGTACACCATGGTCTTCTTGAGCGGGTTCGACATCGCATCCTCCGTTTGCTTGTCTGAGTCGAGGCTAATCGTGCACGGGTCGCGGTCCCGTGATTGCCGAGCCGATCCGCAGGTGTGTCGCACCGGCGGCGATCGCCTCGCCGAAGTCGGCCGTCATCCCGGCCGAGATCCAGTCGGCATCCGGCACCACGGTGCGAAGGCGCTGCGCGAAGCCTGCCAGTCGTGCGAACGCGGCGGCCGGCTCCTCGTCGAGCGGAGCGACGGCCATGATCCCGCGCACGCGCAGGGTGCGGCATCCCGCCGTGTGCTCGGCCAGCCGCTCCAGCTGTGCGGGAGCCACCCCTCCGCGATCCGGATCCTGGGTGAGGTTGACCTGCAGCAGCACGTCCAGCACGGCGTCGGTGTCTTCGCCGGCGCGTTCGAGCGCGTCGGCGAGTCTGTCACGGTCGAGCGAATGCACGACGGATGCCGCCGCCCGAATGGCGCGCGCCTTCTTGGTCTGCGCCTGCCCGATGAAGTGCCACCGCAGATCGGTCAGCGTCGCCAGTTCCGCCGTCTTGCCGGTCAGCTCCTGCTGCCGGTTCTCGCCCACGTCGCGCACTCCGAGACGGTGGAGCTGCGCGACCAGTGCGGCCGGATGGAACTTGGTGACGACGATCCGCGTCAGCGAAGCCGGATCGCGGCCCGCCGCGCGCGCGGCATCGGCGATGCGCGCGTCGACTGCGGCGAGCCGCGAGGCGAGGTCGTCCACTACTTCAGGAAGTCGGGGATGTCGAGGTCGTCGTCGCCGAACGCCGAGTCGTAGCCCGTTTCGGCGACGACCGCGACCGGCACGCTCTTGACTGCCGGCTTCTGGTCGGAGCCGTCCTTCGGCTCGTCGCCCGCGTTCCGGGATGCGGCCTCATCGGCCGTCGTCGCCGGCAGCGCCGGTGCCGTGCGGCTGCCGATCATCGGCTCGATGCGCGCCTGCGGCTCGCCGCCGTCGAAGCCCGCCGCGATGACCGTGACCCGCACCTCGTCGCCCAGCGTGTCGTCGATGACCGTGCCGAAGATGATGTTCGCTTCGGGGTGCGCGGCCTCCTTGACCAGCTGCGCGGCGTCATTGATCTCGAAGATGCCGAGGTTGGATCCGCCCTGCACCGACAGCAGCACGCCGTGCGCACCCTCGATCGAAGCCTCCAGCAGCGGAGATTCGACGGCGAGCTCTGCCGCCTTGATCGCGCGATCCGCGCCGCGGGCCGAGCCGATGCCCATCAGGGCCGAGCCCGCCCCCTGCATGACCGACTTGACGTCGGCGAAGTCGAGGTTGATCAGACCGGGCGTGGTGATCAGGTCGGTGATGCCCTGAACGCCGGCCAGCAGCACCTGGTCCGCGGTGGCGAACGCCTCGATCATCGAGATGCCGCGGTCGCTGATCTCCAGCAGCCGGTCGTTGGGCACCACGATGAGCGTGTCGACCTCTTCTTTCAGCTTGGCCACACCGGCTTCGGCCTGACTCTGGCGCCGACGGCCCTCGAACGAGAAGGGCTTGGTGACCACGCCGATCGTGAGAGCCCCGATCGACTTGGCGATCTTGGCCACCACGGGCGCGCCGCCCGTTCCCGTGCCGCCGCCCTCGCCTGCCGTGACGAAGACCATGTCGGCCCCGGCGAGGGCCTCTTCGATCTCTTCGGCGTGGTCTTCGGCCGCACGCCGACCCACTTCGGGATCGGCACCCGCACCGAGCCCGCGCGTGAGCTCGCGCCCGACGTCGAGCTTGATGTCGGCGTCGCTCATGAGCAGCGCCTGCGCGTCGGTGTTGACGGCGATGAACTCGACACCGCGCAGCCCCAGCTCGATCATGCGGTTCACGGCGTTGACACCACCGCCGCCGACGCCGACCACCTTTATCACTGCGAGGTAGTTCTGGTTCTGGCTCATGCCGGCCTCCGTCTCGTCCCGAACCAAGCTGTAAACCTTCAACCTCATCTAGAGGTTTAAAGAATTGCCCGGTATGCAATTCCTTTTGATTGAAGATAAGCGGAGGGGGCACGACAGCCCGCGACGCCGTGGGCGTGTCGCGAAGAGCGAGTCGAAACTCCCCCGATCGGGCGCACGCTGTCGCTACTTCACGAGGACCGCGTCAGGCGATGACACATCGTACAGACCCGTCTTGGCCGGTGGGTACCGTTTCATCAGCGCCTTCAGCACCAGCACCTTCCGCCCGGAGTCGTCCTCGCCGCCCCACATGACCTTCGATCCGGTCTTGCCCAGCGTGAGCGTCACGTCATCGGGGGTGGATGCCGACACCGCGGTGACCAGTGCACGCAGATCAGATGGCAGAGAGCGGATGACGAGCCCCGTCGAGCGGAAGGCATCCGAGTCCACTCCCCCGGTCACCGTCAGCACCGGTTCACCTTCCGGCGCCGTCGCCGTGGTCGACAGCGCCACTCCGGCAGCATCCACGAGCGTGTAGCCGGCGGGACCCGTCACCACACCGACGGGTGTGCGCTCCACGATCCGCACGACCAGCTCGTGCGGAGGTCTGGCCTGCAGCGTGTAGGTCTCCACGAGCGGAAAGCGCACGAGCGCGGCCTTGACCGCCGCATCGTCGACCAAGGGCAGCGGCGTTCCCAGCTGCGAGGCCAGGGCGTGTTCGACGGCGGCAGCCTTCAGGCTGTGCGCGCCGACCACTGAGATGCGCTGCACGGCGAACAGCGGACTGTACGCCACGCCGAACGACCCGGCGATGAGCACCGCGAAGGCGACGGCCACACAGATCCAGATGGCGCGGCGCCGGCGCTGGCGCCCGGTGAACCGGCGCACCTCGGCGCGCAGCGCCCGACGCCGTGCGCGGGCCGCCCGCCACACATCACGCATCCCGACGATGCCGTCGTCCGCGACAGAGCCGGCGCCGGCTCCCGCGTCGAGGCCGGCACCCGCGCCGGCCCCCACTGCCGGGCCTGTGGCGTCAGCGACGCCGGCATGCTCCCCGCCGGCCGGACGGTCACCGTCCGGTGCCGCACCGCCGGCGAGCGCAACCACCCGGGCCGCGGCATCCCGCCCCGTCTCGTCCGTGCCGTCCACGCCGGGCGACGAGGCCCCACCGGCTGCGGACGGCCGCGGCGCGGGCCGTGCCGGAGCGGGAAGCGGTGCGGGCCGGCGCATGGGCTATCCCTGGTCGGCCGCGGCGGGGGTCCGGCCGAGCGCCTCGAGCACCTGCGGGATGATCTGATACACGTTGCCGCAGCCGAGGGTGATGACGTAGTCGCCGTCACGGGCGATCGAGGCGGTGTAGTCCGCGGCATCCTGCCAGTCGGCCACATAATGCACGTTCGACGGGTCGGCGAAGTCGTCGCTGACGAGCTTGCCGGTCACACCGGGCACCGGGTCCTCGCGCGCACCGTAGACGTCCAGCATGACGGTGTGATCGGCCAGGTGCTCGAGCACCTCGGCGAACTCGTGGTGCATCTGCTGCGTGCGCGAGTATGTGTGCGGCTGCTGGATCGCGATGATCCGCCCCTCGCCGACGACGCTGCGCGCGGCGGTGAGGGCCGCGGCGACCTCGGTCGGGTGGTGTGCGTAGTCGTCGTACACGCTGACCCCGCGCTGGACGCCGTGCAGCTCGAACCGGCGCACGGTGCCGGTGAAGCCCTCGATCGCGTGCACGGCGTCGGCCAGGTCGAACCCCAGCGTGAGCAGCACGGCGGCGGCCCCCGCGGCGTTGACCGCATTGTGTGCTCCCGGCACCGGCAGACGCGCGGCGACCGAGACCCCGCCGTGCGAGACGGTGAACGTGACAGGCCCGTCGGTGCGGATGTCACTCACGCGCACGTCGGCTGCGGCATCCTGCCCGAACGTCACGATGTGCGCGTGTGCCAGCTGGGCGCGCACACGGGTGGCGCCCGCGTCGTCGGCCGAGATGACCACGGCCTCACGCGCCTTGTCGGCGAAGCGTGCGAACGCGTCGTAGAACGCATCGGCGGTGCCGTAGTGGTCCAGGTGGTCGGGGTCGACGTTGGTGACCAGCGCCACCGACGTGTCGTACAGCTCGAACGTGCCGTCGGATTCGTCGGCCTCGATCACGAACAGCTCGTCGGACCCGGTGCCGCTGGAAACGCCGAGCTGGGCGATCACTCCCCCGTTGACGAATGTCGGGTCGGTGCCCAGTGCCTGCAGGGCCGTGACGATCATGCCCGTCGAGGTTGTCTTGCCGTGCGCGCCGGCGACCGAGACCAGACGGCGACCGCCGATGAGCCAATGCAGCGCCTGCGAACGGTGGATGACCGCGAGCCCCCGCTGCCGGGCGGTGACGTATTCGGGATTGGTCGGCCAGATGGCGCCGGTGTGGATGACGGTATCGGCGTCGCCGAGGTGCGCTGCGTCGTGCCCGACGTGCACGTCGGCGCCGAGAGCGGCCAGAGCCCGCAGGTTCGCGCTGTCGGCACGGTCGGAGCCGGAGACCCGGATGCCGCGGGCCAGGAACATGCGCGCGAGCCCCGACATGCCGGATCCGCCGATGCCGATGAAGTGCGCAGCGTGGATGTCGTCGGGGATGGGAAGGCTCAGGTCGGGTCTGATCATGACGGATCCATCCTAGATTGGCCCGGCGATGCCCCCGGGCGTGGCGCGCTGTGAGGTGGCTGGGCGGGATGCCGCGGTCCGGCCGCAGGCACGCGGTGTGACGCTGATCCAGACGGTGGTACAAACGGGTATGGACGCCGAGCAGACCCTGCACATCGATCCGGCGAACGCTGCACCGCCGTTCGAGCAGCTGCGGGCGCAGCTGGTGGCCACCATCGCCTCGGGTGGACTGGTCGCCGGTGAGCGTCTGCCGACCGTGCGTCGCCTGGCCGACGACCTGGGTCTGGCCACGGGCACCGTGGCGCGCGCGTACCGCGAGCTCGAGGCATCCGGCATCATCGAGACCCGGGGACGCGCGGGGAGCTTCGTGAGCCTGGACCGCGACCCGCTGCGTCAGCAGGCGCAGCGGGCGGCTGCCGCGTTCGCGGAGCAGATCCGCGGTCTCGGGCTCGACGCCGACGAGGCACTCGCCCTGGCTGCAGCGGCCCTGCGCGCGGGCGCGTGACGCCGACCCGCGCGTGCGGTCCCCGACCGGGCAGTCTGCGCGATCTCGAGGCACCGGGCGACGCCAGTGGACGACGCAGGCCGGGCCACGACCGAGATCGGGCCCGTCAGCGGTCGGCGAGGGCCCGGTCGATCAGGGCGATGACGTTCTGCGTTCCGGCGCGCGTGCCGACCGATGCCGCAGCCTGCCGCATCTCGTCGATCCCGTCGGCATCGCCCAGCAGGCCGATGATCGCACTCGTGACGACCTCGGGGGTGAACGCGCCGTCTGGGATGATCCGTGCCGCGCCGGCGCGTACGGCCGAGGCGGCGTTCAGGCTCTGCTCGCCGTTGCCGACCGGATAGGGCACGTACACCGCCGGGATCCCCAGGGCGCTGATCTCGCTCACCGTGGCCGCACCCGATCGCGACACGATCAGATCGGCGAGGGCGAAGGCGAGGTCCATCCGGTCGACGTAGCGCCGCATCGCATAACCGGGCACACCCGGGTCGGCCAGGTCACTGCGCTCGCCGGTGACGTGGATCAGCTGCCACCCGGCATCCAGCACGTCCTGCCACGACCCGGCGAACGCCTCGTTCAGCCGGCGCGCGCCGAGTGAGCCGCCGAACACCAGCAGCGTGGGCTTGCCGGCATCCAGCCCGAAGAACTCTGCGGCCTGCACGCGCAGCCCGACGCGGTCGAGGTCGACGATCTCGCGCCGCAAGGGCATGCCCACCGGCTCGGCGCCGCGCAGCCGCGTGCCCTCGAAGGCGACCCCGACCGCCGCCGCGCGGCGTGCGCCGAGCACGTTGGCAAGGCCCGGCTTGGCGTTGGCCTCGTGCACGACGAACGGCACCTTCTCACGCCGCGCCGCGACGTAGGCCGGCGCAGACGCGTACCCGCCGAACCCGGCCACGACATCGACGCCGCGTTCTCGCACGTGCTGCCGCACCTGTGCGATCGCGCGACGGAATCGACCCGGGAACCTCACCGCGTCGCCGTTCGGCCGGCGGGGGAAGGGCACCTTGTCGACGAACAGCAGTTCGTAGCCGCGTTCGGGGACCAGGCGCGCCTCGAGTCCCTCCCGCGTGCCGAGCACGAGTACGTGTGCGGCCGGGTCGCGCTCGCGCAGACCATCGGCCACGGCCAGCAGCGGGTTGACATGGCCGGCGGTTCCGCCTCCGGCCAGTAAGTAGGTCGTCACCACACGAGGCTAGCGGGTGCGCCGCGGAGTCTTCGCCGCCGCAGGGGCGGCGACGGGCGTCGGGCCCTTCGCGGGCAGAGATCTGGCGAAGGACAGCAGCACCCCGCACGCCAGCAGCGTCGACAGCAGCGACGTGCCGCCCTGCGACAGGAACGGCAGCGGCACGCCCAGCACCGGGAACAGGCGCAGGACCACGCCGATGTTCAGCAGCGCCTCGCCCACGATCCAGATCACGATCGCACCCGCCGCGATGCGCACGAACATGTCGTCGGTCTTGCGGATGACGTGGAACGCGCCCACGGCGAACAGCGCGAGCAGCACGAGGACGACGCAGCACCCGACCAGGCCCAGCTCTTCGCCGACGATCGCGAAGATGTAGTCGTTGGCGGCCGCCGGCAGCCAGTCGTACTTCTGCTTGGAGTTGCCCAGCCCCAGGCCGAAGAACCCGCCGCTGGCCAGGCCCCAGATGCCGTGCAGCGGCTGGTAGCAGGTGTTGTAGTAGTCGGCGCAGACCGGGTCGAGGAAGCTCATGATGCGCCGCATGCGGTCGGTGCTGGTCACCGCGAGCACGGCGACGCCGATCACTCCCAGCAGGAGCGGGATGATGAAGATGCGCAGCTTGACGCCGGAGAAGAACAGCGCCGCGATCACGATCAGCACCAGGATCATCGCGGTGCCCAGGTCGTGACCGGCCATGACGGTGGCGATCACTAGGGCGGCCACCGGCACCACGGGGATGAACACGTGCCGCCACAGTCCGAGCAGGGTCTGCTTACGGTAGAGCACGTAGCCCAGCCATAGCGCGAGGGCGAGCTTGAGGAACTCGGACGGCTGGGCCTGCATGCCGGCGATGACGATCCAGTTGCGGTTGCCGTCGTTGCTGTGGCCGAGCGGGGTGAACACGAGCATCTGACCGAGGGTCGCGATGATCAGCGCCGGCCAGGCCATCCGCTTCCAGAAGGCGATCGGAAAGCGGCTCATGATGAACATGAGCGGCACGCCGATCACGGCGAAGATCCCCTGCTTGAGCAGTGCCTCGTACGGCTGGTCGCCGTTCGCGGTGCCGATGGCCGAGGTGGCCGAGAGCACCATCACCAGACCGAAGCCGGTCAGCAGCAGCGATGTCGAGGCGATCAGCAGGAACTCGCTGGGAACCGGCGCGAACACGCGGCCCAGGGACACGCGCGCGGTCAGCCCGCGCCCGGAGCGCTCAGCCGGCTCAGGCGTCCCGCGAGCCGGACGGGTCGTCGTGCTCGTCATCGGCTCCCCCCGCCGTCAGGTCCTGCACGGCGGCGGCGAAGCGCCTCCCCCGGTCGGCGTAGGAGGTGAACTGATCGAACGATGCCGCGGCGGGGGCGAGGAGCACCACGTCCCCGTCATCGGCGACGCCCGCAGCGATTCGGACGACCTGCGCCATGACATCTTCAGTCTCACCGGCATCGACCTCGATCACCGGCACCGACGGCGCGTGTCGGGCGAACGCCGCGACGATCTCGGTGCGATCCAGGCCGATCACGATGGCGGCCTTCGTTGCGGGCCCGCGGCTTTCGACCAGGCCGTTGATGTCGACACCCTTGAGCCGTCCCCCGACGATCCAGACCGCACCCGGGTAGGCGGCGAGCGAGGATGCCGCGGCATGCGGGTTGGTCGCCTTCGAATCGTCGATCCAGGTGATGCCGCGGACGGTGCCCACGTTCTGGATGCGGTGCGCATCCAGATGGAAGGCGATCAGCGCCTCACGGATCGCCGCGGGCGGCACCTCGAGCGAGCGGGCCAGGGCGGCGGCGGCCAGCGCGTCGGCGACGAGGTGCGCCGCGGCGAGACCGTGCGCGGCGAGGTCGTCGACGGTGCACAGTTCGAGCGCGCTCGTGCGTCGATCGTCCAGGAAGGCGCGGTCCACGAGGATCCCCTCGACCACTCCCACGTCGCTGGGGCCGGGAATGTCCAGACCGAAGCCCACGGCCCGCGCGCCCTCGACCACCTCGGCGTCTTCGACCATGCGCCGGGTCGCGGCATCCGTTCTGTTGTACACGCAGGCGACCCGTGTGTTGGCGTACACGACGGCCTTGGCGTCGCGATACGCCTCGAACGACCCGTGCCACTTCAGGTGATCGGGAGCGAGGTTCAGGCACACGCTCGCGTGGGGTGAGACCGCGCCCTCCCGCGAGATCTGGTGTGAGAGATACCAGAGCTGGTGGCTGGAGATCTCAACGACCAGCACGTCGAAACCGCCCGGGTCGCGGACCGCGTCGAGCACGGGTACGCCGATGTTGCCGCACGGGGCAGCCCGCAGGCCGCCCTCGACGAGCATGGCGGCCGTCATCTGGGTCGTGGTGGTCTTGCCGTTCGTTCCGGTGATCAGCAGCCATTCGGCGGGCGTGCCGTCGGCGCGCAGGACCTTGTCGCGCACACGCCAGGCCAGCTCGATGTCGCCCCACAGCGCGATGCCCGATGCCTGCGCCCACGCCACCACCGGGTGATGCGGGGCGAACCCCGGTGAGGCCACGATCACGTCGGGGGCGAAGGCCACCAGCTCGGCGGGCACCTCATCCAAGCCGCCCACGTGCAGCCGCGCACCGATCACCGGCAGCAGCCGCGCATATTCGGGATCGGCACCCTCGGTGACCACGAGCACGTCGGCGCCGAGTTCGGCGAGGGTGTCGGCGACGGAGAACCCCGTCATCGACAGGCCGAGAACCGCCACACGCAGGCCGGACCAGTCAGCGTTCCAGCTGGTCAGCGAGTCCAGTCGGTCGTTCATCTGCGCCCGTCGTTCATGTGCGCGAGAGCCATTCGACGTAGAACAGGCCGATGCCGGTGACCGCGAGCATGCCGGCGATGATCCACATGCGCACCACGATTGTGATCTCCGGCCAGCCGCGCATCTCGAGATGGTGATGGAACGGACTCATGAGGAACAGCCGTCTGCCACGCGAGAGCTTGAAGTAGATGCGCTGCAGAATCACCGAGCCGGGGCCGACGATGAAGGCACCGGCCAGCAGGACGGCCAGCAGTTCGGTGTGCGACAGGATCGACAGCGCCGCGATCACCCCGCCGATCGACATCGAGCCGACGTCGCCCATGAAGACCTTGGCCTTGGGCGCGTTCCACCAGAGGAACCCGATCAGTGCGCTGACGAACGATGCCGCGATGATCGTGAGATCCATCGGGTCGCGTGTCGGGTAGCAGGCGGGCTGGTAGGCGTCGACGAGGCCGATGCCGCTGCAGGACTGGTTGAACTGCCAGAACGTGACCAGGCTCATCGCGGCGATCGTGAAGATGCCGATGCCGGTGGCCAGGCCGTCCAGCCCGTCGGTGACGTTGGTGCTGTTCGACCAGGCGACGCCGATGAACGTGATCCAGATCAGGTAGAGGATCCAGCCGATCACCGCACCCAGCGCGAACAGGTTCAGCACCGGCACGTCGCGCACGACCGAGATCATTCCCGAGGCCGGCGTCTGCTGGTACCGGTCGGGGAAGTTCATCGCCATCACGCCGAACGGCACGATCACGACCACCTGGCCGAGGATCTTGCGCCACCCGCTCAGACCGAGGCTGCGCTGGCTGCGCACCTTCATGAAGTCGTCGATGAATCCGACCACCCCGAACCCGACCATCATCCAGATCACCAGCAGGCCCGAGATCGTGGGTGGGTTGTTGCCGGTGTAGCAGCCGACGAGATACCCGACCACCGCCCCGACGATGAAGATGACCCCGCCCATCGTGGCGGTGCCGCGTTTGGCGGCATGGCTGGGGTTGTGCACGTCTTCGGGCGTGCGGATGACCTGACCCCAGCCCCATCTGCGGAACACCCGGAGGAATACCGGCGTGAGGAACAGGGTGAACGCCAGCGAGACCGCGGCTGCTGTCAGGAGTGACCTCACGAGAACGATTCTCCCAGACGATCGCCGAGGAACCGCAGCCCCACGGAGTTGGACGATTTCACCAGCACGCGATCGCCGTCGCGCAGCTCACCCATCAGGTAGTCGTAGGCCTCGTCGGCGGTGGCGAAGAACATCGCCTCGCCGTCCCACGACCCTTCGCCCACGGCTGCGAGGAACAGGCGGCGCGCCTCGGCGCCGACGACCACGATGCGCTGGATGTGCAGTCGCACCGCGAGTTCGCCGATGCGGTCGTGCTCTTCGCCGGCGTACTCGCCGAGCTCGCTCATCGCGCCCAGCACGGCGACCGTGCGCTCGTCCGGGCCGGTGATCTGGGCGAGGGTCCGCAGGGCTGCCGACATCGAGTCGGGGCTGGCGTTGTAGGCGTCGTTGATGATGCGCACCCGGTCGCTGCCCATCGGCTGCATGCGCCAGCGTTCGGCCAGCTCGACGGTCTCCAGCCGCGCGATGGCGGCGGATGCCTCGACTCCGAGTACGGCCGCTGCGGTCAGTGCGGCGATGGCGTTCATCACGTGGTGGGCGCCGAGCACCTTCAGGCGCAGCGGGAGGCCGACGCCGTCGACACTGACCGTGCACCGCGTGCCGGCGGCATCCGTCTCGATGTCATCGGCGCGCACGTCGGCCGACGGGCCCGTGCCGAACCACCGGACCGCCAGCCCGCGCTCCTGCGCGATCGAGGCCATCGAGGCGACACGGCCGTCGTCGGCGTTCAGTACGGCGACACCGCCCGGGCGCAGCGCACGGATCAGCTCGGCCTTGGCCTTCACCGTGCCCTCGATGCCGCCGAAGCCGCCGGCATGGGCCATGCCCACCATCAGCACGACGCCGATGTCGGGTTGGACAAGACCGGCCAGGTGCGCGATGGCGCCGGGGCCGGAGGCGCCGAACTCGCTGACCAGGAAGCGGGTCGACGGCGTCACGCGCAGCATGGTCAGCGGCGCGCCGACCTCGTTGTTGAACGACGCGCGCGGAGCGACGGTCTCGCCCTCGTCCTGCAGAATGCGCGCCAGAAGGTTCTTCGTGGTCGTCTTGCCGTTGGAGCCGGTGATGCCGACGATGCGCAGCTGCCCGCCCGCCCGCACACGCGCGACGACCTCGCGCGCGAGATCGGCCAGCGCCTGGACCGCGTCGGGCACCACGATCTGGGTGACGGCGGCCTCGACGGTGTGCTCGACGATGGCCAGCACGGCGCCTGCGGCCACGGCGGCGCCGACGAACAGGTGTCCGTCGGTGGCCTCGCCGGGCTTGGCGACGAAGATCCCGCCGGGCTCCATCTGACGCGAGTCGGTGTCGACCGCACCCGAGACGACCGTCTGGTCGGTGTCGGATCCGGCAAGGTGAAGCTGCCCGCCGACGGCGCGGGCGAGCTCGTGGAGTGTGAGTGCGATCATGTGAAATGCGGGCCCGCGGGGTCAGCCGAACTTCGGCAGAATGGTCGGCTTGCTGGTGGCCGGCATGACCCGGTACGTCTTGAGAACCTGGGTCATCGCCTTCTGGAAGTACGGCGCGTTGGCCGAAGATGACCTTACCTTAGTCGGCTCGTCGAGCGTGACGGCGACGAGGTACTGCGGGTCGTTCGCCGGGGCGAATCCGATCATCGTCGTGTAGTAGACACCGGCCTTGTAATGCCCGTTCGCCGCGATCTGACCGGTACCGGTCTTCACGCCGATCCGGTAGCCGGGGATCTTGATCATCTTGGCGTACGAGGCCTGCAGCGCGACGTTCTCGAGGATCTCGCGCATCTGCGCCGATGTCTTGGAGCTGATCACGCGTGTGGCCTTCGGCAGCGTCGGCTTGACGACCGTGCCGTCGGGCTTGGTGCACGATTCCACCAGCTGCAGCGGCTTCTTCACGCCGCCGTCGATGATCGCGTCGTAGGCGCCGAGCAGCTCGGGCACCGTGGTGGTCAGACCCTGGCCGTACGACGTGTCGTAGCGCATCTGGTTGTCCCACTGCTGGTACGGGTGCACGATGCCCTGCGTCTGCCCGGGGAACGTGATCGCGCTGCCGGACCCGATGCCGAACTTCTTGAGGTAGTCGTACCGGGTCTTCAGGCTCACCCGCTGGCTGAACGTCGAGGCGCCGACGTTGGACGAGTCCATCAGCACGCCCGCAAGGGTGTAGTCGTAGGTGGGATGCCGGGTGGCATCGCTGACGACGGCGCCATTGGGGAAGTGCTTGCGGTCGGGCACGATCTCCGTCGAGGTGGGAGTGGCCGCGCCGGAATCCAGCAGCGTCGAGGCCGTGATGCCCTTGAAGGTTGAGCCCGGCTCGAACTGCCAGTTGAAGATGCGGCTGGACAGGTAGCTGCCCTTCGCGTCGAAATTGTTGGGATCGACGGTCGGATACTCCGCGGCCGCCTTCAGCTTTCCCGTCTTCACGTCCAGGACGGTGATGGTCGCGAACGTGGCGTGCATGTCCTGCTTGGCCTGCTGCGCGAGCTGGGTCATGTACCACTGCAGGTCGGTGTCGATCGTGAGTGTGAGAGTGCCGCCGTCCGTGGCCGGCTGCTCGCTCTCGGTGCCCGGGATGATCACGCCGTCCTTGCCCTTCTGAAAGGTCAAGGTGCCGCTCTTGGCGGCCAGACACCGGTTGTACTCGCTCTCCAGCCCGGCGAGCGGCTTGCCGTCCCCCCGCACGAAGCCGACGAGGTTTCCGGCCACCGCGCCGTTCGGATAGGCGCGGGCGGGGTCGGCGGTGCAGGTGATGTAGTCGACGCCGAGGTCCATGAGCGCGCGGTACTGCTCGGTGGACAAGCCCTTCTTCAGCTGCGCGTACTGCGCGTGCGGGTTGTTCACCAGCGCATCCGACACCGTCGCGCGCACCTGGTCGACCGACTGACCGGTGATCTTGGCGATCTGCGTGGACACGTGCGACCACGCGGTGACCAGCTTCGTGCCGTCGGCGGCGGTGCGGGAGATGTCGCGCACGTTCGACGGGTCGTACTGGCACGTGTAGGTGAGGATGCTGGAGGCCAGCGGCCGACCGGATGCATCGACGATGGCGCCGCGCGTGCCGGCGATGGTCTGGGTGACCCCGAGGCCGTGCTCGACGGCGGCGTCGACGTTCTCGCGCGCGTTGACCACCTGGATGTCGACCAAGCGGATCACGAACGCGCAGAGCACGATGAGCACAACGGCAAGGGCCACCACGGTGCGGCGCCGTGGCGAACGGGTGCTGCTGCTGGGCGTCATGGTCTCAGTGTGTGCGCACGGTGGGCAAGCCGTCGGTCACGGGCACGGGTGTCACGTTCTTGCTCGCCGTTCCCCGCCCGCTCCCCTCGATCGTGGCCTGCGGATCGGTCACCAGCGGAGTATCGGCGATGAGGTGGTTGGCCACGGCTCCGCGCCCGAGCGGGTCGACCGACGAACGATAGGACGCCTTCTTGCCCGCCCCGACGATCTTGCCGTCGCTCAGACGCAGATAGCTCGGCGACTCGTTGACGACCATGCCGAGGGCCGCGGCGTTGGCGGCGATGTACTGCGGCGAACTGAGTCCGGTGACCTCGTCATCCAGGATCTGCTTCTGCCAGGTCAGCTGACGCTGCTGAGTGGTCAGCTGCGCCATCTGATACGAGGTCTGCGTCGTCATCACCGACAGCACCATCTGCGCCCCGACGATGGCGAGGGCCCCGACCACGGCGACCAGCCCGTACACCAGGCGTGGCTTGCGACGCGGTGCCGGGGCTGCGACGGCGTGCAGTCGTCGCGGCGCGTCGGTGCGCGGCGTGAGCCCGGGCGCGCTCAGCGGCCGGACGGCCGCGGTCTGGGTGCTCATGCGTCCTCCTTCACAGCAGCGCGCACGCGTTCGGCGGCGCGCAACCGCACGGGTGTCGCACGCGGGTTGCGCGCGCGCTCTTCGTCGGTCGCCAGCTCTGCGCCTTTGACCAGCGGGCGGAATCGGGGGGCGTGTTCGGGAAGTTCGACCGGCAGTCCCGCGGGGGCGGTGGATGCCGATGCCTGGGCGATCGCCCTCTTGACGAGGCGATCTTCCAAGGACTGGTACGACAGCACGACGATGCGGCCGCCGACGTTCAGTGCCGCCAGGGCGGCGGGGATGGCGTGCTCGAGGGCGGACAGTTCCGCGTTGACTTCGATGCGCAGCGCCTGGAACACCCGCTTGGCGGGATGCCCTGCGCGCTGGACGGCCGCGGGGGTCGCCTCCTGCAGGATCTGCACGAGCTGGCCCGACCGCTCGATCGGCGCGGTCTTTCGTGCGGCGATGATCGCGCGGGCGTAGCGTCCGGCGAGCTTCTCTTCGCCGTAGCGCTCGAAGATGCGCCGCAGGTCGCCCTCGCCGTAGGTGGCCACGACGTCGGCCGCGGTGAGCCCGACGGACTGGTCCATGCGCATGTCCAGCGGCGCGTCGTGCGCATAGGCGAAGCCGCGTGCGGTCTCATCCAGCTGCAGGGACGAGACTCCCAGGTCGAACAGAATGCCTTCGACACCGGACAGGCCGGCGCCGGCGATCGCGTCGCCGATGCCGTCGTACACCGTGTGCACCAGCCGCACCCGGTCGGCGAACGGCGCCAGGCGCTCCCCCGCGATGCGCAGCGCATCCTGATCGCGATCCAAGCCGACCAGCTGCAGGCGGTCGAAGCGCTGCAGGAACGCCTCGGAGTGGCCGCCCATCCCGAGCGTGGCATCGACCAGGACGGCGCCGTCTCGCTCGAGGGCAGGTGCGAGCAGCTCGACGCAGCGTTCGAGCATGACGGGGGTGTGGATGTCGCGGATGTCCATGGTGTGTCCTGGCATCTGATCCCGATCCCTGATCCCCATCCGCTCTGACCTGGCACCGGGGAAGTGTGTCAGGGCGTGAGCGGCTGGGCATCACGGACAGGGATCAGAACAGCCCCGGAATCACCTCCTGCTCCATCTCGCTGTAGGCGTCTTCGTAGTTCTCGGCGTAGGTGTTCCACGCCGCGGCATCCCAGATCTCGGCGTGGGCTCCGACGCCGGTGACGACGAGCTCCTTCTCGAGGCCGGCGTAGGTGCGCAGCGGCGGCGGGATCGTGATGCGGTTCTGGCCGTCGGGCTTCTCGGCGCTGGCGCCCGACAGGAACATGCGCAGGAAGTCGCGGGCCTGCTTGTTGGTCAGCGGCGCTTCGCGGATGCGCTCGTGGATGCGCTCGAACTCCTCGGTGGAGAACACGTAGAGGCAGCGCTCCTGGCCGCGGGTGACCACGATGCCGGCGCCGAGGTCCTCACGGAACTTCGCGGGCAGGATGACGCGGCCCTTGTCGTCGAGCTTCGGAGTATGCGTTCCGAGCAA
This sequence comes from Microbacterium terrisoli, assembly GCF_030866805.1. Taxonomy (NCBI): domain Bacteria; kingdom Bacillati; phylum Actinomycetota; class Actinomycetes; order Micrococcales; family Microbacteriaceae; genus Microbacterium; species Microbacterium terrisoli. Next base: position 2,192,818 of record NZ_CP133019.1, read on the forward strand.
CATCGCCGATCACCCCCCCCCTCTTTGTCCGGCCCCCCGTGAGGTTCTCCCCCACTTTACTCCACTACCCTCCACTTCACCACCATTAGGAAGGCATTTCCTCCACGTCGGCTCCCTGGCACGCGGCACGGTACGGGCGCGAGTGACGACGGCACGGCGTCAGAGCGGCGCCGGAACAGCGCCGCATCCCCGCCCAGACGGGGCGCGGGAGTCACTCGGGCACAAAAAAACACCGACCCGAAGGTCGGTGTGGGTGTGGTGGAGCGCGGTGGAGGCTGGAGGGGCGGGCCTACTGCTGGTCGTGCCCGCGGCGATCCCATCGCTCGTTCATCTTGTCCATGAACGACGGACGGGCAGTCTCGACCGGTCGCGGATCACGCGCGCCGCGCAGACGATGACGGCTGGGAGTGACGGCGAGCACGACACCGCCGAGCATCAGCACGAAGCCGATGACCCCGATGACGATCTGCGGAAGTGCGACCCCGGCGATCAGGCCGCCGAGGCCGACGAGTACGAGCAGAGCCCCGTACACGACATTGCGATAACTCAGGGCGCGCCCATCGCTCGGAGCGCGCACGACATCGGCGTCGTTGTTCATGAGATGGCGTTCCATCTCATCGAGCAGGCGCTGCTCTTGTTCGGAGAGTGGCATGCATCCCCCTCGGCTGGAATTCTTGCTTCGAGTCTACCCGTCGGTTCGCTCACTAGGCTAGGCCCGTGGCATCCTCCCCCGGTACGATCGCGGCGCTTTCCCAGCAACTGGATGACTTCTTCACACGCCAGCGCCGCGCGATCGCAGAATTCGGCTCGGAGGCGACGTTGCTGATGGATGCCGCCGCCGACGCAGTGGTCGGCGGAAAGCGCTTGCGCGCCCGCTTCTGCTTCACAGGATTCGCCTCGGTGGCCGAGATGTCCTCCGTCGGCACGCCCGACATCCCGGCCTCGGTGATCGGCGTCGGAGCCGCCCTGGAGGTGTTCCACGCCGCCGCTCTCGTGCACGACGATCTGATCGACAACTCCGACACGCGGCGCGGCCGCCCCGCCGCCCACCGGCGTCTGCAGAGCCTGCACCGCACCGCATCGTGGGACGGGGATGCCGCGGCCTTCGGCCGTGCCGGGGGGATCCTCGTCGGCGACCTGCTGGTCGCCCTCAGCGACGACCTGATGGAGCGCTCGCTCCTCGCCGAGCCCGCCGAGATCGCCGCCGCGACCCGCGCGCAGTACGCCACGATGCGCCGCGATGTCACGATCGGGCAGTTCCTGGACGTCGCCGAGGAGTCGGCGCATGTCGACGCCGACGATTCCGAGCATGCCCATCGCGCACTGCGTGTGGCCTCGTTGAAGTCCGCGCGCTACAGCGTCGAGCAGCCGCTGCTGATCGGAGCGCGCCTGGCCGGGGCCGACGCCGCTCAGCTGAAGGCGCTGGCCGACTTCGGTCACCCGGTGGGGCTGGCCTTCCAGCTGCGCGACGATGTGCTGGGAGTGTTCGGCGACACCGAGGTGACCGGCAAGCCCGCCGGCGACGACCTGCGCGAAGGCAAGCGCACAGTGCTCATCGCGTACGCGCGCGAGGCGCTGGCACCCACGGCCCGTCGGATCATGGACGAACTGGTCGGAGACCCCGACCTCGACGACGCACAGGTGGCGGCGCTGCGCCGCACGATCGAAGACAGCGGCGCCCTCGAACGTGTCGAGACGCTCATCAGCGAGTACGCCGCCGACGCCGACCGCGCCCTGCGGGGGGCGCCCCTGGGAAATGCGGCCGTCGCGCAGCTGCGCGATCTGGCCCGCGATGCGGTGGTGCGTTCGGCCTGACCGGGCGGGTCAGGCCAGGGTGCGCGCCACGCGACGCACTTCGCTCTTGCGCCCCTGCAGCAGCGCGTCGATCGGACGCTGACCGATCGTCTCTTCGGGGCTGAACAGCCAATCGATCGATTCGTCGTCGTCCAAGCCCGCGTCGTGCAGGGCGAACAGCGTGCCGCGCAGCGACGGCAGCGGGCGGTCTTCGATGAAGAACGCCGCCGGCACCTTGGCCGCACCGTCACGCCGCGATGCGGCGAACTGGCGATCGTCGAGCATGCGATGCACGCGCCCGATGCTCTCGTCCAGCAATTCGGCGATCTCGGGCAGTGTCAACCAGTCGATGGACGTGGATGCCGTGTTCTCAGCGCTCACCAGGCCACTATCTCATGCCGCGGACGCTCCGGTTGTCGTCACAGCTGTCACAGGTGTCACATCAGCCACGTCTTCATCTCCTGTTGACACTGATCGCCATCCGTGACACGGTGACATGGTCACTGAGGGGGGAAACTCGTGCCACAGCATCACCGCACTATTCGGCATGCAGCCATGGCAGTGCCGGCCGCGATCGGATCGCTGGCGCTGTCTCTGACAGCGCTGCCCGCACACGCCGCAACCGCTGTCGAACGCGCGCCGATGGCGCCGCAGACCGGGATCATGCCGACGATCTCACCCGCCGTCGCTCCGGCGACGATCGCTGCGGTGCCGGCGCGACGCACGCCCGCCACGCACCGCGTCGTGCGTGGTGACACGGTGTGGGCGATCGCCGTGCGGTATCGGCTGCGCACGGCCGATGTGCTGGCGTGGAACAGACTGGGGAGGTCTGCCGTGATCCATCCTGGGCAGGTCCTGCGGCTCACGCCGCCGGCAAGCACCAAGGCCGCGACACCCACGAAGCGGGCGGCCGCGGCATCCCCTCACAAGAAGAGCGCCATGCGACCTGCCGCCGGCGCGACCTATACGGTGCGCTCCGGCGACACCATCAGTGCCATCGCCCGCCGGCATGGGCAGAGCACGCAGACACTGCTCAACGCCAACCACCTGCGCTGGTCGTCGGTGATCTTCCCCGGCCAGAAGCTCGTGATCCCGGCCAAAGCCGGCGCCCCCGCGGCGACGAAGGCCACGGTCAAGCCAACGGTCAAGCCCGCGCCCCGCCCCGACACGTCCCCGGCTTCCGCCGGCAGCGCCTACACGGTGCGCGCCGGCGACACGATGTCGGCCGTCGCCGCCGCCCACGGGGTGAGCGTGACGGCGCTGCTGCACGCGAACGGCATGGACTGGAACTCGATCATCTACCCGGGTCAGCGCGTGCGCATCCCCACCAGCGGCCTGCCCGGCCTGTCGAACGAACAGGCCGCCAATGCGCGCCTGATCGTACGGATCGGCCGTCAGCTCGGCGTGCCGAACAGGGGGCTGGCGATCGCCCTGGGCACTGCGATGCAGGAATCCGGACTGCGCAACCTCGACTACGGCGACCGCGATTCGCTGGGACTGTTCCAGCAGCGGCCGAGCGCCGGGTGGGGAACGGCCGCGCAGACCCGCGACGCCGACCGCGCCGTGCGCGCGTTCTTCGGCGGGCGGGGCAACCCGAACGCCGGGCGCACCCGCGGGCTTCTGGACATCGCCGGCTGGCAGAAGATGGACTTCGCCGACGCGGCGCAGGCCGTGCAGATCTCGGCTTATCCGCGGGCGTATGCCCAGTGGGAGAAGCCTGCCTACGCGTGGCTCGCCGCCATCGGATGAGCGCATCGCATCACCGCGGCCGGCGGCCCGGAGGGGTGCGCCGCTGCCCTGGCTCGCGGCCAATCCTCCGTAGACTCGCAGCGTGAGCACGAGCGCGCAGGCAGACCCCCTCATCGGGCGTCTTGTCGACGGCCGCTATCGTGTGCGCGCTCGCATCGCCCGTGGCGGCATGGCCACCGTCTATGTGGCCACCGACCTTCGGCTCGAGCGCCGCGTGGCCCTGAAGGTCATGCACAGCCATCTCAGCGATGACGTGATCTTCCAGAGCCGCTTCATCCAAGAGGCGCGCGCCGCCGCCCGCCTGGCCGACCCGCACGTGGTCAACGTGTTCGACCAGGGGCAGGAAGGCGACATGGCCTACCTGGTCATGGAGTACCTGCCGGGGATCACCCTGCGCGAGCTGCTGCGCGAGCAGAAGCGACTGAGCGTCGCGCAGACGGTGACGATCATGGATGCCGTGCTGTCGGGGCTGGCCGCGGCCCACCGTGCCGGCATCGTCCACCGCGACGTCAAGCCCGAGAATGTGCTGCTGGCCGAAGACGGCCGCATCAAGATCGGCGATTTCGGCCTGGCCCGGGCGACCACGGCGAACACGTCCAGTGGGCAGCTGCTGCTCGGGACGATCGCCTACATCGCGCCCGAGCTGGTCACCCGCGGCACCGCCGATGCCCGCAGCGACATCTACGCCCTCGGGATCATGCTGTACGAGATGCTCACCGGCGAACAGCCCTACAAGGGCGAGCAGCCCATGCAAATCGCCTTCCAGCACGCGACCGACTCTGTGCCGCGCCCCAGCATGAAGAACCCCGGCGTTCCCGAGCAGCTCGACGAGCTCGTTCTGTGGTCCACCGAGAAAGAGCCCGCCGAGCGCCCCGCCGACGCCACCGAGATGCTCGACCGCATGCGCGAGATCGAGCAGCAGCTGGGCATCGCGCCGCAGGTGCAGCGCACTCTGGCCGTCGCCGGCACCCTGGGCGTCACGGAGCGACTGGACACCGGCGAGCTGACCAAAGTGCTGCCCACGGCCGTGAGCGTGCCCACCGTGCCGACAGAGGGCGACGACAACGCGACGCGTCTGCGCAACCGCGCCAAGCGGCGGCGCACCCGCGGCGCGTGGCTGCTCGTGCTGGTGGTTCTGCTCGCGGCCCTGGCGGGGGGCACCGGCTGGTGGTTCGGCTCGGGACCCGGTTCGCTGATCGCCGTGCCACAGGTCGCCGGCAAGACGCTTGGCCAGGCGGAGCAGGCCATCACCACCGCGAACCTCACACCGGCCCACAAGGACGCCTACGACCTCGACGTCGCCAAGGGCACGGTCATCGACACGACTCCCGCGGCCGGGGACCGTGTCGACAAACACACGACGGTGACGATCGTGGTGTCGAACGGGCCTGCGCCGCACGACATCCCGGCCCTGGCCGGCATGGACGAGAAGGACGCACGCGACCAATTCAGCAGGGCGAAGGTCGCCGTCGGCGATGCCGCGTACTTCTTCACCGATGCGAAGGACGGAGCCGTGATCGCGGCATCCTTCACCGCCCGTGGCAGCGACAAGGCCGTCGACTGCACGAAGGGGTGCGTTGTCTACGAGGGCGGCGCGGCGACCCTGTCGGTGTCGAAGGGCCCGCTGCCCGACGTGGTCGGCACCTCAGCGACAGATGCGACCTCGACGCTGACCGACCTCGGCCTGAAGGTCAAGACCACGGAAGACTTCAGCGACTCCGTCACCAAGGGCGATGTGATCAGCGTCGGCCCGCGTCCCGGCGGCGGCGACTGGCGCCCCGGCGATACCGTGACGCTCGTGGTCTCGAAGGGGCCGCAGCCGTTTCCGATCCCGGATGTCAGCGGCAAGACCCGCGACCAGGCGGCCCGGACCCTCGAGAGCCAGGGCTTCACGGTCGATTACGCTCCGATCTGGAAGCTCTTCCCCAACGGGCTCACCCAGGTGACCGGGACGGACCCCGCAGCCGGCCAGATGCGCCCGAAGGGCACGTCCGTCTATCTGCAGATCACCGGCACCCAGTAGCATCGCCCGCGCCCTGGACGGGAGCGACCCCCGGTGAGGGCTCGGCGAGCAGCCCAGGCCGAGCCGAGCGGCCCACACCACGCGGATCAGAGCCGCTCAAGCTCCTCGGCGACCAGGAACGCCAGTTCCAGACTCTGCATGTGGTTCAGGCGCGGGTCGCACAGCGACTCGTACCGCGTCGCCAGGGTGCCCTCGTCGATCTGCTCCGACCCGCCGAGGCACTCGGTGACGTCATCGCCGGTGAGCTCGATGTGGATGCCGCCGGGGAACGTGCCGACCTCGCGGTGCGCGTCGAAGAACCCGCGCACCTCGTCGACGACGTCGTCGAAACGGCGCGTCTTGTACCCGGTGGGTGTGGTGATGCCGTTGCCGTGCATGGGGTCGGTGACCCAGAGGGGCGTGGCACCGGCATCCTTCACTGCTTCCAGCAGCGGCGGCAGCGCGTCGCGGATCTTGCCTGCACCCATCCGCGTGATGAAGGTGAGTCGACCGGGCTCGCGCTCGGGATCGAGCTTGTCGATCAGCGCCAGCGCCGTGTCGGGCGTGGTGGAGGGCCCGAGCTTCACGCCGATCGGGTTGCGGATGCGCGAGAAGTAGTCCACGTGCGCGCCGTCGAGGTCGCGCGTGCGCTCACCGATCCACAGGAAGTGCGCCGACGTGTTGTAGGGCAGGTCGGTACGCGAGTCGATGCGCGTCATCGGCCGCTCGTAGTCCATCAGCAGGCCCTCATGGCCCGTGTAGAACTCGACGCGGCGCAGCTCGTCGAAGTCGGCGCCGGCTGCCTCCATGAACTTGATCGCACGGTCGATCTCGGCGGCCAGGCCCTCATAGCGCTGGTTGGCCGGGTTCTTGGCGAAGCCCTGGTTCCAGCTGTGCACTTCGCGCAGGTCGGCGAAGCCGCCCTGGGTGAACGCGCGGATGAGGTTCAGCGTCGCCGATGCCGCGTGGTAGCCGCGCAGCAGCCGCTGCGGGTCGGGCACGCGTGAGCCCTCGGTGAAGTCGTAGCCGTTGACGATGTCGCCGCGGTAGGCCGGCAGCGTGACGTCGCCGCGGGTCTCGGTCTCGCTGGAGCGCGGCTTGGCGAACTGCCCCGCCATGCGGCCCATCTTGATCACCGGCAGCGAAGCGCCGTAGGTGAGCACGACCGCCATCTGCAGCACCGTCTTGATGCGGTTGCGGATCTTGTCGGCCGTGGCCCCCGCGAACGTCTCGGCGCAGTCGCCGCCCTGCAGCAGGAAGGCCTGTCCCGCCGCTGCGCGGCCGAGTTTCATGCGCAGCGCATCCACTTCGCCGGCGAAGACGAGCGGGGGCATCGACGCTATTTCAGCGGATGCCTCAGCCACGGCTTCGGGGTCTGTCCAGGCGGGCTGCTGCTTGATGGGAAGTGTCCGCCAGTGGTCCAGGCCATCCAGGTGCTGCAGCATCCGGCAAGTCTACCGGCCGCGCGATATCACGCCTTCGCTGATGACGGAAGGCGATCCTTGACCGTCGAGGCGTAGACGTCGTCGTACTGCTGCTGACCGAGCCGCTGCAGCGCGACCATGATCTCGTCGACGACCGAGCGCAGGATGTAGCGGTCGTTCTCCATGCCCGCGTAGCGGCTGAAGTCCAGCGGCTCGCCGATGACCACGCCCACCCGCACGATGTGCGGCAGGCGCCGGCCGATCGGCATCATCGTGTCGGTGTCGACCATCACGACCGGGACGACGGGGACCTTGGCCTCCAGCGCCATGCGGGCGATGCCGGTGCGTCCTCGGTAGAGCCTGCCATCGGGACTGCGGGTGCCTTCGGGGTAGATGCCCAGCAGCTCGCCGCGCCCCAGCACCTGAAGTCCGGTATTCAGCGATGCCTCGGACGCCTTGCCGCCGGACCGGTCGATGGGCAGCTGCCCGGTCGCCTTCATGAACACGCGCGTGGCCCAGCCGCGGATGCCCTGGCCGGTGAAGTAGTCGCTCTTGGCGAGGAATGCGACAGGGCGGTCGATCAGCAGCGGCAGGAAGATCGAGTCGGCGAACGACAGGTGGTTGCTCGCGAGGATCGCGGCCCCCGTCTTGGGGATCTTGCGACGTCCCACGATCCACGGACGGAAGATCGCCTTCAGGATCGGCCCGATCACCACATACTTCATCAGCCAGTAGAACATCGCTCGCCTCCCTCCCGTGCCGTGCGTGTGCCGTGCCTGTGCGTGCAAAAGTCTACCCAGCGCGCATGCGCCGGCCCGCGGCATGCCGAAGGGCGAGATCGAGTGTCGCAATAAGTGAGACTGAATGTCAGGAGCGTGGCCCCGTGCGCAGGTTAGACTCGAAGCACAGCAACCCGTAACGGTACCGAAGGAGATGCCGGAATGCCCACTGTCACATATGACGTTCCAGCCATCGTGCCCGCCGACCCGCAGGCCAACATCACAGATCTGCTCGAGGACCGGGTCGCGGCCACGCCTGACCTCGCGCTGTTCTCGGTTCCAGAGGGAGACGGATGGCGGGATGTCTCGGCCTCCGCATTCCGTGCGCAGGTGGTCGCCCTGGCCAAAGGGTTCGTCGCCGGCGGCATCCAACCCGGTGACAAGGTCGGCTTGATCGCGCGCACGACGTATGACTGGACCCTCGTCGACTTCGCGCTCTTCTATGCCGGAGCCGTCATGGTTCCCATCTATGAGACGAGTTCGGCGGCACAGATCCAGTGGAACCTCGCGGACTCGGGCGCGATCGCGTGCATCGCCGAGCTGCCCGAGCACTCCGCCCGCCTTGCCGAGGCGCAGAAGGACCTGCCGCTTGTGCGTACGACCTGGAACATGCACGAGGGAGTCCTCGACACGTTGCGGTCCGAAGGCGCGTCGGTTGCCGACGACGAGATCGAGCGGCGCCGGTCGCTGGCCAACGGCGACGACATCGCCACGCTCATCTACACCGCGGGCACCACCGGACGCCCGAAGGGCTGCGTGCTCACGCACAGCAACTTCGTCGAACTCGCCCGCAACTCGTCGCGAGCGCTGCGCGAGGTCGTGGAGACTCCGGGCGCATCCACTCTGCTGTTCATCACGACCGCGCACGTGTTCGCGCGGTTCATCAGCATCCTCAACATCCACGCCGGAGTGAAGACAGGTCACCAGCCCGACACGAAGCACCTGCTGCCGGCACTCGGGTCGTTCAAGCCCACGTTCCTGCTGGCCGTGCCGCGCGTGTTCGAGAAGGTGTACAACTCGGCCGAGCAGAAGGCCGAGTCCGCCGGCAAGGGAAAGATCTTCCGCTCTGCCGCCCGCACCGCGATCGAGCACTCGCGACTGACGCAGAACGGGCAGAAGATCCCGTTCTGGCTCGGCGTGAAGTTCCGCGTGTTCGACCGGCTCGTCTACAGCACGCTGCGCACGGCGATGGGCGGCAACATCGTCTACGCGATCTCGGGCTCGGCGCCGCTGGGCGAGCGGCTCGGCCACTTCTTCGCGAGCCTGGGCGTGACGGTGCTCGAAGGCTACGGCCTGACCGAGACCACGGCGCCGGCCACGGTGAACCTGGCGACCAAGACCAAGATCGGCACCGTGGGACCGGCACTGCCGGGCGTCGGGGTGCGCGTCGCCGAAGACGGCGAGGTGCAGGTGCGCGGGATCAACGTGTTCCGCGAGTACTGGCGCAACCCCGAGGCCACGGCGGCCGCGTTCGACGACGGCTGGTTCCGCACCGGCGACCTGGGCTCGTTCGACGACGACGGATTCTTGACGATCACCGGCCGCAAGAAGGAGATCATCGTCACCGCGGGCGGCAAGAACGTCGCCCCCGCGACGCTCGAAGACCCGATCCGCGCCAACCCGGTGGTCAGTCAGGTGGTCGTGGTCGGCGAGAAGCGTCCGTTCATCGCGGCACTGGTGACGCTCGATGACGAGATGCTGCCGACGTGGCTGGCCAACAACGGCCTGCCCGCCGACATGTCGATGGAGGAATGCGCCGCCAACCCGCAGGTGCGCGCCGAGGTGCAGCGTGCAGTCGACGAGGCGAATGCGATGGTCTCGCGGGCCGAGTCGATCCGCAAGTTCACGATTCTGCCGACGGAGTGGACCGAGGCCAGCGGCCACCTCACCCCGAAGCTCAGCATCAAGCGCAACGTGATCCTGAAGGACTTCGCGGCGGCCATCGACGACATCTACAACCTGCCGGCCACCGCGACCACGGGCGTGTCGCTGAAGTAGCCGCCCGCCCGGCCGCGCGTCGCGCGTCTCGTCGAAATCATGTGATTTCAACGGGCACACATGCGTTTGACGTCGATCACATGTGTGGCCGTGGTCTTCATGTGTGCTCGTGGTCTCCGTGGTCGGCCACGGTGCGCATTTGTGCGCGTGCCCGTACCGCTGGCTTCGGCCGTGGTCGCATGTGCGCCGGTGGCCCCGGTGTTCGGCGCAGCGCACGGTCGGTCATGACCGCGGTGCGGTGACCGCCCTCAGCGCGACTGCGGGACGATCGGTCCGCGCCGCCGTTGCCCGCTCAAGGCGTTCGGCACCCGCGGCCCATGCACGCTCGATACGCGCGACACGCCCGACACGCGCGACACGCGCAGCGTTCGTCCGCTCGACACGCGCCGGCCGCCCGACGCGCTCGACACGCCCGGCCCGCTCGACACGCGCCGCCCACCCGACACGCTCAACCCCCGCACGACCCGTTCGACACGCTGAGCCCGCGCAACCCTCGCAAGACGTTCGACCGCACGCGAGCCCGACCCGTGCCGAGCGCAGCAGCTAGCCGAACGACGGCCCGGCCTCAGGACGTGGACGACGGGTCGGAGAGTGGATGCCGTAGGCCGCGAGTCGGCCCGCGAAAGCCGGGATCGACACGATGTGCTCGCCTGTCGCGCGGATCAGCCGTCGACCGCTGGATGCGCGAATCACGTCCTCACGCTTCTTCTCATCGAGCACGGTCTCCTCGATCGACACTCCCTTGCGCATCGATTCGTCGAGGTACTTCGCCTTGCCGTCGAACTCGAACCACCAGTCGTCGGTGTCGATATCGACGTAATACATCCCGCCGTCGGGCCGCGGCACTCCTACCTGCAACCCCCGAATGACGAAACCGAGCTGCACCAGCCGCAAGCGGCTCACGCTCTCGCCCGGGAGTTGCGCTCGGCCGTCGGCGAACGCGAGAACCCACGCTGCCTTGCGGGCACCGCGTGTCGCGGACATGCGGCCGAGAACTGCGCGCATCTGGTCGCGGAGCTGTTCCGCGGCATCCTCGTCATACAGCCGTGACGGCGAGGATGCCGCGACACTGTGCAATGCCGCATCCGCGCAGCTCACCGCCGTCTCGAGTGAGGCCGACCTTGCGACATCCACAACCGAACGCGCCAGCGTGGTGCAGCGGATGCCGTCGACTTCTTCAATGTCGTCCGCGTCGTGTGCCTCACGATGCCGGAGGACATCGCGGGTGCTGGAAGCTCTGACTCCGTCGCTGCAGAGAACGTGAACACGATCGGGTGGACGGCCGAAGAGCGGCAATCCATGCACGACCGCGGCCGACTCATGGCAGGCGACCGGCCCGGGCTCTTCTCGGGCATCCTCCATCACGGCGGCCACGTGCGCGAGGTGCTGCTGCTCCCAGTAGAGGTCGTCCCAGAAGTCCTGTGCCACGTACCATCCCTGATGCACGCGGCGCACCGATTCGAGGCGCACCGCGGTTCGAATCTGCCGATCGGTCCATCCGGTGGCAACGAGGCCGGCTCGCGATCGCAGGGCGGAGCGGATCGTCCCGATGTCGTGCGCCGTTCGCATACCGACAGCCTGCTCGGGCCATCAGGTCAGGATCCGGCGCCCTACGCGATCGGTGGACGATCGCCAGCGTTGGCACCGTTGGGGAGGAGGCGCCGCCGCGCGGCCAAAATCATATGTACTCGTCCAGCACACATCATTCCGACGTCAATTTGATGTGCCCATGTTGAAATCACATGATTTCGACACGAAGGGAGCCGGGTCAGAACCAGCTGGACTCGCGGATCTCACGCATCGCGACGCGACGCGTGTCCTTGTCGAGCCGGTCGATGTACAGCTTGCCGTCGAGATGGTCGGTCTCGTGCTGCAGCGCCTGCGCGAGCACGCCGTCGCCCTCGATCGTGACCGGGTTGCCGTCGGCGTCGACGCCTTCGACCTTCGCGTGCGGGTACCGCACGACCTCGTGCCACAGTCCGGGCACCGACAGGCATCCCTCACCGATCGCCGTCGGCTCCCCCGACACTTCGACGAGTACGGGGTTGAACACGCAGCCGATGTCTCCGTCGACGTTGTAGCTGAACGCGCGCACGCCGACACCGATTTGGGATGCCGCGACTCCCGCGCGTCCGGGCAGCTCGACGGTGTCGACCAGGTCGCGCGCAAGCGCGCGGGTGCCCTCGTCGAACGTGGTCACCTCGGTGCCCGTCGAACGCAAAACGGGGTCGCCGAACAGACGGATCTCTCGCACCGCCATGGTCAGGCCGCTGCCGTCGCGTTCTCGCGCAGGCCCTCGACGACCGCGACGGCGAGCCGCCGGGCCGCCTGACGCGTGGCAGGCTGCAGGTCGTGGAACGTGATGGCGCTGCCCGTGCCGATCAGCGGGTCATACGGCATGCGCACCACCGTGCGTACGCGTGTGGTGAAGTGCGCTTCGAGCTCGTCTTCGCGCACGAGCGGGGTGCCCGGGCGGGAGTTGTTCAGCACCACGACGGCACTGCGCACCAGCCCGGCGAAGCCGTTGGTCTCCAACCAGGTCAGGGTCTCGGACGCCAGCCGTGCCTCGTCGATGCTCAGTCCCGACACGACCACGAGCTGGTCGGCGCTGTTCAGCGTCGCGCCCATGACCGAGTGCACGATGCCGGTGCCGGTGTCGGTGAGCACGATCGAGTAGTAGTGAGCGGCCAGGCCCGCGACATCCTGATAATCGACGTCGCTGAACGCCTCGGAGACACGCGGGTCGGCATCGGATGCCAGGACGTCCAAGCGCGTCTGATCGCGCGCGACGATCGACGAGATGTCGTTGTAGCCGGCGACGGCCCCCTGCATGCGCGCGAGGTCGCGCACCGTCTTGCCGCTCGGGCGCGCGATCCGTTCGGCGAGAGTGCCCCGGTCGGGGTTCGCGTCGATCGCGATCACGCGGTCATCACGCGCATCGGCCAAGGCCATGCCGAGCAGGGTCGTGATCGTCGTCTTGCCGACGCCGCCCTTGCGCGAGAGCACCGGCACGAACCGCGCTCCGCCGCTCAGAGGCGCCGCGATCCGGGTGGTGAGCTCTTTGCGTTCGCGTGCACGCTTGCCGTCGCCCAGGTTTATGCGCCCGCCCGAGAGCGAATACACGAAGTGCTGCCAGGTGCCTTCGGGCTCGCCACCGGCGATCTTGCCGCGTTCGAGCAGGCGGTCGGCGGTGAGCAGGTCAGAGGTCTCTTTGCCGGAGTCGAACTGATCAAGCCGCTTCGATGTCAGGCTGACCTCGGGACGGTGAGTCTGCACGCGCTCCACGTCGTGGCCACGCCCGGCGGGATTTTCATTCACGGATGCCTCCTCCAGCGCGCCTGCGGCAGGCTCGGTTTCGATCGGTTCGGCGTCAACCGGTTCGGCGTCGACGACGGTCGGATATGCGACGCCGATGTTCGGTGCCGCCGTGGCCACCGCTACCGTATCGCGCGCATCGTCCGCCTCGTCGGCGCCGCCCGCCTCGGCGGGGATGTCATCAGTGTCACCAGTCGCGGCCTCCACGTCACCGGCGGGCGCTTGCGCATCGGTCGTGTCTGCGGCCGGCGCATCCGGAGCCGGCTCAACCGTCTCAGGATGCGCATACCGTGCGATCGTGTTGTCGATGAGGGCTGCGAACGCCGCGCGGTCGAACGGCTCGTCGCCGGCATGCCAGTCGTCGTCCGAATCGTCGACGAGGTCCGCGGCGTCGCCTCCGGCGTCTGCGGCGCCTGCTTCGTCGACCGCGGCTGTGTCGCCGAGGCCGTCGGTCCGGACGACGTCGCCTCTGATGTCGGCGTGATCAGCGGCTTCCCTCTCGGCCTCGTCGGCCCCGACAACATCCGCGTCTGCCACCTCGGTGACATCGGCATCAGCGCCAGCAACGTCCACGACGGTCTCGTCGGCGTCAGCGTCAGCAACTTCGTCGGCGTCGGCGCCGGCCGTGCAGTCCTCGGCCGCCTCGACCTCGATCACATCAAGGTCATCGTCGAGGTCGTCGGCTCGGGCCGCACGAGCCCCGTCGTCGTCCCCGTCGACTTCATCGTCGACCACATCCGCGTCAACCACGTCGTCGTCCTCGTTCACGTCGACCTCGTCGAGCTCGACGTCGACCACATCCGCATCATCCGCGTCGGAGTTGGCGTCGACAGGGCCACCGGCCGCGTCATCCGCGTCCGAGCCGGCCGCGGCATCCACCTCGACCACGTCAGCATCGTCGACCACGTGGACCTCATCGACCTCATCGGCCTGATCGACCTGAGCAGCCTCGTCGGCCTCGTCCACGTCGACCGCTTCCGGACCATCGACCGCGCCGTCCGCTTCAACGACCTCGACCGCGTCATCACCCTCGACCGCGCCATCACCTTCGTCCGCGACAGCATCGTCGGCGGCGGCATCCACGTCCATCGCACGCACCGGCGCGACCGGTCCATCATCGTACGTCACACTCTCGCCGCCGTCGTCGAACGAGACCTCGTCTCCGACGACGTCGTCGTCGGAGAGCTCGTCCTCGTCGACCGTCGGCAGAGCGACACTCACCTGTGCCGTGGCCGTCGTCGTGGTGCCGAGGATGCCGAGGATGCCGGTGTCGGCTCGCGTCACCTCGGGAAGGATCCCGAGTTCGGTGGACTCGTCAGGGGTATGGTCGGGGTGATCGGGCGTCACAGCGGGTTGTCTCCAAGAAGCGTCGGGGCCGGTTAGCCCGCCCTCCAGGCTACTGCCGCGGGTGGATGACGACCAAAAGATCCCCTGCTTCGACCTGAGAAGTGCCGTCCAGAACCACGCGTTCGATCACGCCTCCCACCGGTGCGGTGATGGCCGCTTCCATCTTCATCGCCTCGATCGAGGCGACTGGCTGTCCGGCCTCGACGACATCGCCTTCGGCGACCTTGACGGTCACGGCACCCGAGAAGGGAGCCGCGACCTGTCCCGGCCGCGAAGCGTCGGCCTTCTCGGCCTGCCGCGCTTCGACGTCGATGCTGCGGTCACGCACGAACACGGGCCGCAGCTGGCCGTTCAGAGTCGTCATGACCGAGCGCATGCCCTTCTCGTCGGCCTCGCCGATGGCCTCGAGCCCGACGTACAGCTGCACGCCGCGTTCGAGGTCGACGACGTGCTCGACGCCGGGGACCAGGCCATAGAGGTAGTCGGCTGTCTCGAGCACGCTCAGGTCGCCGTACTGCTCCCGCAGCTGGCGGAACGAGTGGGTCGGCGCGGGGAACAGCAGCTCGTTGAGCATCTCGCGCCGGGTCGAGGAGTCGGCATCCAGCGCCGCCGCCTGATCGTCGGTGAGCGGCGTCACACCGTGCTTGATGTCGCGACCGGCGAGCACCTTGGTGCGGAACGGCTCGGGCCATCCGCCGGGAAGGTCCCCGAGCTCCCCCGCCATGAACGCGACGACCGAGTCGGGCACGTCATAGTGTTCGGGGTTCTCGGCGAAGTCCGCCGGGTCCGCCTTGACGGCGGCCAGGTGCAGCGCCAGATCGCCGACCACCTTCGAGGACGGAGTGACCTTGGGCACCCGTCCGAGGATCGCGTCGGCCGCGGCGTACATGTCCTCGATGAGCTCGAAGTCCTCCGACAGGCCCAGCGCGATGGCCTGCTGGCGCAGGTTCGACAGCTGCCCACCGGGGATCTCGTGGTGATACACGCGCCCTGTGGGGCCGGGCAGTCCCGACTCGAACGGCCCGTACAGGTGGCGCACCGCCTCCCAGTACGGCTCCAGATCGGTCACGGCCGACAGGTCGATGCCGGTGTCGCGATCGGTGTGCGCCAGGGCCGCGATCAGTGCCGACAGGGAGGGCTGGCTCGTCGTTCCCGACATCGGAGCGGCCGCGGCATCCACCGCATCGGCGCCGGCCGCACTCGCCGCCAGCAGCGTGCCCAGCTGCCCGCCTGCGGTGTCGTGCGTGTGCACGTGGACAGGCAGGTCGAACCGGTCGCGCAGCGCCGCGACGAGCTTCGCTGCGGCGCCCGGCCGCAGCAGGCCCGCCATGTCTTTGATCGCCAGGATGTGCGCGCCGGCCTGAACGATCTGCTCCGCCAGGCGCAGGTAGTAGTCCAGCGTGTAGAGGTCCTCGGCGGGGTTGAGCAGGTCGCCGGTGTAGCAGACGGCGACCTCGGCCACGGCGGTGTCGGTGGACAGGACCGCATCGATGGCGGGGCGCATCTGGGCGACGTCGTTGAGGGCGTCGAAGATGCGGAAGATGTCGATTCCGGATGCCGCGGCCTCGCGCACGAACGCGTCGGTGACCTGCGTCGGATAGGGCGTGTACCCGACCGTGTTGCGACCGCGCAGCAGCATCTGGATCGCGATGTTCGGCATGGCGGTGCGCAGAGCGTCCAGGCGCTCCCACGGGTCTTCGCCCAGGAACCGCAGCGCGACGTCGTAGGTGGCCCCGCCCCACGCTTCGACCGACAGCAGCTGCGGGGTCAGGCGTGCCACGTACGGGGCGACGGCGGCGAGGTCCTTGGTGCGCACCCGGGTGGCCAGCAGAGACTGGTGCGCGTCGCGGAAGGTCGTATCGGTGACCGCCAGCGCCTGCCGGCCGCGCAGCTCAGCGGCGAAGCCTGTCGGCCCCAGCCGCAGCAGACGCTGACGCGAACCCTCGGGGGCCGGCACCGTGAGGTCGACGGCGGGCAGCTTGGCCACGGGGTCGACGGTCACCGGGTTCGGCCCGTGCGGCCGGTTGACGGTCGTGTCGGCGAGCCAGGTGAGGATCTTGCTGCCGCGGTCCTTCGAGACGCGGCCGCGCAGCAGCTCGGGACGGGACTCGATGAACAGCGTCGAGACGTCGCCTGCGAGGAACTCGGGGTCGTCGAAGACCGCCTGCAGGAACGGGATGTTGGTGGCCACACCGCGGATGCGGAACTCGGCCAGAGCGCGTCGTGCGCGCTTGACGGCGGCGGGAAAATCGCGGCCGCGGCAGATCAGCTTCGCGAGCATCGAGTCGAAGTGCGGGCTGATCTGGGACCCGGCCGCGGTCGTCCCGCCGTCGAGGCGGATGCCGGCGCCGCCCGGCGACCGGTAGGTGGTGATCTTGCCGGTGTCGGGGCGGAAGTTCTGCGACGGATCCTCGGTGGTGATGCGGCACTGCACGGCCGACCCGCGCAGCCGGATCTCGTCCTGCCGCAGGCCGAGATCGGCGAGCGTCTCGCCGGCGGCGATGCGCATCTGCGCCTGGACGAGGTCGACGTCGGTGACCTCTTCGGTCACCGTGTGCTCGACCTGGATGCGCGGGTTCATCTCGATGAAGACGACCTCGCCGGTGCGCTCCCCCTCGGTCTCGAGCAGGAACTCGACGGTGCCCGCGTTCTGATAGCCGATCGAGCGTGCGAATGCGATGGCGTGCCGGTGCAGGCTGCGGCGGATCTCGTCGTCGAGGTTCGGCGCGGGTGCGATCTCGACGACCTTCTGGTGGCGGCGCTGCATCGAGCAGTCGCGTTCGAACAGGTGCACTGTCTCGCCGTGCGCGTCGGCCAGAACCTGCACTTCGATGTGACGCGGGCGCAGGACCGCCTGCTCGAGGAACATGCGCGGGTCGCCGAACGCGCTGCCGGCCTCGTGCATCGCCTCTGCCAGTGCCTGCGCGAGTTCGCCCTTCGACGCGACCCGCCGCATCCCGCGTCCGCCGCCGCCGGCGACGGCCTTCGCGAACAGCGGGAACCCGATCTCGTCGGATTGTGCGACCAGCGCGTCGATGTCGTCGGATGCCTCGGTCGAGCGCAGCACCGGCACGCCCGCCTCGATCGCGTGGTGCTTGGCCTCGACCTTGTTGCCGGCCATCTCGAGCACCGCGGCGGGCGGTCCGATGAACGCGACGCCGTTGGCTGCCGCCTTCTCGGCCAGCTCGGGGTTCTCCGACAAGAACCCGTAGCCCGGGTAGATGG
Organism: Microbacterium terrisoli; assembly: GCF_030866805.1. Classification (NCBI taxonomy): domain Bacteria; kingdom Bacillati; phylum Actinomycetota; class Actinomycetes; order Micrococcales; family Microbacteriaceae; genus Microbacterium; species Microbacterium terrisoli. Next base: position 2,210,451 of record NZ_CP133019.1, read on the forward strand.
CGTCGGCCCCGGCCTGGAGCGCGACGCGGACGATCTCGTCGACGTCGAGGTATGCGCGTACGGGATGCCCCTGCTCGCCGATCTGGTAGGCCTCGTCGGCCTTCAGCCTGTGCAGTGAATGTCGATCCTCGTAGGGGAAGACGGCGACGGTGCGAGCACCCAGTTCGTATGCGGCTCGGAACGCGCGAATTGCGATTTCACCGCGGTTGGCAACCAGGATCTTCTCGAACATGCGACTCCCAATAAGGCGACGATCATGCGGGCAGGCGTGATCGCCTTTCGTGGCTGAGTGTGCTCTCAGCCTAGGGGACGGTAACGTAGAGCCTTGTGCACGTCCTCTCGGTCAGCTCCCTCAAGGGCGGTGTCGGTAAGACAACCGTGACCCTCGGTCTCGCCTCCGCGGCGTTCGCCCGGGGTGTCAAGACGCTCGTTGTCGATCTCGACCCGCAGTCCGACGTCTCCACGGGGATGGACATCCAGGTGGCAGGCCGCCTGAACGTCGCCGATGTGCTGGCCAGCCCGAAAGAGAAGGTCGTACGCCAGGCCATCACTTCCAGCGGCTGGACCAAGGTGCACCCTGGCACGATCGATGTCATGATCGGCAGCCCTTCGGCCATCAACTTCGACGGTCCGCACCCGAGCATCCGCGACGTCTGGAAGCTCGAAGAGGCGCTCGCCGCCGTCGAGGCCGACTACGACCTCGTGCTCGTGGACTGCGCGCCGTCGCTGAATGCGCTCACGCGCACGGCGTGGGCTGCCAGTGATCGTGTCATCGTGATCACCGAGCCGGGCCTGTTCTCCGTGGCCGCCGCCGACCGCGCGTTGCGCGCGATCGAAGAGATCCGCCGCGGCCTCTCGCCGCGCCTGCAGCCGCTGGGCATCGTCGTCAACCGCGTGCGCCCGCAGTCGATCGAGCACCAGTTCCGCATCAAGGAGCTGCGCGACATGTTCGGCCCGCTGGTGCTGTCCCCGCAGCTGCCCGAGCGCACGTCGCTGCAGCAGGCGCAGGGCGCGGCCAAGCCGCTGCACATCTGGCCGGGCGACTCGGCCCAGGAGCTCGCGGCGGACTTCGACCAGCTGCTGGATCGCATCATGCGCACCGGCCGCATCCCGTCGCCCGACGGCCTCCCCGTAGCCTGACCGCGCGCCGCGCTCGCCCCGCGGCCCCGCCCCGCCCCCGCGTCGAAATCATGTGATCTCGACGCGCACACATCAAATTTGCGTCAAACCCATGTGTCGCCGGCGAAGTCATATGATTTCGACACCAAGTGCCACGCGCACTGCGGGCACAGGACGGCAGAGGCCGGGCGGCGGTCAGGCGGTGCGCTGCGCGCGACGGGCCGCCAGCTCGTCGACCGGGTCGGGCCGTTGCGGGTCGAACTCGAGCAATGTCGATTCGACCTCGGTGAGCACCTTGCCGACGGCGATGCCGAAGACGCCCTGACCGCGGCTGACCAGGTCGATGACCTCGTCGTTCGAGGTGCACAGATACACTGAGGCGCCGTCGCTCATGAGCGTCGTGCCGGCCAGGTCACGGATGCCGGCGACCCGCAGCTGCTCAACGGCCGTGCGGATCTGCTGCAGTGAGATTCCGGTGTCGAGCAGCCGTTTGACGAGCTTGAGCACCAGGATGTCGCGGAATCCGTACAGGCGCTGCGATCCCGATCCGCTCGCTCCGCGCACGGTGGGCTCGACGAGTTCGGTGCGCGCCCAGTAGTCCAGCTGCCGGTACGTGATGCCGGCCGCCCGCGCGGCCACCGCACCGCGATAGCCGACTTCGTCGTCCATGGCGGGCAACCCGTCGGTGAACAGGAGATCGACGCCGAATCGATGCTCGCCTGCCGCTTCATCCGCGGTCATCGAGATCCCCCTTCTCCGAAGTCCAATGGACCTTCCCCCACGCTAGAGGACCATCCTCCTCCCGGCAACGACCTCCGGCGTGGAGCCGGTCGCGTGTCGCGCACCTTCGCGGCTCGGCCGCCCCGTGTCGCGGCTCGGCCGCCCCGTGCGGAGGGCTCCGTGCGCGCCCCCGTCACTGGACGAGTCGATCGATCGCGTGGCGCACGAAGACCGTGCGCACCTCGCCCAGCCGAGCCGCCAGCTCGGGGGCCAGCTCGCCGGCTCGCCCACGGGATGTGGAGTCGGTGCGACGCAGCAGCGGTGCCAGCGCCGTCTCGATCAGCGCGACCTCGCGTTCTGCCGCCTGACGCATGCCCCGCATATGGCGCGGCTCGATGCCGTGCCGATCCAGCGCCACGAGTGCACGCAGCACGGCCAGCGCCTGCTCGTCGTATGTGTCCGCGCCGGGGATCATGCCGGTGCTGACCGCGTCGTTCAGCAGCTGCGGCGCCGCTCCCGCTGCCGCGAGCAGTTCGGCGCGCCGGTAGCGGCGGGCGGTGGGTGTGATCGAGGGCGGCACGGAGGTGGGCGATGCGGGCGCACGGCCGGCGTCGACATCCTCCATGTACGCGCGGATGCGCGCCAGCGGCAGATAGTGATCGCGCTGCAGCGTGAGCGCGAGCCGCAGCCGCTCGACGTTCTCGGGCGTGAACTTGCGATATCCGGACGCGGTGCGCATCGGCGTCACGATCCCCTGCACTTCGAGAAAGCGCAGCTTGCTGGCCGTCAGTGCGGGAAACTCCGGGCTGAGGCGAGCGAGGACCTGACCGATGCTCAGCGCGCCCCCGGCCGCGGCGCGGCGGGGTGCGGGTGAGGCGGGCATCAGCTCTCCGCGACCTGCTCGAGATCAGCGGGAGAGACGAAGAAGTTCAATCTGAACTTGCCGATGCGCACTTCGGCGCCGTTGGCGAGTGCCGCACGGTCCACGCGCTCGCCGTTCACATACGTGCCGTTCAGCGACCGCTGGTCGACGATCTCGAAGCGCTTGCCGTCACGGGTGATCTCGGCATGACGTCGCGACACCGTCACGTCGTCGAAGAAGATGTCGGCTTCGGGATGCCGCCCCACGGTCATGACGTCGGTGTCGAGCAGGTAGCGGGCTCCGGCAGTGGGGCCCGACCGGACCACCAGCAGCGCCACACCCGAAGGCAACGCGTCGATCGCGGCGAGCTCGGCGCTGGACAGATCGCTGCCGAACGGCACGAACGACAGATCAGAGTCGTGGCCGAACGTCTGGGTCGCGTCGCTGTTGCGCGACGCCCCGGAGCCACGATGAATGCCCCCCGCGTCGGGTCGACGGAAATCGTCCACGGTCGTCCTTCCTTTCCCCCCAGACTAACCGATCGCGCTTCCGCTGCGAGAGCGGATAGCGCCGATAGTCGACCCTATTGAACGGCGGGTGCCGCTGTCCACTCGAACACCGTCCCGAGCCTCGGTCCGGCCCGGCCCTCAGCGCAGGCGGGTAGGCTCCCGCCCGTGAGGATCCCCGCTGTCATCGCCGCCGCCGTTCTTGCCGCCTTCGCCGTTCTCGGCGTCGCAGGACCCGCTTTCGCACACGATCAGCTGCTGTCGACCAGCCCTCAGGACGGGGCGACGGTCTCGTCTCTGCCTACCGCGGTGACCCTCACCTTCAATGACACCGTGGATGACGCAGGCTCCGACGCCAACCAGGTCAAGGTGATGGATGCCTCGTGCAAAGTCATCAACGACGGCCCCCTGCAACTGCAGGATAACGTGGTGACCCAGCCCATCGCAGGAGAATCCACCGGTCCGGTGACGGTGCTGTGGCGCGTGGTCTCCCGCGACGGCCACCCCGTCTCGGGCGATTTCACCTTCACCGTGTCGGGATCGGGGGCGGCTGCGGCATCCCCCGCGTCGTCGTGCGACGCAGCTCCCGCCACGACCGCTCCCACCGGCTCATCGGACGGGATGCTGCCCTGGATCATCGGCGGGGGCGTGGTGGTGATCGTGGCAGCGGTGATCGTGCTCCTGGTCACCCGCTCGAGCCGTGCCGGCGACCGCTAGGCTGGAAGGCATGCCACATTATGACGTCGTGATCCTCGGCGCCGGCCCCGGCGGGTATGTCGCGGCCGTTCGCAGCGCTCAGTTGGGTCTTTCCACCGCAATCATCGAAGAGAAGTACTGGGGCGGTGTGTGCCTGAACGTGGGCTGCATCCCCTCGAAGGCTCTGCTGAAGAATGCCGACCTCGCGCACCAGGTGCTGCACAAGGCCGAGCTGTTCGGCATCTCGGGTGACGTGCACTTCGACTTCGGCGTCGCGTGGGACCGCAGCCGCAAGGTGGCCGAGACGCACGTCAAGGGCATCCACTTCCTGATGAAGAAGAACAAGGTCACCGAGTACGACGGCCGCGGCTCTTTCACCGGCGCGAACGCGATCACCGTGACCAAGTCCGACGGGTCCACCGAGGAGGTCACGTTCGACAACGCGATCATCTCGACCGGCTCGAAGGTGCGCAGCCTGCCGGGTGTGACCATCGGCGGCAACATCGTGTCGTTCGAGGAGCAGATCCTCACGCGCGAGCTGCCGAAGTCGATCGTCATCGTCGGAGCCGGCGCGATCGGCATGGAGTTCGCCTTCGTCCTGCGCAACTACGGCGTCGAGGTCACGATCATCGAATACCTCGACCGGGCGCTGCCCAACGAAGACGCCGAGGTCTCGAAGGAGATCACAAAGCAGTACAAGGGCTACGGCATCCCGATCCTCACCTCGACCAAGGTCGAGACGGTCACTGACGACGGCTCGAAGGTCACCGTCACCTACACCGACAAAGACGGAGTGGCCGGCTCGGTCGAGGCCGACAAGGTGCTCATGTCGGTCGGCTTCGCGCCGAACGTCGAGAACTTCGGCCTGGAGAACACCGGGGTCGCCCTCACCGAGCGCGGCGCGATCGACATCGATGACTACATGCGCACCAACGTGCCGCACATCTACGCGATCGGCGACGTGACCGCGAAGCTGCAGCTCGCGCACGTGGCCGAGGCGCAGGCCGTCGTCGCCGCCGAGACCATCGCCGGTGCCGAGACCATGACGCTGGGTGACTACCGCATGATGCCGCGCGCGACCTTCTGCTCGCCGCAGATCGCCTCGTTCGGTCTGACCGAGCAGCAGGCGCGCGACGCCGGCTACGACGTCAAGGTCGCGAAGTTCCCGTTCTCGGCGAACGGCAAGGCCAACGGTCTGGGCGAGCCGGTCGGGTTCGTCAAGCTGATCGCCGACGGCGAGCACCTCGAGCTGCTGGGCGGCCACATGGTCGGCCCCGACGTGTCGGAGCTGCTGCCCGAACTGACCCTCGCGCAGAAGTGGGATCTGACCGCTCTGGAGGCCGCCCGCAACGTGCACACCCACCCGACGCTGTCGGAGGCCCTCCAAGAAGGCTTCCATGGTCTGGCCGGACACATGATCAACCTCTAGACTGTTGGTCAGTCTCCCGGATTCCGGGAACCCAACGACGCCGCCCTGCTCGAAGCCGAGGGCGGCGTCGCTGATTTCCGGCGGCACCCGCGGTCGTTCTCGCGGCGCCCTCGGCGCCTCGCGGGCGCAGCCGGCCGACACGCCGCGCCCGCACGGAGGCGGTCAGCGCACGAGCATGAACCCCGTGTCGCTGACCGGGGTCTCGAAGCCGGTCGTCGCGTCGAACAGACAGAACTGCACCCACGCGGACCCCGACGCCAGCTCGCCGAAGCCCTGCTCGGTCTGATCGACGGTGAAGGTGGCGACATGGTTCATCCCGTCGCAGTCCAGCACGCCGGCGTGCGTCTGACTCCACGCAGCTGACGCCTGGGACGAGCCCTCGGTCGCCAGGATCGGGTCGGCCGTGCGATCCGCGGTCTGCTTGACCGAGATCCACAGGTGGGTCTGGTCGGCCCCGCCGGTGCAGGTGTACCGGGCCGTGACCGTCGCGGTGGTGGCGCCCGTCTGATGGACGATGCCGACCAGCTGAGCCGAGGTCGACCGCGCGGGCGGTGCGGCCAATGCGGGCCCGGCGGTGCCGAGCACAGCGAAACCGGCCAGAGCGAGCAGCGTGAAGAACTTTCGAGACGTGCGCATGGAAATCCCCTTTGATCCATAAACGGGGCTCGACCAGCGGAATACCGGCCGAACTCCCCCCAGAATGAGGTTCAGACTAGACCTCAGGAGCTTGCCGGCGATAGCCCCAATATCGGACCCCCCGGATCCCGCCCTCGCACGGCGCCGGTGGCGAGACCATACGCTCCCGCTGCACGGTCGGCGGGGGTGCCGAGCGGCCGGGCGAGCCAGGCCGAGAAGGCCCGGGCGAGTCAGGCAGAGAGGGCCCGGGCGAGCTTTGACGGGGATGCCGATACCCGGCCGCCTGCGGCGGCGACCAGTGCATCCACTTCGGTGAAGAACGCCGCGATCTGGGCCGGGGTCGCAGGGCCGGCCGGGCCGAGCTCGACCTCCCACTCGCGCCAGGACTGCTCGCCGCCCGAACGCTCGTTGCGCGCGGTGACGTGGTCGTCGACGACTTCGGCCACCAGTTTTCCGGCGACATCGCGCAGCCCGTAGGCGACGCGGTGGTTGCGGATGCGGGCGATCGGCACGAACGGCCCTGCGGAGCGGTCGGCGAGAGCTGCCGCCACCGCGGCCGGAACGCCGCCGGTCCCGCCATCGCCGCCATCGCCGCCATCGCCGCCATCGCCGCCATCGGCAGAATCGGAGGCCGCGGCATCCACCGTCAACGGCCAGTGGTATTCATGCTTGCCGTCCACGGCCGACACCTTGATGTGCCAGCCGGCGTCGGGGCCGCCTTCGCGGCGGCGCACCGCCGCTCCCCCGCGGGCGAGCGCCAGATCGGCCGTGTCGAAGTATCGGGCGTCGAGCTCGCGCGGCTCGGGCGCGTCGACGCCGACCACGCCGGGCAGCGCGCGCCAGTTCGGCAGTACCACGCCGTCGTCGACGTCGTACTTGCGCTCGATCTCGAGGGAATGCTCCGGCTGCGAGCTCACTCGTCCCGGCCGTCGGGGTCGGGATTGATGTCTTCGGTCGCCTCGGCATAGACGAATCGCGTCTCGGTGGGTCCGTCGTGGGCTCCGGTATTGGCCGCAGCGCCCTCGCGGCGATAGACCAGCTGGCCACCGCCGTACGGCATGATGAGCGAGTCGGAGGCTCCCGGTTCGAGCGGGATGATCTGCCCGTCGAGCGGGCCGCCGGAGAGACGTGCGATTGCCATGGTCACATGGTAGTGCGCGGGCAGGGATTGGGCGGGAATGTGCGCGTGCCGGCCTCGCGGGACTGCAACCCGGTCGTTGACACGCGACTCACGGCGTTCGCGGTGTCGCCGAGAGCAGACCAGACTAGGGACATGACTCTTCAGCACGAGATCGCCCGGGCACTCGGGGTGCGGTCCGAGATCGATCCGGCCACCGAGATCGAGCGGCGGGTGCAGTTCCTCGCCGACTATCTGATGGAGACCGGCGCGAACGGGTTCGTGCTCGGCATCTCGGGCGGACAGGACTCGACGCTGGCCGGGCGTCTGGCCCAGCTCGCCGTCCAGCGCGTCCGTGCCGGCGGCGGTACGGCCGGTTTCATCGCGGTCCGCCTGCCGTACAAAATTCAGCACGATGCGGATGACGCGGCGGCGGCGCTCGAGTTCATCTCTGCCGATCGGGTGGTCGAGGTGAACATCCAGCATGGCGTGGAGGGTGTGGAGGCCGACATCGAGCAGGCCTCGGGAGCATCCGTCTCGGATTTCAACCGGGGCAACATCAAGGCCCGCATCCGCATGGTCACGCAGTACGCGCTGGCCGGCGCCGACCGACACCTCGTGGTCGGCACCGACCATGCCGCCGAGGCGGTGACCGGCTTCTACACGAAGTTCGGTGACGGCGCCGCCGACATCCTGCCGCTGGCCGGCCTCACCAAGCGTCAGGGCAAGAGCCTCTTGCGCGAACTCGGGGCACCCGATCGACTCTGGCTGAAGGTCCCGACCGCCGACCTGCTCGACGACCGCCCCGGACGCGCCGACGAGGATGAACTCGGCCTCACCTACGAGCAGATCGACGACTATCTCGAAGGCAAGCCCGTGGATGCGGCGACCGCTGCCCGCATTGAGCAGAAATACCGGGTTTCAGAGCACAAACGCCATCTGCCGGTGTCGCCCGACGACACCTGGTGGCGCTCCGCCGGTCGTTGAGCACCGACTCGCTCAACGACCGGGGGCGACTCAGTGCGTCGGGAAGCCCAGGCTGATCTGGCTCTCGCTGGGCTCGGGCCAGCGGCTGGTGACCACCTTGCGGCGGGTGTAGAAGTTGAACGCCTCCGGCCCGTACATGTGCGTGTCGCCGAACAGCGAGTTCTTCCAGCCGCCGAACGAGAATGACCCGACCGGCACGGGGATCGGCACGTTGATGCCGACCATGCCGACCTCGATGTCGTACTCGAACTGGCGGGCGGTCTTGCCGTCGCGGGTGAACACCGCCGTGCCGTTTCCGTACGGGTTCTCGTTGATCATCTTGACGGCCTCGTCGTAGGTGTCCACGCGCAGCACCGAGAGCACCGGGCCGAACACCTCTTCGTCGTACACGGCCATGCCGGGCGTGACGTCGTCGACCAGCGACGCGCCCAGGAAGAACCCGTCCGAGTCGAACTGCTGCTCACGTCCGTCCACGACGAGGGTCGCCCCCGCATCGGAGACGCCGTCGACGAACCCGCGCACCCGCTCGCGCGCGGCGGCGGTGATCAGCGGGCCGATCTCGTTGTCGGGGTCGAAGCCGTCGCCGATGCGCAGGTTCTTCATGCGCTCGGCGACCTTGGCCACCAGCGCATCGCCCACGCCGCCGACGGCGACCACGGCCGAGATCGCCATGCAGCGCTCCCCCGCCGAGCCGAATCCGGCGGACACCGCCGCGTCGGCTGCGGCATCCAGGTCTGCATCGGGCATGACCACCATGTGGTTCTTCGCGCCGCCCAGGGCCTGCACGCGCTTGCCGTGCGCGGCGGCCTCGGTGTAGATGTACTTGGCGATCGGCGTGGAGCCGACGAACGAGACGGCCTTGATGATCGGGTCGGCCAGGATCGCGTCGACGGTCTCTTTGTCGCCGTGCACGACGTTGAGCACTCCGTCGGGCAGTCCCGCCTCACGGAAGATGTCGGCGATCCACACGGCGGCCGAGGGGTCGCGTTCGCTCGGCTTGAGGATCACCGCGTTGCCGGCGGCGATGGCGGTGGGCACCATCCACAGCGGCAGCATGGCCGGGAAGTTGAACGGCGTGATGCAGGCGACCACGCCCAGCGGCTGGCGCACCTGGTGCACGTCCAGGCCGGTCGCGATCTGCTCGGAGTACTCGCCCTTCAGGTGATGCATGAGGCCCGTGCAGAACTCGACGTTCTCCAGCCCCCGGGTGACCTCGCCGAGCGCGTCGGCGACGGTCTTGCCGTGCTGTGCGGTGATGATGCGGGCGAGCTCTTCGCCGCGGGTGACGATCAGGTCGCGCACGCGGAACATCAGCTGCGCGCGCTTGACCAGACCCACATCGCGCCACTTCTTCTGCGCTTCGGCGGCCACGCGGGCCGCCTCGGCGACGAGGCCGGCAGAGGCGAGGCCGACCTCGCCGGTCTGGGTGCCCAGCGACGGGTTGTAGACGGCTCCGCGTCGCTCTGCGGGGTCGATGCGCCGGCCGCCGACGATGTGCGGAATCTGGGTGAGGGTTGACTGGAGTGTCGTACTCATGATGTGTCCTTCGTGTGGAGTGTGGATGCCGCGCACCTCAGGGGGTGTAGCCGCGCAGGGTGCCGTCGGGTGTGACGAGCTTGGTCACCAGCGAGCAGTCCTTGCCGCCCAGGCCTTCGGCCGACAGCTGCTCGAGCTGCGAGAGCGCGAGCTCGGCGGCCGGCAGGTGCATGCCGGTGGATTCGCCCGCTTTGACGGCCAGACCGCAGTCCTTGCGGGCCAGGTCGACCGAGAACGTCGCGTCGAAGTTGCGGTTGGCTGCGGCGCTGTCGACCACGCCCGGCACCGGGTACCACGTGCGCTGCGGCCAGGATTGGCCCGACGACACGTTGGCGACGCTGTAGAAGACCTTGGGGTCAAGGCCCAGCTGCTCTGCCAGCTGCGATCCTTCGGCCACGCCCATCATCGAGACGAACAGCATCATGTTGTTCACGAGCTTCGCGGCGATGCCGGCGGTCGGCCCGCCGCAGGCGATCACCGAACCGGCCATCGCCTGCGCGTACACCGCGGCCCGTTCGACGTCGGCGCTGTCGCCGCCGAGCATGAATGTCAGCGTGTGCGCCTCGGCGCCTGCGGTGCCGCCCGAGATGGGACTGTCGACGAAGTGGAAGCCGCGGGCCGCCGACTCGTCATGGCACCAGCGCGAGGTCTCGACGTCGACGGTCGAGGTGTCCAGCAGCAGCGTGTCGGTCGACGCGTGCGCCCAGATGCCGTCGTCGCTCTCGTAGACGCCGCGCACGTGCTGCGGCATCGGCAGTGAGGTGAAGCACGCGTCGGCACCGTCCAGCGCCTCGGCGATGCTGCCGACGGTGCCGATGCCTCGTGCCTCTGCGGCGGCGATGCAGTCCGGAGAGATGTCGAAGCCGCGCACCGTGTGTCCGGCGGCGACGAGGTTTGCACTCATGGGCGCGCCCATATGACCGAGCCCGATCCACGCGATGGTCGACATCCTGCCTCCTTGTAGGTGTCAGCGCCTGCCGCACGCCTGCCAGCGCAGGTTCACTGCGGCAAGCACGTCTTGCACGTGCCGCGCGGCGGCATCGTGACCACCGCGTCATGGCCAGGATAGGCTCGGTCCGACTGCAGATCAATGCACACAGCGGCGGCAATGTTGCACGGTCACCGTGCGCGGATGCACACTGTGAGGATGCCTTCCGATCCTCAGCCCGACGCGCTGCTGACCTTGCTCGCCGTCGCGCGGCTGGGTCGTTACACGGCCGCCGCCGAAGTGCTGGGTGTGAACCACTCGACGGTGTCGCGGCGCTTGGCGGGGCTGGAAGACGCGATGGGCGGCAGGATGCTGGTGCGCACATCGAGCGGGTGGGAGATCACCGCGCTCGGCAGGCGTGCGCTGTCTGCGGCCGAGGCCATCGAATCGACACTGCACGATCTGGGTGAGGACACCGGCCGCGATTCGCTGCAGGGCATGGTGCGGGTGGCGGCGCCGGAGGGTTTCACCTCGGCGTTCCTGGTGCCGGCGATGGTGGAGCTGCAGCGCACGCATCCGGGTCTGGCGATCGAGCTGCTGGCCGCCACGCAGCGTGTGCGGCAGAACCGGTCGGGCGTCGACCTCGAGATCGTGGTCGGCCGCCCGGTCGTGCACCGTGCGTTCGCGACACCGGTGTGCGATTATTCGCTGCGGCTGTATGCGGCGCCGTCCTACCTTGAGCGCCACGGCGCGCCGGCCTCGCTCGATGAGCTGTCGCGGCATCCTGTCATCTATTACGTGGAGTCGTCTCTGCAGGTGGACGAATTGGATGCTGCGACCCTGCGGCTGCCGGCCTCTCCCCCGTCGATCCGGTCGACGAGCGTGTTCGCGCACATGGAGGCGACGGCTGCCGGCGCCGGAATCGGGGTGCTGCCGGACTTTCTGGCCGACGTCGATGACCGGGTGGTGCCGGTGCTGCGCGACGCGTATGCGCATCCGCTGTCGTATTGGGCGGTCGTGCGCGACGAGGGGCCGCGCAATCAGGCGGTCGCGGCGACTCTGGAGGCGCTGCGCCGGATCGTGGACCGCGCCGGCTGATCGGGAGGTACTGCCGTCCGCCGCGGCGGGCGCGCCGGGACGCCCACCCGCTTAGGATGTTCCTGGGGAACTGCGGCGATTGACCGCGGGAATTGACCGCGGGAATGCGACGGGGATTGGGGACACGTGTGAGAGGACTCGCGCAGACGCTCGTGCTGACCGGCGCGATGCGCGCGGCCGAGATGTCGGAGGCGATTGCTCAACACGGTGACGGCGCCGAGCTGACCGCGCAGCTGGTGGCTTCGCGGGCGATCACGCCGGCGCAGCTGGCCGAGGCCGTCGCGGTGCACACCGGGTACCGCTACGTCGACATGAGCGGGGCCACACTGGATCCGACGGTCGTCGCGCTGGTGTCGGGGGCGCTGTGTCGCCGCTATCAGATCATTCCGCTCGATCGACGTGGCGAGCGGCTGCTTGTGGGCATGCTCGATCCGACCGACATCATCGCGATCGACGATGTGACGAGCATCACCGACCTGCAGGTCGAGCCGGTGGTCGTGGCATCCGATGCCCTGGAGCAGGCGTTCGAACGCTACCTGCGCAGCGACGAAGAGCTCAGCGACCTGTCCGAGCAGCTGGGCGAGGCGGCCGATCAGACGGATTCGATCGCGTTCACCGAGGCTCTGGACGGGCAGGATGCCGATGCCCCCGTCGTGCGGTTCGTCAATCTGCTGATCTCGCAGGCCATCAACGACCGTGCCAGCGACATCCACATCGAGCCCGGTGAACGGCAGCTGACGGTGCGGTACCGCATCGACGGTGTGCTGCACGAGATGCAGAAGGCCGACCGGGCGATTCAGGACGGCATCATCTCGCGGCTGAAGATCATGTCGTCGATCGACATCGCCGAGAAGCGCAAGCCGCAGGACGGACGTCTGAGCGTCTCGCACGACGGACGCACGATCGATGTGCGTGTGGCGACCCTGCCGACGGTGTGGGGCGAGAAGATCGTCATGCGCATCCTCGACACGTCGGCGCAGCTGCTGACGATGAGCGATCTGCGGTTCTCGACCGCCAACGAGGAACGGTTCACCGCGGCGATCACGCGGCCGCACGGCATGGTGCTGGTGACGGGCCCCACCGGGTCGGGCAAGTCGACGACGCTGTACACGGCGTTGCGTGCGGTGGCCGATCCGCGGGTGAACATCATCACGGTCGAAGATCCGGTGGAGTTCCGCATTCCGGGCATCAATCAGGTTCAGGTGAACCCGCGTGCGGGGCTGACATTCCAGTCGGCACTGCGGTCGATTCTGCGCAGCGACCCGGATGTCGTGCTGGTCGGCGAGATCCGCGACCAAGAGACCGCCGTCATCTCGATCGAGGCGGCGCTGACCGGTCACCTGGTGCTCTCGACGCTGCACACGAATGATGCGCCCAGTGCGCTGACCCGTCTCACCGAGATCGGCACGGAGCCGTATCTGGTGGCCACGGCGCTGTCGGCGGTGGTGGCGCAGCGGCTGGCGCGGCAGTTGTGCACGCGGTGTCGAGTGCCGTTGGGAGCGGATGCCGACACCCTGGCAGCAGTGGGTCTGCCCGAGCACCTGGTGGAGGGTTCGCAGGTGTATCGCGCGGTCGGATGCAACGCGTGCTCGAACACGGGCTATCGCGGCCGGATCGCGCTGCACGAGGTCATGAGCGTGTCGGATGAGATCGAACAGCGTCTGGTGGCGCATGCGACCGGCACCGAACTGCGTGAGCTGGCGCTGGCGCAGGGCATGGTGTCGCTGCGCGACGACGGCTGGGAGAAGGCGGCGTCGGGTCTGACGACGATCGAAGAGGTGTTGCGCGTCTCGATGTGAGACATGGTTCGGCCGAGGCGACTCGCGCGTCTCATCGGACTCACGCCGCTCGCGCAGTCTCATCGCGCGCCGCGCTGCGCAGCGCGCTCGTCACGCGGCAGCGGTTTCCGGCGTGGGATGGAAACCCCGTCACGCCGCAACGCCCGCCAGCCGCACCCCCACCTGCCGACGGATCGCCTCGACATCAACGTCCTCCGTCAGCGTCTGGATCTCAGGCACGTCGGGCCGCGTCTCGCTGAGGCCGAACAGCAGCCGCGGCAGCTCGGGATAGACCGTGGCGCCGAGCAGCTCCCCCGCCAGCGACTGCGCAGCTGCGGCATCCAGTGTGTACGACGCCCCCACATGATCAGCCAGTCGCGCCGTGGTCGAACCGAAGAACACCTCGTGCAGCCGCGCGGCGGCGTCGGGGAACTGCACGGCCACCTCGATGCCCAGCCGACAGGTCTGGGTCAGCGACGCCCAGCCGAGCATCTGCAGAAAGCGCGCGCAGTAGAGCGCGGCTGCGTCGACGGGGTCGTCCGCGTAGCTGGCCGGGGTCATCATCCGGTGCTGGAACAGCTCGTCGACATAGTCGAGCACGGCGAGCAGCAGCACCTCTTTCGTCGCGAAATGCGCATAGAGCGATCGCTTCGACGTCGCCGCGCGGGCGGCCACGGCATCCATCGACGTGCGCTCGAACCCGGCCTCGAGAAAGGCCTCTTTGGCCTGCTCGAGGATGTGATCACGCAGCACCGCCCCGCGACGCGCCATGGTGCCCTCCTTCATTCAAGTATACGGTACAGTATAGTTTACTTATCCCCCACGACAGGAGCCCATACCCATGATCGTCGTCACCGCCCCCACCGGTCACATCGGCAGCAAAGTTCTGACCGGACTGCTCGACCAGCCCGAGCCCGTGCGGGTCATCGCCCGCGATCCGCAGAAGCTGCCCCCGGCCGCGCTCGAGCGCTTCGACGTCATCACGGGATCGCACCACGATCCGTCCGTCCTCGACCGGGCGCTGACGGATGCCAACGCGCTCTTCTGGCTGATGCCCGCCGAGCGCACCGCCCCCAGCATCTATGACGCGTACGTCACCGCGAGCATCCCCGGCGCCGAGGCATCCCGCCGCCACGGAGTCCAGCGCGTGGTCATCGTCTCGGCCCTCGGTCGCGGCACCGGCATCTACGGCGGCCACATCTCCGCGTCGCTCGCGATGGAAGATCTGTTCCGCTCCACCGGTGTGCACGTGCGCGCCCTGGCCAACCCGACGTTCATCGACAACCTGCTGCGGCAGATCCCCGCACTGCAGGCCGGCGTCCTCACCGGCAACCTGCCGGGCGACCTCGCGCTGCCCACCGTGGCGACCGCTGACATCGCGACCACCGCCGTGCGGCTGCTGCTCGATCACACCTGGACCGGTCAGGACACGATCGGCGTGATGGGCCCCGAGGACCTGTCGATGAACGACACGGCGCGCATCCTCACCGAGGTATTGGGCACTCCGATCCGCTACGAGCGCGGCGACCGCGCCGGCGACCTGCAGGCGTTCATGGGGTACGGGTTCTCTGAGGCCGTCGCCCAGGCGCTGGTCGACATGGACGTCGCCAAAGAGCGCGGCATCGATCGGGCCATCGCGCGCACGCCCGAGAACACGACCCCGACGTCGCTGCGCCGGTTCGCCGAAGAGGTGCTGAAGCCGGCGATGGATGCCGCGTCACCGCGGCACGCTGCCGCCTGACCTCGGCGCGATGCAGCAGCGGATCTCAGACAGCACCCTCACCCGAACGCGCGAGCAGAAAATCGGCGAACGGCTTGGCGACCTCCGGGCCGCCCAGCCCTTCGAGAAAGAGGAACTGCCCTTGCGGATTGACCTCCAACCAGTACGGCGGCCCACCGTCGGCCGCCGGCTTCAGGTCAGAGATCCCCATCTCGAGGCCCAGCCTGTCGTTGAGCGCGCACAGGCGACCCGCGGTGTCGGCGTCGATCTCGGCAGTGTCCACTCTCGGCCTCGGGTCGGTGCGCCAGTCCATGATGGGCGACTCGAGACGCCCGCAGATGACCGTCGAGCCCCACGCGCAGGCACGCAGATGCTGCGACCCCGGCGCGAACTCCTGATAGATGGCGGGAGAAAGGGAGAGCGCGTCATCCCCCGGCAGGTCCTCCAGCTCGAGCACACCTGCCCGTAACGGCACATCCATCGTGCTCGCGACGGGTTTGACGACCATGCGGCCGCCGACCCGCACGCAGAACTCCCGGATGTCGTCGGGCACCTGGCTGACCAGGGTGGCGGGAACCCGCAGCCCGACGTCGACGGCCGCCCTCAGCTGCACGAGCTTGAACTCTGCGTTCCTCGTCGCGTCCGGGTCGCTGACCCAGACACCGCGGAAGCCCGACCGGAACAGACCCACCACCGAATCCCGGCTGTCGTTCGAGACGACCTCGCGGGCATCGGCATCTTGCACCTGCTCGGGGACGCGGGCTTTGCCGACCCGACGCCACCACACCAGATCGAGATCCTCTGGCGTGATGACGCCGTCGGCAGACCGCAGCCGCGCTCTGGCCGCGTGGGCCGGATCGAAACTGATTCCGCCCTCTGCCGGCACGCAGTCGGCGTACACCAAAGACACCCGACCGCCGGCCTGCCTGATCCAGTGCGCCACCAATTCGGCGTGCAGATCACCGACCTGCGTCAGGATGCCGATGTGCGACAACTCAGCAGCCGTTGCCCCAGTAGTCGCAGTCGTCCCAGCCGTCACCGGAGCCCGATGTCGTCACGCACCCCGGCTTGTAGGCCATGCGCGCATCGATCGGAATCCCGACCTTGGTGCGCATCGCCTCTTCCCACTCCGCCAGCCCGTCCTGACCGGCGAATTCGAACCACTCGGCCTTGAACGGCCACACGGTGGGCACCAGCGCGCCGACCTCCTTCTCTTCCGCAAGGACGTAACGGCGGCCCGCGGTGTTGTCGAGCGCCGGCAAGGCCTCCGCGCCCGCGTTTTCGTTGTTTTCCATGGTCGTTTCCCCTTCGATCCCAGTATCGAAAAGAGCCGCTGCACGAACGCAGTCCCACAGCCTGAAGGCCGCCTCCCCGAATCTGCTGTCCGATCAGCCACTCGATTACGAATGAGGATGGCGGAGAACCACACCGAAGTCAATGGGTGCACCAGCACCCGCAACGCGAAGGAGAAGAAGGATGCCGCGACTCGGCGTGTGCCTGGGGGTGCAACCACTGGAGGGTTACGCACATTACTCGCACGGGTCGCGGCATCCGGTCATTCAGGCGTGAAGCCCGGTCTCTCAGTGTTGGTTGGCGATGTCTCCGTACAGCGTGAAGATCGGCAGATACAGCGAGACCACCATGCCGCCGATGACGATGCCGAGCCCGACGATCAGAATCGGCTCGATCATCGACGACAGCTGGTCGGTCGCGGTGGCGACCTCTTCTTCGTAGAAGTCCGCGATGCTGGCGAGCATCTCAGCGAGGGTTCCTGATTCTTCTCCGACGGCGACCATCTGCGGCACGATCTCGGGGAAGACCTCGGCGCGCGACAAGGGCGCCGCGAACGACTTGCCGGACCGGACCGAGTCCTGCACGTCACGCACGGCCTGCTCGATCTTCCAGTTGTTCGACGCCTGCCCCACGATCGACAGGGCCTGGATGATGGGCACGCCCGCATCGAGCATCATCGACAGGTTGCGCGCGAACCGGGCGACGGCGATCTTGGTGGTCAGCTTGCCGAAGATCGGCAGCTTCAGCTTGAACGGGTCGACCACGCGCCGGTAGCCGTCGGTGTAGCGGTTGCGCGCCCACCACACCCACCCCACGATCACCAGCACGATCAGCAGCGGCAAGATCCAGATCATGTTGTGCGAGATGTTCACGAGAATCTGCGTGGGTAGCGGGAGTGCCTTGCCCAATCCGGCAAACATCTTCTCGAAGATCGGCACGACGAAAGTGACCATGACCACCACGCCGATGAGCGCGATGATCAGCACGACAAGCGGGTAGGTCGTCGCCGCGCGGATCTTGCCGTGCAGTTCCGCCTCTTTGCGGTAGTTCTCCGCGATCGTGTTCAACGCCTGACCCAAGAAGCCGCCAGTCTCGCCGACGCGGATGATCGAGATCATCAGCGGCGGAAAGACCAGCCCGTGCCGGCCGAGCGCTGCCGAGAAGGACGATCCGCTCTCGACGTCGGCGGCGACCTGCGTCAGCACGGGCTTGAGCTTCTTGTCGGCGGTCTGGTCGGTGAGAATCGCGAGCGTGCGCATCAGCGGCAGGCCGGCGTTGATCAGCGCCGCCATCTGCCGCGAGAACACGGCCAGCGACTTGGCCGAGATCGTCTTGCTGAAGCTCGGCAGCGTGATCTCGCGGTGCAGCCCGGTCTTGGACAACAGCGAGACGTCGAGTGGTGTCAATCCCTGCGCACGCAGCTTGCCCGCGACGGCCGACTCGTTGGATGCCTCGACCGTCCCCTTGACGACGCTGCCGGTCGTCTGCTCCAAGGCCTTGTACGCGAACTCCTGCACGATGCTCATGCGAGAGTCCCCCATTCGTCCAGCTGCTCATCGGCGTGCACCGACCACGATTCGGCGTCGAAGTCCTTGTGGCGCACGACCACTCCGTCCAGCGACTTCGGATCGTCGGCGAACGTGCGGGCGACGGCCATCGACACAAGCCCTTCCGAGACCATCCGCCGCAGGTCTTGATCAAGAGTGTGCATGCCGACGCCGACACCTGCCTGCATGGCCGTGTAGAGCTGGGCGACCTGACCCTCGCGAATGAGGTTGGCCACCGCCGGCGTGTTGATCAGTACTTCGGTCGCGATGCAGCGGCCGTTGGACTGTGCCATCGGCAGCAGCGTCTGGCTGATGATGCCGCGCAGCGTGTCGCCCAGCTGTGCACGGATCTGGTGCTGCTGGTCGGCGGGAAAGACGTCGACGATGCGGTTTACGGCCTTTGCCGCGCCCTGAGTGTGCAGGGTCGAGAGCACCAGGTGCCCGGTCTCGGCCGCCGACAGGGCGATCGAGATCGATTCGGGGTCACGAAGCTCGCCGACGAGGATCACGTCGGGGTCTTGCCGCAGCACGCGGCGCAGCGCCTCGGTGAACGATGCGGTGTCGCTGCCGACCTCGCGCTGGTGGATCAGCGCCTTGCGGCTGGTGTGCTGAAACTCGATCGGGTCTTCGATCGTGACCACGTGCACGGGGCGGGTGCTGTTGATGATGTCGACCATCGCTGTCAGCGTCGTCGACTTTCCCGACCCGGTGGGGCCGGTCAGCAGCACGAGGCCACGTGGGTGCAGTGCGAGCTCGCGGGCGATCTGCGGAATACCGAGTTCGTCGAGTGAGAACACCCGCTCGGGAATGTAGCGCAGGGCGATCGCGATCTCACCGAGCTGGCGGAACACGTTCACTCGGAACCGGCCGATCGCCGGCTCGGCGTGGGCCAGGTCGACCTCATGCTGCTCGTGGAACTCGTCGCGCTGCTCGAGGCTCATCAGCCCGTAGGCCACGTCTTCGACCCATTCGGTCGCCAGCGGCGCCTCATAGCCCGGAACCGGCACCAGGTCACCGTCCACGCGCATGAGAGGCGGCTGCCCCGCCGTGATGTGGACGTCGGATGCCGCGCGCCGCGCGCCGACGGTAAGCAGGTGGGTGAGATCATCGGCACTCATTTCGCCGCTCCTTCCTTGGTCGGCTCGGCGAACGCCAGCGCGTTGACGTCGAGTCGGATACCGTCGGCGCTCTGCGACGCCGCGGTTGCGGTGACGACGCCGATCAGCCGCGGTCCCTTACGCAGCCCATCCAAGAAGGCGATGGCGGCCTTCGCATCTGGCACGGTCACCGAGATCGTGAACGGAACCTGCAGGCGACCGTCGGCCGATGCAGTGGCCGGTGCTGTCGATGCGGTGCCGGAGGCCGCAGCCCCGGCATCCGTGTTCGCCGAAGGCGACGGAGCCGGCGTTGGAGTTGGTGTTGGTGCGGGCGTCGGGCTGCCGGCGGGCACGGGGGCGGCCTGCTGCACGAACGCGACCGGGTCGTCGGCGTCGATCGATTCCACGGTGGCCTTGGCCGCGTCGGCGGCAACGGCGATCTGACGGAATACCTGCCAGTTCAGCGGATCAGCCGAGATCTGAGTGTGCAACTGGGCGACGCTGGCCTGTGTCTGACCGATGTTCTCTTTCGCCCTCTGCAGCTGGGTGATCTGCGCGCGGTATGCCTGGTTCGTGGCATCGACCTGTGCCGCCTGTGCGTTCGTGCTGTTCGCAGCGGTGAGTTGCGGCACGACGCCCGCGACGAAGGCGAGCACGAGCACGCCAGCGGCGACCAGACCTCCGATGAGCGAGATGATCTGCTTGTTCATCACTTCGCCTCTTTCGCGTAAGCACCGGAATAGATCGACTGGTCCCACGTGACGTCAACGGTGTAGTCGAACCCATCGGTGCCGCTCGCGGTCTTGGTCGCACGGGCGTCAGCGTGCTGTACGCCGGGGACTGTGGCGAGCTTGCGCGAGAGGCCCGCGATGTCGACGACGTTCGGGCTCGTCAGGGTGAGCGTGCCGGTGAGCCCGACCTCGCTCGCCGGTTCGCTGCCGGCTTTCGGCGGTGCGCCGGTGGCGAGGTCGAAGCCGGTCACCTTCACGTCCTTGGGCAAGGTGCCTTCGACGGACGTCAACAGCGGCTTCCACGCGAAATCGCCGCCCATCGCGTCGGCGCGGAACGATTGCAGCTCCTGCTCGGCGGCGAGGGAGGACGAGACATCCGACATGCTGCCGATCTGCGTCAGCAGGCTGTTCGTCTGCGCTTGCGCCGCAGACAAGCGCTGGGTTGATAAGAGGCTCCATGCGAACGCGGCGCCGATTGCGACAGCCGCGACCACGATCGCGGCGAACACGACCCAGAACCATTTGCGGGTGAGCACGGCGCGCTCGCGGCGGTCGACCTCGCTGCGCGGCAGCAAGCTGACGCGGGGGGCGCCGCCGACGGCGCCGGCGAAGGCGGGTGCTGTGCGGGCCATCAGCGGTCCTTTCCGAGAACGAGTCCGAGCGTGCTCACCAGCGCGTGTGCATGCTCACCGGGTGGCAACGGCATCCGGCCTACGGCCAGATCGGTGGCTCCGACCAGGCGCACGGGCGCCTCGACGCTGCCCGCGAGCGATTCGGCGACGCCGTCGATGACTGCGCCGGGGCCGGTGAGCAGCACTTGGTCGAACGGCTGGGCATCTGGCCGGTTCGAATAGAACGAGAGCGTGCTGCGCACCCGGGCCAGGAAGTCGCCATACGGCCGCTCGGCTTCGCTCGCACGCAGCCCGCTGCGGCGCACAGGTGTGACGCCTGCGGCCACGAGCTCGGCCTCGGGCACCTGTGCGGGCCGACCCGCCAGCAGGGCATCGAGGGCGTCCTCCTCAGTGGGAGCGATCTGGCGCCGGCGAACAGCGGGTGTCGCAAGGTCCACAGGCACTATGCGCACGAAGTCGGGCACGCCGTCTCTGGTGACGACGACCTGCGTCGTGTGGTCGCCGGCATACACGATCGCTCCCGTGCCCGTGGGCACCAGAGCGGCCGTCGCACGGGCGAGCCCGAACGCAGTCAGGTCGACGTCGCTGATGCGCACCTTGGCACGAGCGAAGGTCGCGATGATCTGCTCGATGGTCTCTGACACCGCAGCTACCAGCAGACCGTGCACCTGGTCACCGGTCTGTGAGATCGGGTAATAGTCGAGCACGGCCTGGCTGACCGGCACCGGCAGCAGGTCTTGCACCTGGAACGGCAGCGCCTTGCGCAGCAGGTCGGGCTTCATTGCCGTGGTGGTGTATTCGCGCACCAGAATGCGTCGACTTGCGACGCCGAGCGTGACGTTGCGCGAGCGGAATTTCGCCGTCGACCACAGCTGGCGGATCGCTAGGGCCACCGCGCCCGGGTCGAGCACTTCGGAGTCGTGCGCGGCCTCAGCCGGCAGCGGCGCTTCACCCGAAGCGACGATCTGCGGCGTGCGGCCGGTCGTGACTTCGACCGCGCGCGCGCATTCCTCGGTGATCTCCACACCGATGATCGATCTGCTCATCTTCCATTCCCCTCAGCTGTACAGCCCCAGATACCAGCGTCCGACCCATGCGCCCGCGAACAGCCCCGCCCACGCGCCCAGCAGCATCCACGGTCCGAACGGAATCGCCGTCTTGCGCCCGGCGCGGCGCAGCAGAATCAGCAGGATGCCGAAGACTCCGCCGAACAGAAATGCGGCGAAGGCGCCCACCACGAGCGTGCTCCAGCCGACCCACCCGAGATACAGGCCGATCACGCCGGCGAGTTTGACGTCGCCGCCGCCCATGCCGCGCGGACTGATCAGGCGAACGATGAAGTAGAAGACATACATCGCGGCGCCGCCGACGGCTGCCCGCAGCAGGCTCGACCAGTCGGCACCGAGCAGACACGCGACCGTGAACAGAATGAGCGTGACCGGGTATGCCGGCAGCACGATGCTGTTCGGCAGCCGATGCACGTCAAGATCGATGAGCGTGAGCACGATCGCCAAACTCACGAAGTAGAGATAGCCAACGAGCACAACCCACACACTCGGGTCATCCAAATAGGTCCCTGTGCGAGCCCCGGCGAAGCCGGCGCGAGACGAAGGGCCAGTACCCGCTCCCCCACTGATGACCCACCACGTCACAACTACGAACGCCACCCCCGTGATCGCTTCAACAATCGGGTACCGCTTCGCGATCGGCGCCTTGCAGTTCGAGCACCTGGCGCGCAGCGCGATCCACGACAGCACCGGCACGTTCTGGTACGCCCGAATTGGTGCGTCGCAGGCGGGGCACCGGCTCTCGCGCATAAGCGAAACCTTTGCCGGCACACGGTACGCAACGACGTTGAGGAACGATCCGATGGCGAGCCCGAACAGGGCTGCGAAGATGAGAATGAAGGCAGTCACGGGCTCAACTATTCCTCGGCCTGCGTCAAGCGGATCGGCTTCTGCACTTGCACCAGTGTCCCGTGGGGCCCCGTGTCGGAGCTCGTCAAGTTGCAACTCAGATCGACGAGTGGCTGCCATGCCATCGGAACGCAGGTGAACTCGGGCTGAACCCAGTTGCTGCCGTCAGCACTGCCTGAGTAGTACTGACCGTGGAACGTGTCCTTGAAACTCCCGGTGATCTTAGGGATCCCGCAAGGGGTGTAGAACATCAGGTTGACGCCGGTCTCGGGCACGGCGACCATCGTGTCGGAAGCAGGGCCGTTGACGCACGTCGGCTTCTGGTCGGGAACGGAATCGGCGTGGATGACGAACAGCTGCGTTGTCTGTCCCACCGGAGAGGTGATCGTTCCGCCCATGTTCACCGTGACTCGGCGATTCCCCGGGATCAGAAAAAGGGTGTCGTGCGGAACGACCACGGAACCGCCGATGGTGACAGTGACGTCGCCGCCGCACGACGAATAGTCGATGCCCCAGCGGGTCTTGCCTGCGGGGAGCGCAGATTTGAGTTGAGCCGTCATATCTGCAGCGCACGAGCCAGCGGGCACGTCGTACCACTCGACGTCATCACCCCACTGCCCACGATTCGCGCTGATATCGACCCACGTGGTCATGTCGTAGACCTGCTGCAGCGTGGGAACGAACACCGCTGGATCGGGTTGACCGCCCTGTGCCGTGCCGCCGATGGTCAGGCTGCTCGAGCCGGGCGTGTAGGTGCCGCCGGCGGTCACGTTGCCCGCGATCGTCCCCTTGACATTGCTGAGATTGATGTCGCCCGTCGCACGAATGTCGGTGTCACCGGTAACTCGAGGGTTCAGCGGAGTCACGCCCACACTCAGTCCGTTGGTGCTGGAGGCCACCACGCTGCCTGCTGTGGTGATGCCGCCGCCGACGGTCACACTATTCGAGCCGATCTGCACGTTGCCCTTCGCGTAGACGTTCCCCGTGACCGTGCACCCCTGGCTGAGAATCGCCTGGCCATTGAGCACCCAGAGATCGCCGTCGATGGTCGACTTGCTCGTCCCGCAGTCGTAATCTCCATGACGCACGACCACGGTGCCGGCATATGACGCGTGAGTCACCGTGAACGTGCCGTCGATGTACGCGAGAGAACCGCCAGGCTGGTTCTCATACGTTACGAGACGCTCATACACGGCTGTGATCTTCGTCGAGTCACCGTTCACGTCGAATCCCGTCGACGTGATCGTGAATGTGTCAGTTCCGGTACTGCTCGGGCAATGGTCTGCCTGTGCCGTGTAGAACGGGCCGGCGGCACTGCCGAGCGGGTTCGAGGCAGTGAGCGTGCACGTGCTTGCCAGGACGTTGGCGAGCACAGCATCCCGACCGGACTCTGCAGCGATGAACGCTTGTGTGGACGCCTTGTTCTGAGTGTTCGACTGAATCGTGAAGATGACGGTTCCAGCAATGAGGACGGCGGCAATAGCGCCGACGAACATGATCAGGAGCACGGCCACGAGGGCGACACCCTCGTCTTCTCGCGCCAGCATCACGCGCAGTCGGTTCAGACTCATTCCCAGCACCCGCCCATCGTTCCCAATGTCTGGTTGCGTGTATACGTGTCACCGGTGAACCGCACCGGTGCGGAGTCGCTCGTCGCATCGAACGCGTACGCGACACCCGTCGTGTCAAGCTCGGTGAACAGGGGAACACCACTGACCGATTCCACCCGTTCTTGCCACACTGGCCACGTCCCGATGGCCGGCTCGGTAGTGTTCGAGCTGATAGTCATGCTCAGGCCCGCTCCCGTGAGTGCAAAGCCTTGACACTGACGGTCACCGGTGAACGACGTGTTCACTTCGAGCGTGGCACCGGAGTCCAGCACCTTGAAGTCCACTGCGTTGCGCATGGCTCTCTCGATCTCCGAAGACACGAGCTGGCCGCGTGTGGTTGCCTGCGTCTGCGACGTCACACTCGCCTGCGCTTTCCACGTGTTGATGAAGAGCATCGTGATCACGCTCATCACGATGCCGAGCACCACGATGTAGACGATCAGCTCCACGAGGGTGATGCCGTCGTCGTCGTGCGCTGAGGTCGAAGAAGTCATGGCGCAGGAATGAAGATCAATGCGTCGACAGAAGCAAGTGTTGTCATACCCTGCTTCGCCGTGATGGTGAGGCGGCTGGTGTCGCCGGGAGTACAGGCGCCCGCGACCGTCGTCGTGGTGAAATTGTGGCCGGCACCGTCTGGGAAGATGCGACCGCCGGCGAGGGCGGCAAGCCCGGCGCAGCTAGTGGCGTTCTCACGGGCCTGATCAACAAGCGCGCTCAATTGCCGCGTCGCCGTTGCGACCGTCGACTGCTCGGACGAATACCGAATGCCGTTGATCATCACCGGCAGGATCGCCACCGCGATGATCCCTAGTAGGAACAGTGCGATGACGATCTCGACGAGGCCAAAGCCTGAATCATCAGATCTCCGATGCACCTGTGGCCCTCCGGTCGACTCTGAGTAGCACCGGGACCGTCACACATGGTGCCGGCCCCGGTGCGCGTGGTTGGATCAGTGACCGCCGGCTTGGGCCGCAGTACATCCGGGGCCGACACCCCACGCGGTGTAGTTTCCGCCGGTATACGTTGCCACAACGCAGATCGTCGAAATGTCCACGCCGGTGATGGTCGCCGCCACTGCCGAGACGGGAGCCTTCGTGAGATCGGCGAAAGTCGCGCCCGTAACGTCAGCCGTAACTGCGCCGCTCTTCGACGCGATGATTGCTGCAGCTGTCGCACCGTTGGCAGCCGCAGACTGCGCTGCGGCGTCGTTGGCATTCTTCTGGATGTTCGCGAAGATCGGGATCGCGATGGCGGCCAGGATGCCGATGATCACCACGACGATGATCAGCTCGATGAGCGAGAAGCCGGCCTCGCCGCTTTCCTCACGTTCGGCCTTCTTGGCCTCGATGAGGTTATGGATGGTGTTACGCATCTGCGTCTCCTGTCAGATATGGACAAAGACACCAGGTCAGTCCAACTCCGACGGGCGAATCGCACGCGGCACAACATCGAGCCGCAAATCCCCAGACGTGCGAGTCGACTCCCCAGTGAGGGGCGGAGCGGCATCCCCAGACGCCGTCGTGCTCCGTCCCTGCAAGTATCATGAGAGATATCTCACGATTTTGCAAGTCCTGGTTTGAAAATCGTTATGCGGAACCTCGAGAAGCCCTGAGTCCTAGCGGCGTAAGTCGCCTCGAGGACCGGATCACAGCTGCAATCTGATGACGAACAGCAGATAGAAGAACACCGGCACGACCAGCAGCGACAGTGCCGCCACCACCGCGATCACGCGACTCCAGCGGCGCAAGATCAGGCGCAGGGCAGTGAAGAACAGGATGCCGACGAGCCCGCCGAGCGTGTTCAAGATGACGTCATCGATGTCTGAGGAGCCGAGTCCGAAGACGCCCTGAACGACCTCTACCGCGACGCTCGCACAGACGACGATGAGCAGATTCGTCCAGATGCCGGTGCGGCGGCGCAGCAGAGGCAAGAAGACGCCGAGCGGAGCAAAGGCGACGATGTTGCCCACGACGTTGCCGAGCGCGAACCTCTGCACCGTCGCCGCATCGTTGAACAGGTAATGCGAGATGGTCGCGAACGGAATCAGGTTCATTCGCTGCTCGACGCCGGCCGGCCGCGAGAACAGCAGCAGCTTGAGCAGGACGATGGCGTACACGACGAACACGGCCCAGATGACCACCGTGCCAACTTTTGCGAGCGTCGGCAGCGTGCGCCATGTCGGCGCATCGCCTCGGGCGGCGTCGGCTTTCAGCTGCATCTGCACTCAGGGATCGTACCGAGCGGAGCTACGTGCTTCCCGATCGACTCGAGCGCGTTTCGACTGGCCGCGCTCGCTCAACGATCGGTGAGCGCGGAGCGGGCGCGCTCGAGTTCCGCGGTTGCGAGGGCCACGGCATCCTCTGCGTTCTGCACCCGCCGCTGAGCGAACGTCGATGCGCCGTATTTGGCGCGGACTCGGTCGTCGATCTCCTGCACCCCGACCACGATGTACGAACAGGCGATGAGCATGACCTGAGCCGACAGGTTGAACCACAGCAGCAGGGCGATCAGCGACGCGAACGACGCCAGCAGCGGGTTGCTGCCCGCTCCTCGCACGAACAGGGTCGACAGCTCTTGCAGCACGATCAGGCCGACGGCTCCGATGAGCGCGCCAGGGATGATCGTGCGGGCGGGCGCTTTCATCCCCGACAGGGCGACGAACAGCAGCGCGATGAGGGCGGCATCCAGCGCGAAGACCACCACGATCGACAGCACGGTCACCGCGACGCCGGCGAGCGCGCTGCCCGCCCATCCGCTGACCAGGCCGATCAGCTCGGTGCCGAAGAACGTCGCGGCCGAGGAGATCGCGAGGCCGACGGCGATCGCGACGGCAAGGCCCAGGTTGCGCAGCAGCACCCACAGCCAGAACACGTCGTCTGCTCCGCGGTCGGCGAGCACGCGCAGCGCGGAACGCGTCGATGAGATCGCGCCGATCGCCGCACCCACCAGGCCCACGAGCGAGATGACGCCCGCCAGCGTCAGGGCGGCCGGCGCCTGCAGCTGGGCCGGGTCGATGACTCCGCCGTCACCGATGAGGCCCGGGATCGCGGCATCCACCCCCTGGATCAGGGCGGCTCGCGCCTCGTCGTTGCCGGCCAGCCAGGCAGCTGCCACGGTGAACCCCAGCAGCACCGCGGCGAACACGCTGAACAGCGCACGGTACGTGATGCTGTCGGCCAGCTGCGGCCCGCGGTGCTCGCTGTAGTGCAAGAACGCGCGCACGGGCTTCTTGCTCAGCGCCCACGCCGTGAGGCGGGCGATCATGGCCTTCATGACTGGGCCCCCGACGCCTCGTGCAGGAATCGGAAGTCGTGGCGGCGCAAGATCCTGAGCACGACCGCGCGGGCGTTGCCGAACGCCTTCAGCCCCTCTTCGGTGCTGCACGGCTCGATGCGGTCGATGTGATTCTCGACGCCCTTGTACACGACGTCGCAATGCCCGGCCGCGACGATGTTGCGATACCAGTTGACCTGCGGCCCATAGGTGAGCTCGGCGACGAAGCCGTCGGGGCGCCGGGCCAGAATGACGGGGGTTTCGAAGGTCTTCCCCGACGTGCGTCCGACGTGACGCACCAGCGAGAACGGACCACGGCCGGCGCGCGCGGCACGCAGCGTCAGCGGATTGAGCGTGTGCTTGAGCACAGTCAGGAATGCGGTGCGGATGCCCATGTGCCATCCCTTCGTCGGCTGGACCCCTCGTCGAGACCCCTGCCCACCACGTTAGACGGCGCCTGTTCAAGCCCACAGACCCGTGGCATGCTGTGGAGAGTGACGACGACGCGCGTGCAGCTCCCGGTCGCGCTGCGATTGGGCACTCCTGACGCAGCGGATGCGTTCCGCAGGGTCAAAGAGGCGGGCAGCACCCTCCACAACGAGGAGCCGATCTCGATTGGTGGCGGCTCCCCGATGTTCTTCTTCGACGACCCGTTCGGAAACGGGCTCGTGTATATCCAAGAGGACTGATCGCCGGCGGCGGTTCCGTGCGGGTATACCCTGAGACCGGCCGCTGAGCCACGCACGAACACATCCCGACGGCTGACCCAGGGGCAGCAGCTTCAAGGAAGAGGTGTGTTCTCGTGCCCGATGAGAGTCTCGAAGACCGGATTCAGCGGTTTGGCAGCCCTGTCAGGATGCTTCGCAGTGCGCCGTCACTGAAGTTCCCTTTCCTGTACCCGCCGGAGTACTCTTCCTGGGACGACGAGCAGCGCGCCTGGAAGACGACATCCGTCCTGTTCGACCAGTCGCATCACATGGCCGACCTCCGGGTCGAAGGCCCGGACACCAAGAAGCTGTTCTCAGACCTCGGTGTGAACAGCATGGCCACGTTCGGCAAGGACCGGGCCAAGCAGTTCATCGCGTGCAGCCCCGGCGGCCGGTTCATCGGCGATGGAATCCTGTTCGGACTCGACGACGACCGATACAGCTTGGTCGGTGGCCCGCTCGCGTTCAACTGGGTGGCCTACCAGGCCGAGGCCGGCGACTATGACGTGAAGGTGGTGAAGGATCCGCCGACCGCGTTCAATCCGGGTCGTCGGCAGATGTACCGCTACGAGCTGAACGGGCCGCGTTCGGGCGAGATCCTGGCGAAGGCGCAGGGAGCGGCGATGCCGCAGATCGGCTTCTTCCACATGGGAGAGCTCACGATCGCGGGCAAGCACGTGCGCGTTCTGAACCACACGATGGCGGGTGCGCCAGGCCTGGAGAACACCGGTCTGGAGCTGATGGGTCCGATCGACGACGGCCCGACGGTGCTTGAGGCGATCGTCGCCGCAGGTGAGGAGTTCGGCATGCGCCGCGGCGGCTCGCGCGCCTATCTCACGACCGCCCGCGAATCCGGCTGGATCCCGCTCGTCGTCCCCGCGATCTATACCGGTGAGGACCTGAAGCCATATCGCGAATGGCTGAACCCGCGAGGGCTGGAGGGGCACGCGTCGCTTCAAGGCAGCTTCGACTCGGACGACATCGAGGACTACTACGCGACGCCGTGGGACCTCGGCTACGGGAACATCATCCGGTTCGACCACGACTTCATCGGTCGCGACGCGCTGGAGCGCCTGGCGGACCAGCCGCATCGACGGAAGGTGTGGCTCGTGTGGGACAGCAGCGATGTGATGGACGTGTTCGAGCGGAGCTTGTTCGGCGACGGCGTGCGGCCGCGGATTCTGGACCTGCCGAATTCCGAGTACGGCACGCTCATCTTCGACAAGGTCCTCGCCGGTGATCGCCTCGTCGGGATGTCCACGTGGGCCGGCTACACGGCGAACGCGCGGGCGTTCCAGTCGCTGGCGATGGTCGACGAGGACGCCGCACAGGACGGCGCCGTCGTCACCGTCCTCTGGGGCCAGCCCGATGGCGGGAAATCGACGCCATTCCTCGTCCCGCATGTGCAAGCCGAGATCCGTGCTCGCATCCGCCTGCAGCCGCCCGACTGAATCCCACGCCCCCAGCCCTCTCAGCCGCTGCCAGCGAACACGGTCGCCGGGCACGCGATGGGCGGAGCATGCACCCAACGAGCCCTTTCACCAGGGCGCGCGCGTGCCGTCCCACGACCACAGGGCGCCGGACGGGCCGTCGTCGGGCAGCAGCGCCAGGCGGATGACGCCCTCTGCGGCCTCGGCAGGGTCCCCTGCCGAGGCGGGAATGTTCGGCAGCAGGTTCGTCGCGCGCAGGCCGGGAGCCAGCGCATTGACCTTGAAGCGCTCGCCGAGCGCCTGCGCGGTCAGCAGGGTCACTGCGTTGACTGCGGCCTTCGACGAGCGGTAGGCGATGCCGCTGCCGCGCACCGCCTGCCAGTCGAATTGCGGGTTCGGGCCGCTGTTCCAGGCCAGCGAGCCGGTGCCGCTCGACACGTTCACGATGCGCGGACGCGCCGACCGCTGCAGCGTCGGCAGAAACGCCTCGGTGACCGACACGACGCCGAACACGTTCGTCTCGTACGCACGGCGGAACTGCGCAGCATCGGTGTGCGCGATGTCTTCGCCCCCGGGATTGATGCCGGCGTTGTTGATCAGGATGTCGAGCTCGCCGACTTCGCGCACTGCGCGATCGATCGAGTCGGGATCGGTCACGTCGAGCTGCACAGCTCTGACGTCTTCGCCGATGGATGCCGCAGCCGCCGCACCCTTCTCACGAGAACGCGCCGCGACCCAGACCGAGACGCCGAGCCTGTGCAGGCCGGTGGCGACGGCCAGCCCGATGCCGCTGTTCGCACCGGTGACGAGGGCCACGGTGCCCGATGGCGGCGCCGTCGTGATCGGTAGCCGGTCGAGGGATGTGGATTCGTTGGCCATGAGGGGCCTCCTCTGCGATACTGGATGCGAAACGGAGAGGCATCCGCTTCAACAGGGAGACTACCACGAAACGGAGTGTCCTCCACTTTGTCATCTCGCCCTCGCGCCGATGCGGCGCGCAATCGCGACAAGATCCTGACGGCGGCCCGCGGCGCCTTCGCCTCCGGCGACGGATCGGTCTCGTTCGACGCCTTGGCGCGCAGAGCCGGTGTGGGCGTGGCGACGCTGTACCGCAACTTTCCGAATCGGCAGGCGCTGGTCGAGGCGATCTACCACTCCGAACTCGACGACCTGGTGACTCTGGCCGACACGCTGCTGGCCGCAGAGCCCGCCGACGTCGCGCTGCGCCACTGGATGGACCACTACGCCGTCTTCGTGGCCACCAAACACGGCATGGCCGAGGCGTTCCAGCAGGCGGTGGCCACCGGATCGATCGGTGCCGGCGAGACCCGCGAGCGCATCCGCACGGTCGTCGGCGACTTCTTGTCGCATGGCGCGGCCGCGGGCACGCTGCGCGGCGACATCGACCCCGATGACGCGACCACGGCGCTGCTGGGCGCGGTGCTCGGCGCGCTCTCGTCGGGGGCTGACGCGCGCCAGCGCGAGCGCGTGCTCGACATCGTCGTGGGGGGCCTCCGACCCGGCTCGGCGTGAGCGATCAGCGCAGACGACCGAGGTAGGCCACGGCATCCTGCAGTGCGTACACCTCGCCGTACTTCGCCTGAATGTCGTACAGGTTCTGTTCGTGCGTGCGCGGATCGCGGTCGCCGACCGCCTGCCGCACGACGATCGGGATGAACCCGTACTGCACCGCATCCACCGCCGTCGCACGGATGCAGCCGCTGGTGGACACCCCGGCGATCAGCAGCGTGTCGACACCCAGCGTGCGCAGCATCGTGTCGAGCACGGTGCCGAAGAACGCACTGGCGTACTGCTTGACCAGCACCGGCTCGTCGCCGGCCGGCGCGACCTGCGGCATGATCTGCCCGAGCGGCGTGTCGCCGACGAGGTGACGCAGCGCTCCCACCTTCTCGAAGAAGCGGCCGCCGTCGGCGCCGCCGGGCGCATACGAGACCCGCGTGTGGATGATCGGGATGCCGGCGCCCCGCGCCGCCGACAACAGCTCGGCTGCCGCCTCGAGGCTCGACGCGTCGCCCATGTACAGCTGAGCGCCCGGCTCGAAGTACGCGCGCATCATGTCCACGACCAGCAGCGCCGGAGCGGAGCCGGGTTCGAGTCGGGTCTCGAACCCGGCGTCCGCGTCGGTCAGCACGCCCGCGCGGGCGGCGTGCTGGTCATTCACCTCGTCAGCCACAGCACCTCACAATACGACCGGCGGCGGGGTGGGCGCTTCCAGTCCTGTCTCTTCGAGCGCGCGGGCGAGGATGTCGTCGATCTCTCCCCCGCGGTCGAACACCTGCAGCGGCGGGCGCGTGGCACGCATCTCGGCACGCAGGCTCTCGGTGGCCTCGACGTCGACGAGGTCGTCGCCGGTGAGCACGACGCCGTACAGCGCCGCACCCTCCCGGCTGACCAGTCCACGCTGCACTTCGAGCGACACCAGTGCCGGGTCGCGTTCGAGCGGATCGCCCCACCCGCCGCCGCCCCAGGTGATGAAGTGCAGCGCCTCGCCGGCTTGCACCGGCAGGTCATGCAGCTTGCTGGGCAGGATCTCGTGGCTGCCGTCGATGCGCTCGATCCACTTGCGCCCGCGAGCGCCCGGCGCGCCGCCGTTCACGCCCCAGGGGTAGGTGAGCCAGCGATCGTCGTGGATCGTGATGACGCCGTCCTCGAGAAAGTGGTAGACGACCTCCACGCCGTTGCCGCCGCGGTGCAGGCCGACGCCGCCCGTGTCGGCGATCGTCTCCCACTTCACGATGCGCATCGGGTAGTAGCTCTCGAGGTACTCGCACGGAATGTTCATGAACGACGGCCACAGCGAGTATCCGTCGGGCCCGTCGCCGATGGGTCGGCCGGGAATGCCGCCGAACCCGATCGAGTACAGCTGGAACGACTGCCCCTTCTTCTCACCGCTGCGGTACTTGCCCGAGTACATGAAGTGCGGCGATGACGAGAACCCGGCCGCGTTCAGCAGATCGGGCGTCTTCTGGCCCAGCAGTCCCCCGAACAGGTCGAACAGCCTGCCGATGCCGTGGTTGCGGGCGTTCAGCGCCGCGGGGAACTGCGGCTTCCAGAACGACTTGTCGGGAATCACCACGTCGATCAGCGGGTAATAGCCGTCGTTCCAGAGGATCTGCGGATCGGCGACCGTGATCACATAGATGCCGAAGAACATCCGCGCGAGGTTCTCGTTGATGTAGTAGTTGATCGGCCCGGGCGCCTGCGGTGACGAGTCGCTGAAGTCCAGCAGGACTTTGTCTCCCGTGCGGGTCAGCGTGACGGTGAGCTTGAACGGCCCGTAGCCGACGCCGTCGTCGTCGATGTAGTCGGTGAACGACACCGTCTCACCGTCTTCGAACAGCACCGACAGCAGCGTCTTCATGGCCCGGTAGTTGCGATCCAGCAGCGCGTCGAGACCGGCCGCATAGGTCGCCGTGCCGAACCGCCGGCACATCTCCTGCACGCGGCGCGAGGCGATGCGGGTCGCGGCGACCAGGCCGTTCAGGTCAGCGCGGTTCCACTGCGGCTGGCGCACCTGGTTCATGATGATGTTGACCGCGTCGGTGTCGATCCTGCCCGCCTTGTAGAGCTTGAACGGCGGGATGACGATGCCCTCTTCATAGATCGTGCGCGCATCGGTGGGCATGCTCGAGGGCGACTTGCCCCCGACATCCGACATGTGGCCGAACATCGCCGCCCAGCCCACCAGGCGTCCCTCGAAGAAGATCGGGGTGACCACCAGCCAGTCGTTGGCATGGCTGATGGCGGCCCCGCAGCTGTACGGGTCGCTGGTCAGCAGCACATCGCCTTCTTCGATGGCGCCCGAGAAGTTCTCGAGGAAGTCGGGCACCGACAGCCCGAACTGGCCGACGACCATGCGTCCTTGCGCGTCGGCGATCAGCGGGAACTCGTCGTGCTGTTCTCGGATGCCGGGAGACAGCGCCGTGCGGAAGAGCACTTCGTCCATCTCGTACCGGGCGTTGCGCAGGCCGTTCTCGATGAGGTCGAGCGTGACGACGTCGACGTCGACCTTCTCCAGCGGCGCCGTGTTCGTCTCGGTGATTGTTGCCATGATCCTTACTCCTTGACGGGTTCGATGAGCAGGGCGCCGCTGGAGTGCACCGTGGCGGCGTGGCCGGGCAGGATGAGCGCGGTCGAGTCCATCTCGACGACGATCGCAGGCCCTGTCACCACATCCCCCGCACGCAGCAGCTCGCGGTCGTACAGGTCGGCGTCGTGGTAGGCATCGTCCACCCAGATGCGCGTGGTGCGGATCCGTGCCTTTGACGGGTCGGATGTCCCCGGCTCACGCTCGATCAGAGGCACCTCGGAGACAGGGCTGGCCGCCACGACCGTGAGCGAGACGATCTCGTGGCCCGAGTCGAGCAGGAACGAGAAGAGCCGCTCGTGCTCGGCGTCGAACGCGTCGGCGACCACCGACAGCCCGTCGGCGCCGTCCAGCGCACCGCGATCGATGTCGACGGTCAGCTCGAAACCCTGGCCGTGATAGCGCACGTCGGCGCGGTACGTGTAGGTGAGGTCGGACGTGTCGACCCCGTCGCGTCCGAGCCGCTCTCGGGTGGTCGCGGCGAGCTGGTCGAGTTCGTCGGCCAGCTCTGCGGAGGTCATTCCCGTCACTTCGCGCAGGATCGTGCGCGCCGCCTCCTCGCGGTGACTGGTCATGATGTCGCCGTACGCGTTGAGCACGCCCGGCGAAGGCGGAATGATGACCGGCCATGATCCGAGCAGCCGGCCGATCGCGTTGCCGTGCAGCGGACCTGCGCCTCCGAACGCGACCAGGGCGAAGTCGCGCGGGTCGTAGCCCTTCTGCACCGAGACGAGCCGGATCGCGCCGAGGATGTTCTCGTTGACGATGTCGATGATGCCTGAGGCGGCCGCCTCGACGGTGGGAAGGCCGGTCGCCTCTTGCAGCGAGCCGACAGCCGTGCGCGCGGCATCCACGTCCATATGGATCTCGCCGCCGGCCAGCTCATCGGGCAGATAGCCGAGCACGACGTTGGCGTCGGTCACCGTCGCCTCGGTGCCGCCCATCGCATAGGCGGCCGGTCCAGGGACCGCACCGGCCGACTGGGGTCCGACGCGCAGCGCGCGGGTCAGTTCGGGCACGTGCGCGATCGACCCGCCGCCGGCGCCGACCGTGCGCACATCGATCGAGCTGACCCGGATGCTGAGGTCACCCACCTTGGTGTCTTTGGCGATCTGCGGCTTGCTGTTCTGGACGAGTGCCACGTCGGTCGAGGTTCCCCCCATGTCGAATGTGAGGAAGTCGCCCACCCCCGCAGCCCGCGCGGCCCAGGTCGCGCCGGTCACACCGCCGGCCGGGCCCGACATCAGCAGCGCGACGGGGCGTTCACCTGCCGCACCGGGGGCGGCGAGGCCCCCGTCGGAGCGCAGCAGCGCGAGTTCGGCATCCACGCCGCCCGCGGCGATCTTCGCCTCGAGGTTGCGGATGTACTCCCCCACCTGCACGCGCACGTACCCGTTGGCCACGGTCGTCAGCGTGCGCTCGTATTCGCGCATCTCGGGCAGCACGCGCGACGAGATCGACACCGGCACATCGGGCAGCTCTTCGTGCAGAATCTCGGCGAGGCGGCGCTCGTGCGCGTCGTTGGCGAACGAGTTGATGAGGCTCACGCACACCGTGTGCACGCCGCGCCCGCGCAGCTTCGCGATCTGGGCGCGCGCATCGTCCTCGTCGAGCTCGATGACCACGCCGCCGTCGGTGTCGACGCGCTCGCGCACCTCGATCGTGTTCTCGAGAGCTGCCAGCGGCTCGGGCTTGGGCCAGATGATCCAGCCGGCAAGACCGCCCGGCACGAACGAGCGGGCGATCTGCAGCACCTGGCGAAAGCCCTGCGTTGTGATCAGCCCGACTTTGGCGCCCTTGCCTTCGAGCACGGCGTTGGTGGCCACCGTCGTGCCGTGCCGCACGTGCGACACCGCCGACAGATCGACCTCCGCCTCGGCGCAGGCCTTCTCGATGCCGCGCAGCACCCCGATCGATTGGTCCTCGGGCGTGGAGGGGACCTTCGAACGCCACGTTGCGCCCGTCTCGACGTTGATGAGCAGCACGTCGGTGAAGGTCCCGCCGACGTCCACTCCGACCTGATAGGTCATGCGACTTCCTTCCATTCGGTCAATCCACTGGCGTTCATATCGTTCCTTCGGCTTTCAGTCGGGCGATCTCGGCCGCCGTCAGCTTCAGCAGGCCGGCATACACGTGCTCGTTGTCTTCGCCGCGTTCCCGGCCCACGTGCCGCACCCGCCCGGGTGTGGCCGACAGGCGCGGAAACACGCTCTGCATCGACAGGTCGCGGCCGAGCGTGGGCGAGTCGATCGAGATGATCGCCTCACGAGCGGCGAAATGCGGGTCGGCCAGCATGTCTTTGGCGGTGTAGATGAGCCCCGCGGGAATGCCGGCGTCGTGCAGCGATTCGAGCAGCTCACCGGTCTCGTGCTGCGCGGTCCACGTGGCGATGATGCCGTCGAGCTCTTCCATGCGTGCGCCCCGCGCGTTGTGATCGCAGAACCGCGGATCCTCCGCGAGCTCGGGCTGGCCGATCAGCTGCGCCAGCCGTCCGAAGACCGAGTCCTGGTTCGCCGCGATCAGCACCATCGCCCCCGACCGCGTCGGATACACGTTGCTCGGGGCCACGCCCGGCAGAGTCGCCCCGGTGCGCTCTCGCACATAGCCCGCGACATCCCATTCGGTGACCAGCGACTCCATCATGCCCAGCACCGCTTCGTAGATGGCCGAGTCCACCACCTGCCCGACTCCGGTGCGATCGCGATGGTGCAGCGCGACCAGGGTGCCGATGCAGGCGAACACCGCCGCCAGCTCATCGCCGATCGAGATCCCCGCGCGAGAGGGGGGCGTGGAGGGATCACCGGTCACGTAGCGCAGACCGCCCATCGCCTCGCCGATCGACCCGAAGCCCGCCCGCGACGAATACGGACCGGTCTGCCCGTACCCGCTGACGCGCGTGACGACCAGGCGCGGGTTGATCTTCCACAGCTCTTCGGGGCCGAGGCCCCACCGCTCGAGCGTTCCGGGGCGGAAGTTCTCCAGCAGCACATCGGCGTGCGCCACCAGTTCTCGCACGAGCCGCTGACCGTCTTGGCTGCGCAGGTTCAGCGTGATCGTGCGCTTGTTGCGGCCGACCACGGGCCACCACAGCGAGTTGCCCGCTGCCTTGGCCTGTCCCCAGTCGCGCAACGGATCGCCCACATCGGGCTGCTCGATCTTGATGACGTCGGCGCCGAAATCGCCCAGAAGCTGGCCGCAGAACGGTCCGGCGAGCAACTGACCCATTTCGATCACCCGCACATCGGCCAGCGGCATGCCCGCACGCTCGTCGCCGATGTCGGCACGTGGGTCGTTCTGTGCACCTGGGTCGTTCTGTGCGGCTGGGGCGTTGTCGGGGTCCTGCGCCATGAATTCACACTTCCGTTCGTCATCGAACCGATTGCATACAGTTCTAGCCCGTAAGACGCCAAATGTCGAGCTTTCAGTGGCAAACTGCATCCAGATGCGCGAGAATGGCAGTGCAAGCGGCGACGAGAAGGGTGGACGGCTCATGAAGATCGTCGAGGTGGGACCCCGAGACGGACTGCAGAACGAAGACCGCGCACTGGATGCCGCGACCCGCGTGCGCTACATCGAGCTGATCCTCGCCTCGGGCATCGACCGCGTCGAGGCGGTCAGCTTCGCCCGCCCCGACCGGGTGCCGCAGATGGCGTACGCCGAAGAGGTCATGGCCGCCGTTCCCCGCCCCGACGGCGTGCGCTACAGCGGGCTCGTCATGAATCCCAAGGGCATCGAGCGCGCGATCGCCAGCAGCATCGACGAGGCCAACATCGTGATCGTCGCCACCGACGAGTTCTCACGGCGCAACCAGGGCACCACGGTGCGCGAGTCGCTCGACCGGTTGCCGGCCATGATCGATGCGCTGGGCGCCGCCGGCATCCCCACCACTGTCACCATCGGCGCGGCGTTCGGCTGTCCGTTCGAGGGCGAAGTGCCCGTCGACCGCATCGGCATGATCGCCGCCGAGATCGCCGCACTGCCGATCGCCGAGCTCTCGCTGGCCGACACCATCGGCGTGGGCGTCCCCGGCGACGTGCGCGCCCGCGTGGCGCGCGTGCAGAGCGAGACCGATCTGCCGCTGCGACTGCACCTGCACAACACACGCAACACCGGCTACGCGAATGCCGTCGCCGGCATCGAAGCCGGGGTGCAGACGCTGGATGCCTCGACCGGCGGCATCGGCGGATGCCCGTTCGCGCCCGCCGCGACCGGCAACATCGCCACCGAAGACCTGCTCTATCTCGCCGAGCGCAGCGGCTGGAACCCCACCGTCGATCGTGATCGCGTGATCGAAGCGACCCAGTTCATCACGCAGCAGCTCGGCGTGCGTCCCGAAGCGCTGCTGGGACGTGCCGGCGGATTCCCCTGAGCCCGTGCTGTCAGTCCGCGGTGTCCGCGCTGTCAGTCGGCGCTGTCAGTCCGCGCTGTCAGTCGGCACCCGTCGGGCGCCCAGCAGCGCGAATCGCGCCGCCAGCAGGTGACTGGTCATCACGGCCTGTGCCCACTGGCCGTCTCCGGCGCGCAGCGCGGCGACGATCTCGATGTGATGGTGCGCGCTGCGCAGTCGGGCCTCCGGCTCATAGGCCTGGCGCGTGCGCGTGAGGATCGCCGCGTGCACGGTCCCCGACATGGCCGCAGACAGCGCGCCGCTGCCCGCGATCTCGGCGATGCGCGCATGGAAGCGGGTGTTGACCTGCTCGATGAGCGCGATGTTGCCCGCCCCGTCGGCGGTGGTCAGCTGCAGGATCTCTTCGGCCAGCGCCTGCAGTTCGGCCAGATCGGCCAGAGTGACGTGGTCGGCCGCGATCCGGCACGCTGTGCCCTCCAGCGCCACGCGAGTCTCGAAGATCGACTCCAGTTCGCTGGAGTCGAGGATCGCCACCCGCGCGCCACGGTTCGACGAGAACTCGACCAGCCCCTCCTTCGAGAGGATGCGGAACGCCTCGCGCACCGGGGTGCGCGACATGCCGAGTGCCTCGGCCACGCTGGCCGCCGACAGCTTGGCCCCCGGTGGATACCGACCGTCGAGGATCCCCCGTCGCAGGCGGTCGACAGCATCCTCGAACTGAGCCATGCGCACGCCTCCCGTGAATCCGATCGGTCGGAAGTCTGGCACAGCCTGGCGCGGGTGCGCGTCATCCCACCCCACTCTGCATGCAATTCATCCGATCGCGACACCGGCGTGGCAGGGTGAAGGCATGCGTGCAGAACACCTCGACGACGCCGTCCACACCGCTGTCTCGGCCGGAGCTCCGCTGGTGGTCGCCGGCGTGACGGGGCGGGATGCCACGACCTGGCAGACCGCGGACGGGGCAGCGCCGGCCGGCACCGACACCGTGCTGGCGATCTATTCGATGACGAAGGCATTCACCGCCACGGCGGCCCTGCAGTGCGTCGAGGAGGGCCTCATCGATCTCGACGCGCCGGCGCGGCAGTACGTTCCTGAGATCGCGGCGCTGCAGGTGCTCGAGACGCTCGACGACGAGGGTCGCGTGCGCACGCGGCCGCCGAAGCGCGACATCACGCCGCGCATGCTGCTGCTGCACACCTCGGGTCTGGCGTACGACATGTTCGACAAGCGCTATGCGATCCTGGCTCGCGAGCGGATGCGGCATCCCTCATCAACGCCCCTGTGGGACTCGATCAACACTCCCCTGCTGCACGACCCCGGTCAACGGTGGACCTACGGCACCTCGATGGACTGGATGGGGCTCATCATCGCCGCCGTGCGCGGCACGCGCCTCGAGGATGTCTTCGCCGAGCGGATCTATGGCCCGTGCGGCATGACATCGACGTCGTTCGACGTGTCGGCCGCGATGCGCCCCCGGCTGGCGACCGTGTACCGGCGCCAGCGCGACGGCGAGATCGTGCCGACGAAGGTGACGCCGCCGGACGTGCCCGAACTCGACATGGGCGGGCAGGGTCTGTTCTCGACCGTGCCCGACCTGCTGGCCCTGCTGCGGGTGTGGCTGGGCGACGGGATGGGCGCGCACGGCCGCGTGCTGCAGCCTGAGACGGTCGAGTGGGCGGTGCAGGCAGCGCCGGGCGTGGTGGTCACACCGCTGCCGTCGGCGATTCCCGCGCTGACCCGCGAGGCGGACTTCTTTCCGGGAGCGCGCAAGTCGTGGGCCTATTCGTTCCTGCGCAACGAGGACGACGTCGCCGGCGGACGCCGCGCGGGCTCGCTCACGTGGGCCGGCCTGGCGAACGTGTTCTATTGGATCGATCGGACCACGGGCGTCGCGGCGATCTGGGCCTCACAGCTGCTGCCGTTCTTCGATCCGGTCGCCGAGCAGGGAGTGCAGGCGTTCGAGCGGGCCGTGTACGCCTGAGAGTGGGGTGTTCGAACGACACCGCCTCCTCCCCAGCCGTGACGCGGAACTCATCATCCACAGATTTCGACAGTCTCGAACATTTGCTTGCCTCATCTTTCGTAGCTTTGTACTATTGACGCATGGAAGACGTACTGAGGGGACTCGACGAGGCGGTCACCGCGCTGCGCTCTGCGTGGACCGGCGGTGCGCTCTCCGCGGTGGCCGAAGACCCTTCCGCTCTGAGCCGGGCGCAGCTGGTCCAGGTGACCGACGCGTTGGGCGCGCTCGGTCGACGGCTCGATACCGTCCGTGCCCAGGTCGCCGCCGAAATCGCGCATGAGTCTCGGCCTGAGCTGGGCGCCGACTCGCTTGCGAAACAGCAGGGGTACCGCAATGCTGCCGCCCTGCTCGGGGCCACGACCGGCGTCAGTGCCGGCGACGCGCGCCGGCTGATCTCGGTCGGCAAGGCCATCCAGACCCGCACCAGCCTCACCGGTGAGCCGTTGCCGCCCCGGCACCCACACGTCGCGGCGGGCATGCACGCGGGCACACTCGCCCAGGGTGCGGCGGCCCTGATCGTCGGGATGCTCGAAAGAGTGGCCGTGCGCTCCTCAGCCGAGGACCGCGACGCCGCCGAACAGCTGCTGGCCACCGCGGCCCCGGGTCTGTCTCTTGACCAGCTGCGCAAACTCGTCTCACAGGCCGAGGCCTATCTCGACCCCGACGGCGTCGAGCCGGCCGAACGCAACCGCCGCAACGAGGAATACCTGCGCATGTTCGAACGCGACGGGTTCCTGCTGCTCGACGGCAAGATCGAGGTCGCCCACGGCGCGCCGCTGAAGGCGGCGATCGAGGCGTTCGTGTCGTTTCTGTTCCGCAACTCGCGCACCGATGTCACCGAGGGCGATGACGAGCCGCCCGCAGGCGCCGGCACCGTGCAGCGTCTGCAGGCCGAAGCGCTCATCCACCTCGCCGAGCACGCACTGGGCTGCGACGACGACCAGCCTCTGAACGGCGCGACCGTCGTGGTGCGCATGGACCTCGACACCCTGCGCGACGGCACCGGACTCGCACAGATCGACGGAATCGACACCCCCGCATCGGCGGCCGCTGCCCGGCACGTCGCGGCGTCGGCGAACGTCATCCCCGCCGTCCTCAACGGCGACAGCGAAATCCTCGACTGGGGGCGCATGAAGCGCCTGTTCACGCCCGCGCAGAAGCTGTTCCTCGTCGAACGCGACGGCGGGTGCGCAATGTGCAACCTGCCACCGGGCATGACCAAGGCACACCACCTGAACTGGTGGGTGCGAGACCACGGCAACACGAACGTCGACGAAGGCGTGCTGCTGTGCGAGTCCTGCCACCACCGCATCCACGACAACGGCTGGGAGATACGCATCGACGGCCACGGCACGAAGGCCAGAGTCTGGTTCATCCCACCGGGCACCGTCGATCCCACCCGCACACCCCGCCTCGGCGGACGCGCACGATTCGAGTACGCCGCGTGAGCGTGAGCGTGCGCGTGAGCGTGGAGCGAGAGCCGACGGCCCGGCGGTCAATCCCGCACGCGGCGACGCGAAGCGAGCGCGTGGGCCGCGGCATCCAGCACCGCCACCACGGCCACCGTGACCGCGTAGACGACGATGTCGCGCGGATCGAACACGGTCCCCAGCACGAGCATGAACGGCGCGAACGCCGCACCCAGCCGCAGCGGAATCCCCGTCAGCTGAAACAGCTCGATCGCCACGCACCACGCGCCGGCGCCGGCGGCGACCAGCAGCACCTTCCCGCGCGGCGCCAGCACCGTCACCACGGCATACGCCGCGACGGCGTACAGCACGTCGCCCGCGATGTCAGAGAACGTGCCTCCGGGCGTCCCGTAGTGGATGCCGAGGCCCGCCGCGATCGCCGTGACGAGCAGCACCAGCCCGGCCCCACGACGAGCCTTGCCGTTGGGCAGAGCGCTGTCGCTCACCAGCGCGGATGGATCTCGGCTCGCAGCATCCGGTCGTACACGTCGTGCACGGCGGTGTCGAACGCATCCAGATCCAGCGGCGATCCGGACTCGAGCAGGGCTGCCGCGCCGGCATTCGCCGACGCCTGCGCCACGCTGCGAGCGCCGGGGATCACCGTCGTGACGCCTGCCCGCGACGCGGCCCATGCCAGCGCCGCCGCCGGCAGCGACACACCCTCGGGCAGCACCGCCGCCAGCTCA
The DNA here is from genome assembly GCF_030866805.1 of Microbacterium terrisoli. Taxonomy (NCBI): domain Bacteria; kingdom Bacillati; phylum Actinomycetota; class Actinomycetes; order Micrococcales; family Microbacteriaceae; genus Microbacterium; species Microbacterium terrisoli. Next base: position 2,252,456 of record NZ_CP133019.1, read on the forward strand.
CGCGCGGCAGCGATGCCGGTCTCGAAGTCCACGCCCGAGAACGTCTCGCCCTGGTCGAACGCCTCGCCGTGCCGGTTGAAGGTGCGATGATCATCCGGCGCGAAGGTCGTCTGCGCCGTGTAGCGGCCGCTGAGCAGCCCCGACGCCAGCGGCACGCGTGCGAAGACCGCGACCCCGGCCGCCCATGCCGCCGGCAGCACCTCGTCCAGCGGCTTGAGCCGGAACGGGTTGAAGATGATCTGCACGTTCGTCACATTCGGGCGCGCGATCGCCTCGAGCGCCTGCGCGCACGTCTCCACCGAGACGCCGTAGGCGGCGATGGCTCCGTCCTCGACCAGCGCGTCGAGCGCGTCGAAGGTCGCATCGTCCTCGATCACCGCAGACGGCGGGCAGTGCAGCTGCACCAGGTCGAGAGTGTCGACCTGCAGATTGCGTCGGCTGCGATCGGTCCACGCGCGGAAGTTGTCCGCCGTGTAGTTCTCGGCGACCTGATCCACGCGCCGCCCCATCTTGGTCGCCACGGTGATGTCGTGTCCTGCGCGCTCGGCCAAGAACCGGCCGATCAGTGACTCCGACCGGCCGTCGCCGTAGACGTCGGCGGTGTCGAACAGCGTCACGCCCTGGTCGGCGGATGCCGCGAGCACGGCCAGTGCGTCATCCTCGCTGACGGCGCCCCAATCAGCGCCGAGCTGCCATGTGCCGAGTCCGATGGCCGATACCGAGCGCCCGGTGCGGGCGAGAGAGTGCTGAAGCATGTGCCCAGCCTTGCATGTCTGGCGCGCTGCCGTGCACCGGCTGCCGTGCACCGGCTGCCGTGTGCGGGCGTTCAGCGATAGTCGCGATCGAGATGCTGACCTGTCGCGTCACCCGACGCGACCCGGTCCGCTTCGCGCGCACGCAGGTCGACACGGCGGATCTTGCCCGAGATGGTCTTGGGCAGATCGTCCACGAACTCGATGATGCGAATCCGCAGATGCGCCGACAGTCGCTCCCGCGCATGCGAGAAGATCGCTCGGGCTGCGGCATCCGGATCAGCGGCCGCCGCCGGCGTCAGGCAGATGTAGGCCTTCGGCACCGCGAGCCGCAGTTCGTCGGGGCTCGGCACGATCGCCGCCTCGATCACCAGATCGTGCTCGAGCAGGATCGACTCGAGTTCGAACGGCGACACCTTGTAGTCCGACGCCTTGAACACGTCGTCGGCACGCCCCACATAGGTCAAGTAGCCCTGGGCGTCCCGCGAAGCGATGTCGCCGGTGTGGTGATACCCGCCCTCGCGCGACGCGGCCGTGGCTGCGGCATCCTCGTAGTACCCGGACATGAGCCCCAGCACATCCTGCGACAGATCCAGGCACACCTCGCCTTCGCTTTCGGTGCGCTCCCCCGTCACCGGGTCCACGAGCACCACCGGGTAGCCGGGCGTGGGCCGCCCCATCGAGCCGTCCTTGACGACCTGCCCCGGCGAATTGCCGACGCAGCAGGTCATCTCGGTCTGACCGTATCCGTCACGGATGGTCGAACCCCACGCGGTGCGCACCCGGTGGATGACCTCGGGGTTCAGCGGCTCGCCCGCGCCCACGAGCTCCCGCGGCGGATGCCGTAGCTGCCCGAGATCGGCCTGGATCAGCATGCGCCACACCGTCGGCGGCGCGCACAGGGTCGAGACGCGGTGCGCGTCCATCACCTGCATGAGCACCCCGGCATCGAACCGGTCGTAGTTGAACACGAACACCGTCGCCTGCGCGAGGAACGGCGAATAGAAACTGCTCCATGCGTGCTTCGCCCATCCCGGCGACGAGATGTTCAGGTGCACATCCCCCGGCCGCACGCCCAGCCACCACATCGTCGAGAGGTGCCCGACCGGATACGACACCTGTGTGTGCGCCACCAGCTTGGGGCGGCTGGTCGTGCCCGACGTGAAGTAGAGCAGCCCGATGTCGTCGGCGGGCGTCGGACCGTCGGGCTCGAAGTCCTCCGCGGCGGAGTGCGATTCATCCCACCCGACCCACCCCTGCGCCAGCGCGTCACCGTCGCCGCCGATGCCGATCCGAATGAGGGATGCCGGCACCTGCGACAGCCGGTCGGCCAGCGACGTGAGCGTGACGACCGCGTCGACCTCGCCCTTCTCGACCCGGTACGCGAGATCGGACGCCGACAGCAGCGTCGAGGTCGGGATCGAGACCGCACCCAGCTTGCCGATGCCGAGCATGACCTCCCACAGCTCGATCGTGTTGCCCAGCATGACGATCACATGCGAACCTCGATGCACGCCCAGCGACGCGAGCCAGTTGGCGACCTGGTCGCTGCGCGCCGACAACTGCCCGTACGACCACGACCGCGACGACAGATCGGCCTCGACGATCGTGACGGCCGCACGGTCGGGATTCTCACCGGCCACGACGTCGAACCATTCGAGTGCGAAATTGAACGCGTCCACGTGCGGCCAGGCGAAGCCGTCCACGGCTGCGTCATAGTCGGTGGCATGGTCGAACAGATAGTCCCTCGCCTCCCGGACGGCCTGAGTGGCAGCCGTGGCGATGCGTCCTTGTGCGGGCATGTGCGCTCCCTTGCGTCGCGTGTGAGTCGCGTGTGATCCGAAGCCTACGCGCTCTGTTTCCTCGCGCGAGCTCGGGTGGTTCTGCCACGGGTAGAGTCGTTTTTACACACACAACCGTGTGGAAAATCGCATCGATGACAGGAGCGACATGAGCATCGCCGTACGCAACGCCACGACCACGTGGGACGGACCCCTCGCCTCAGGCACCGGCACGATCGGGTCCAGCTCGAGCGGTTCGCTGGACAACCTCGAGGCCACCTGGGTCTCGCGCACCGAGGCACCCGGCGGCAAGACCAGCCCCGAAGAGCTGGTCGCCGCCGCACATTCTTCGTGCTTCTCGATGGCGCTGGCACTGACCCTCGGCGAGCACAAGACTCCCCCGCAGCAGCTGACCGTGACCGCCGAGGTGCACCTCGACGCGGTCGACGACGTGCCGACCATCACGACATCCAACCTCACCATCCGCGCCAAGGTGCCCGGTGTGGATGCCGCGACCTTCGCCTCGATCGTGGACCAGGCCGCCAAGCTGTGCCCCGTCTCCCGTCTGATCACCGGCGCGAAGATCTCCATCGACGCCGCGCTCGAGGACTGATGGCCGGCACGGAGCCGGCCGGGACGGAGCTGGCTGACGCGCTCACCCGCGAACACCATGCGATCGACGCCGGCATCGAGGCCTATCTCGCCGGCCTGGATGCCGGCGGCGACCCCGCGCCGCTCCGTGAGTCGATGCACGCGCTGCGCCGGCACATCTATCTCGAAGAGTCGTTCCTGTTCCCGCCGCTGAAGCCGACCATGATGATGGCGTTGTTCGTCATGCTGCGCGAACACGGCGAACTGTGGCGCTCGATGGATGCGATCGAAGCATCGCTGGATTCTGCGGCGGATGCGGCATCCCTGCGCACCGCATGTCAAGAACTTCTGACCCTGCTCGACAGCCACAACCAGAAGGAGGAGCCCGTGGTCTACCCGCGGGCGGATGCCGATCTGTCGGACGAGGCGCGCGCACAGCTCGCCGAGTTCCTCGACGCCGGCACGTTCCCCGAGGGATGGACCTGCGAGAAGGCCTGAGCCGCCCTCACCAGGCCGTGCGCGCGCCCGCCGTCGGTGCGCTCACGGCCTGGCCGACGGCACCGTCGAGAGCAGTGTCGGCGAGGTGCGTCGTGAGAGCACCACGTTCGCGAAGGCGCACAGCACCACGATCCCCGCCGACACGGCCGGCAGTATCAGCGACGCCTGGGCGCCGGCGCGCTGGGCGACCTCGCCGGTCACGGCGGCCCCGATCGACTGCCCGACGATCACCGCCGAACCCAGGATCGTCATCACCGTCGCCGAGCGGCCGACCGGGCTGCGTTCGGCCCCGAAGCTGTACTGCGTGACCAGGGTGGGACCGACGCCGATGCCGATCAGCGCCAGCGCCCAGGCCATCTGACCGATCGTCGAGACGAACGGAAGCGCGATCGTGCCGGCCAGGATCACCCCGCCGAAGGCGACCCATCGCCACGCCAGCGCGAACCGCGCCGGGAAGAACGCCACGCCCAGGGCGAATGCCGCCGAGCCGATGCCCATCACCCCGTAGAGCACACCCGCCTGCTCGGGCACGCCGCGCTCGTCCATGAACGCCGTCAGGCCGGTCAGGGTCGAGCCGAAGAACAGGCCGACACCGAGGATTCCCACAACGACGACCAGCAGAGTCGGTCTGAACAGCTGCGAGACCGGGCCGGTCGGCCGATCGTGCGAGCGGGTCTGGCGGCGTGGAGCAGTCGGATGCAACGCGAACGCCGAGACGAACACGACCGTGATCACCGCCGCCGCCACCAGCGGCGCCCACGGTGCCAGGAACGAGGCCAGCACGCCCACCACGAACGGACCGATCACGAACACGGTCTCATCGGCGGCGGACTCGTAGGCCATCGTGGCGTTGAACACGCGGTCCCGGCGCACACCGCGCATCTTCTCGGCGATGATCGTCACCAGCCGCGACCGCGACAGCGGCGAGACCTGAGGCGCCGTCGCGCCGATGAGGAACGCACACGCCAGCATCGCGGCATCCGGCGCCGGACTGTAGGCGATCCACGCGAACAGCGCCAGCGCGATGCCGTTGGCAGCTCCCACGATCAGCAGCACTGCGCGCTGGCCGAACCTGTCGGACGCCGCCCCCAGCAGCGGGCCGAAGCACGCGGTGCCCAGCCCGACCGCAGCCGAGGTCAGACCGCCCAGCGACAGCGACTGGCGCGCCGAGACGGCGAGGGTCAGCACACCGACGACCATCATCGCGAACGGCAGCCGCGCGACGAACGCGATGACGAAATACGAGAAGCCGGTGTGGTGAAGAAGGGAGGACTGTGGCGCGGAGGCGTCTGTCATGGCGTCGGCGACGACTCCTGATCTTCCGGCGGTGCGGCAGCGGTCAGCTGGCCCTGCGCGTGCTTGCCCTGCGAGTGCTCGCCCACAGCGCCGGCGGCCAGGTGCGCCACACAGGTCTCGGGCCGTTCATGGCGAACCAGCCGGCTCACCGTGACATCGGTGTCCCAGGCCTTCAGCGCTCCCTGCATGATGCCCAGGTGCACCGAGCAGACGATGTCGGGGCGCTGCTGTGCCAGCTCGAGGAACGGGCAGTGGCAGACCTCGACGCGCTCTTGTTCGCTTCTGCGCGGCCCGAAGCCGATGCGATCCAAGATGCCCACGAGTCCGGTCACGGGATCATCGATCTCGGCCTGCTCGGCCTCACGCCGGCCCCAGCGGCGGCCCGCCTCGGTGGCGGCGGCGACCGGGTCGGGGCGGTCCCCCAGTGCGTCGACGAGGATCTCGGCGAGCATGCGGTAGCGACGCCCGTCGGCGTGGCTCGCCGCCGAGCCGAACAGCTGTGCGGGGCGCCCACGCTGACCGCGCGCATCCTTCGTCATCTCGATCTTGCCGGCGGCCACGAGTCGTTCGAGGTGGAACCGCACGGTGTTCGGATGCATACCGAGACGATCAGCGAGCGCCGCAATCGTCAACGGTTCCTCTGATTCTTCGACGAGACGCAGCACGTCTTCGCGCCGGCTGGCTCGGATGCCCGCTGCCATGCGTGCCATTTTACTCAGTCTGGGTCCCCTCGGGCCGATCCGGGCTCGGCACTCGTACGCTCGACGTATGGCAGGCCTCACGATCTGGACGATCGGCCACTCCACGCGCACCGTCGAGGAGTTCGCCGAACTGCTCGTCGAGAACGGCGTGCGCGGCGTCGTCGACGTGCGCACGGTGCCCCGCTCACGGCACACTCCGCAGTTCAACGAAAACGTGTTCGGCGCCGCGTTGAGCGAGTACGGCCTCGCCTACGTTCATCTGGCGTCGCTGGGCGGATTGCGCCACACGACGAAGCAGTCGATCAACACGGGCTGGCGCAACGCGAGCTTCCGCGGCTACGCCGACTACATGCAGACCCCGGAATTCGCCGCCGGCATCGACGAGCTGCGAGCCATCGCACGTGAGCGGCCCACGACGGTGATGTGCGCCGAAGCGGTGCCGTGGCGCTGCCACCGGTCTTTGATCGGCGATGCGCTCATCGTGCGCGGCGACCGGGTGCTCGACATCATCGGCAGCGGCACGCCGCGCGAAGAGACCCTCACGACGTTCGCACAGGCCGACGGCCTGACGATCACGTACCCGGCCATCGACGGCTGAGAGGCATCCCGCCCTCACAGCCAGGCGTTGCCGTGGCGCTGGCGCAGGTCGCGGTAGGCGACCACCAGCGCGATCGCCACCACGATGATGATCACCGCGAACCCGGCGTTGAAGGCGACCGACCAGTTCGAGACGGCGAGCACCCCGAACGACAGTGCGGTGATCACCGCGATGCCCACCGACGTGCCGATGCGCTGCCCGGTCTGCATCACGCCGCCCGAGCTGCCCGCATACGGCAGCGGCACTTCGGCGAGGGTGAGAGCCTGGTTGGGGCTGATCACCGCGCCCTGCGCGATGCCGACGAACGACAGGCTCAGCAGCAGCCACCATTCGCTGGCCGCGCCGATCGAGTGCAGCCACACCACGAGGATGCTCAGCACCAGACCGACCAGGGCGCAGTAGAGCCCGCCGATGACGACCTTGCGCCCCAGCTTGGCCACGCTGCGGCCAGCCCACAGTGCGGCGATGGCCGAGAGGATGGAACTGGGCAGACCGACCAGCCCAGACTCCAGTGCGGTGTGGTGCAGGCCGTCCTGCATGTACAGCGCGACGAGGATCCACACGCTCGTGACCCCGAGGAAGTACAGCGACACCAGCAGTGTGCCGTTCGCGAAACTCGTGACCCGAAAGATCTGCATGTCGACCATCGGCTCACGTCCGCTGTCTTTGTAGCGGTTCTCCCACCAGATCCACACCAGCAGGATGCCGACGCCCGCCGGCAGTGCGAACCACACGAACGGCGATGCCCCGGACTCGAGGAAGGGAACCATGACCGCCAGCACGGCCAGGCCCAGCAGCACCGAGCCGATCGGGTCGAGATCGCGGCTGGGCGGAATCTGGCCCGGTTCGGGTTCGCGGTGGCTGTTCAGCAGCGGCCGGGGAATCCACAGCGCTGCCAGCACGATCGCGAGGATGCCGATGGGCAGATTGACGAAGAACGTCCACCGCCAGCCGGTCTGCGTGCCCCCGGCCTCGATCAGGACACCACCCAGGAGCGGCCCGATCGAGACCGAGACGCCCACGACGCTGCCGAAGATCCCGAACGCGCGTCCGCGCTCGGCCCCGCGGAAGTACTGCTGGATCATGCCGACCGCCTGAGGGCCGGCAAGCCCCGAGCCCACACCCATGACCGCGCGCGCGAGGTTCAGCTGCAGCGGGTCGGGCGCAAGGCCCGCCCACACCGAGCTCAGCGTGAACACAGCGACTCCGGCGATGAACAGCGGCGCCCGTCCGTAGATGTCACCGGCGCGTCCTGCCGCCACGAGCCCGATGCCGAAGGTGAGCGCATAGCCCGAGAGCACCCACTGCAGTTCGGACTGGGTGGCGTGCAGCCCGAGTTCGATGGTCGGCAGTGCGACGTTGATGCTGCTCACGCTCATCAGCGACATGAACAGCACGACGACCAGCACCCACAGAACCTGCCAGCGGCGCGGGTCGGGAATGTAGTCCTCCCACCGCTGGTCGCCTGTCATCGCTCTACCGTAGCGTCGCGCGGGCCGGGTCCCGCGCCGCGTCGCGCGCCCACGTTCGCCGGCACCTCTTTACATGTGACCATTTGGTCACCTATACTGACGCCGTGGACGACGATCTGGTCTTCAAAGCGCTGGCCGACCCCACCCGCCGGCGACTGCTCGACGCCCTCTTCGACCGCGACGGCCAGTCATTGACCGAACTCGAGGCGGTGGCGCCCGACATGACCCGATTCGGCGTCATGAAGCACGTGAAGCTGCTGGTCGAGGCCGGGCTCGTCGTCACCCGCAAAGACGGTCGCCTCACGCGGCATCACCTCAATCCGGTGCCGATCCGGATCGTGCACGACCGGTGGATCCACCGGTACGTCCAAAGCCAGGCCGCTGCCCTCAGCGACCTGAAACGGAAATTGGAGTCATCATGACCGACGAACTCGTCTTCGAGACGTACATCAAGGCTTCGGCCGAGCAGGTATGGGAGGCCATCACGACGTCGGAGTTCCGACGCCAGTACTTCTTCGGCAGCACGGTCGACGCCGACTGGCGCCCCGGCGGCCGCCTCGTGTCGCATTCTCCCGACGGCGAGCTGTGGGCCGACAACGAGATCTACGAGTGCGACCCGCCGCGTCTCCTGTCGCATGGATGGCGCAGCCTGTACGACCCCGAACTCGCCGCCGAACCCGAGAGCCGCATCACCTGGACGATCGAGCCGCAGGACGGCGACTACGTCAAACTCACCGTCGTCCACGATCGGCTGGCCGCCGCACCGAAGACGGCCGAGCACATCCGCGGTTGGTCGTTCATCCTCAGCGGCTTGAAGTCGGTGCTCGAAACCGGCAGCGGCCTCACGTGACGGGTTGCGCGTGACGGGCATGCGCCGCTGACGTACCCTCGAGGAATGACGACGGTCGATGACGTGCTCGCTCAGCTCGCCAACCTCGAAGATCCCCGCATGCGCGCGGTCAACGAGCGACACGGCGACGACCACGGCGTCAATCTCACGAAGCTGCGCGGGGTGGCCAAGGCGATCAAGACCGACCAGGCTCTTGCCGCCGAGCTGTGGGCCACCGGGCAGACCCCGGCACGGCTGGTCGCCCTGCTGATCTGCTCCCCGCGCGCGTTCGACGATGCCCAGCTCGACGCGATGATGCGCGACACCCGCGTGCCGAAGGTCACCGACTGGTTCGTGAACTATGTGGTCAAGAAGTCTCCGCTGGCAGAGCAGATGCGCGAGCGTTGGTTCGACGACCCCGATCCGGTGGTGGATGCCGCCGCCTGGTCCCTCACCAGCCAGCGCGTGATCACCCACCCCGACAGCCTGGATCTGGACGCACTGCTCGATCAGATCGAGCGCGAGATGAAGGATGCCGCGCCCGCCCTGCAGTGGGCGATGAACGACACCCTCGCCCAGATCGGGATCTACCACCCGCCGCACCGCGCGCGGGCGCTGCAGATCGGCGAGCGGCTGCAGGTGCTGGCCGACTATCCGACCCCGCCGGGCTGCACGTCGCCGTTCGCACCCCTGTGGATCGCCGAGATCGTGCGCCGCCGCGAGGGCTGAGGCATCCCGCCCGCGGCCGGCCCGCCGGACCCGCCCGCTGGACCCGCCCCCGCGCACCCCCCCGCCCCCGGCGATTCAGCAGTCACAAGCGACGGTCCCGATCACGCCGCACCCGCACATAGCGACTGCTGAACAGCCACCCCAGAATTCAGCAGTCACAAACGACCGCCGCGCCCCCGGCGAATCCGCACATAGCGACTGCTGACCGACGGCAGGGTCGGCGCCCGTCTGCCGGGGGTATCAGCGGCCACATCGACAAGGGGCGCGCCGATCAGCGGGGCAGATCGATGAGGGCGCCGACCAGCGCGTCTTCGACCTCGACGCGAGAGACGCCGGATGCCTCGTCCCGCAGCGTGCCGAAGGTCGCGGCATCCCACTCCAGCCCCAGTGCCGCGTTCACCTCGCGCAGCACGTCCACCAGGCGATCGATCGCTCCCAGCGGCACCATGCCGCTGAGCAGACGCGCCCCGCGCACCGCGCGCTGCGACGTGCCGACGAGTTTGACCGCGCCGCGGGCGTTGATGCTGAATTCGCCGGGGCAGTACTCCCCTGGCACGTCCCCGACCCGCGCATCAGCGCCCAGCCGTCCGAGAGCGGTCACCAGCGCGTCGCCGACGCGCGCGAACAGCGCCTGCGGGCCCACCACGGGCACCGGTGCACCCGCCGACGCGGCGGGTGCCGAGGCACCGGCCGGCACCACCGGCCCCGCAGCACCCTCGCGTTCGATCAGGTCGAACACGATGCACGATTCGTCGTAGGCGACCGCACGTCCGCCGGTCGGGCGTACCACGGGGGCGAATCCGCGCTCGACGCACGCCGCCGATGCCTGTGCGAAGCCCGGCATGCGGCTCTCGCGCCTGCTCATGGCCACGGTCGGCGGCGGGGCATACACCCGCACCACCCTGTCATCGGCGATCGTGCCGCCCGCCACCGCGCGCAGCAGTTCGACGGACCGCTCCAGTGCGGCTGCGGCATCCATCAACGGCTCGTCGCGGATGATCAGCGTCGAGAGCGGCACGGCCACGCTCAGCGGCCGCGTGCCGGGTCGATGCCGTCGGACGTGCCGAACATCGCCCGCAGCCATTCGGGCAAGCTCGGGGCCGGGCCGGAGCGCTCGGGGCCGGTGATCGTGCCGAACATCTCGATGCCGCCACGCGTCCAGCTCACCTCGGTCGAACTCGTCATTCCCTCATGATTTCACGGGCGCGAGTGGGCAGCCGCGCGACCCACGCGCCCGGATGCCGCGTCTGCCCTGCGGCTCAGCCCAGCATGTCCTTGACCATCGGGACGACCTTCTCGCCGTACAGCGTGATCGAGCGCAGCTGGTCGCCGTGCGGCACCGGTTGGTCGAACTTGAAGTCGAAGCGGTCGACCTTCAGCGTCTGCAGGGTGCGCACGACCTTGCGCGCCACCGTCTCGGGTCCCCCGACGTACAGCGCGCCGGTCTCGATCTCGCGCTCGAAGTCACCGGGCGACGGCGGCGGCCAGCCGCGCTCCTGGCCCATCCGGGTGCGCATCGCGAGCCACCCGTCGTGAACGATCTCGCGCGCCTGCTCGTCGCTTTCGGCGACCAGTCCCGGCGAGTGCACGGCGACCGGGCGGTGCGCGATGCCGAATTCGTCTTGCGCGCGTTCGAACAGATCAATGTAACGGGCGAACCGTTGGGCGGGGCCGCCGATGATCGCCAGGAACAGTCCGAATCCATACTTCGCGGTGCGCACCACCGACTCGGGGCTGCCGCCCACCCCGACCCACGCCTTCAGCCCGCCCGCCGTGGTCGGATACACGCGCTGATCCTTCAGTGCGGCACGGGTCGTGCCCTGCCAGGTGACCGGCTGCTCGGTCAGCAGCTCGGCCAGCAGCTGCAGCTTCTCTTCGAACAGCACCTCGTAGTCGTTCACGTCGTAGCCGAACAGCGGGAACGACTCGATGAACGATCCTCGTCCGGCGACGATCTCGGCACGCCCGTTCGAGACGGCGTCGAGGGTCGAGAAGCGCTCGAACACGCGTACCGGGTCATCGGAGCTGAGCACCGTCACCGTCGAGCCCAGCCGAAGCCGCTCGGTGCGCGACGCGATCGCAGCGAGCACCATCTCGGGGCTCGAGACCGCGAAGTCGGGGCGGTGATGCTCGCCCACTCCGAAGAAGTCGAGGCCGGTCTCGTCGGCGACCACGGCGTCGTCGATCAGGTCGCGGATCACCTGCGGGTGAGCCACCGGCTCTCCGTTCGCGTCACGGGTGACTCCGCCGAACGTGTCCAGGCCGAACTCGATGTCAGTCATGACCGAAACAACCCCCGATCGCGTCCGCGGATTCCCGCCGCGGGCGTAGTGTCGATGGGTGAAAACTGCTGACGCGGTCATCCGCCCCGCCCGCCGCGATGACGCAGCCGCGATCGCCGCGATCCACAACGACGCCGTGCGCAGCACGACGGCGATCTGGACCGACGTCACGGTGGATGCCCACGACCGCGCGCAATGGATGCAAGAGCACGAGGCCCGCGGCGAGGCCGTCCTGGTCGCCGTCGACGCTGACGATGCCGTGCTCGGCTACGCGACGTTCGGTCCGTGGCGCGCCAAAGACGGTTACCGGCACACGGTGGAGCATTCCGTCTACGTCCGCAGCGACAGCCGGGGCGGTGGACTCGGGCGGGCGCTCCTGGTCGCCATCGTCGACGAGGCACGCCGCAGCGGCAAGCACGTCATGGTCGCGGCGATCTCCAGCGACAACACGAGTTCGATCCGGCTTCATGAGCAGCTCGGCTTCACGACGGTGGGATGCCTCCGCCAGGTCGGGACGAAGTTCGGCCGGTGGCTCGACCTGACCTACCTGCAGCTCATCCTCGATCCTCGCGCGCGGCCCGAAGCCGCATCGGCCACGCCTGAGGCCTCATCGCTCGCGTCGTGAGCGCACTGAGCACCGCGCTCAGAAGCCGATGTCGGCTGTCGCGCACACCTCGGCGAACCCGCCGCCGGCGAGATTGATCCCTGTGATCCGCATCAGCGTCGCCGCATCCGCCGACGCGCCTGCGCCGGTCAGCTCGAAGGTCGTGGTCGCATCCAGCGGCACGATGACGCGGTAGCCCAGGTTCCCGCCCATGCGCGCGGTCGTCTCCACACACATATTGGTCTGGATGCCGCACACCACGACGGTGTCGATCCCCCGCTCGTGCAGCCAGGAATTCAGATCCGGCGCCCCCAGGAACGCCGAGTTCACCGACTTGGTCACGAGCACCGCCGGCTCGACGGCGGCGATCTCGTCGAACAGCGCGTTGCCCCCGGCATCCGGCGCCAAGGGCGACCCGGCCTCGTGACTGTCGTGCCGCACGACCACGACGGGAGCGGCGGCCGCCTCGAACACGTCGACGAGGTCGCGCACGCGCGAACGGCACCCGGCGAGATCGACCGGCGTGCCCCACACCGGATCGGTGAAGCCCTGCTGCATGTCGACGACGACGAGAGCGGAGCTGCGCGGCAGGGCGGTGAGGGTCATATGTCCATGATGACAGCGGATGACGGGGGCACGGCGCCCAGCGGCGAGTCTGCACCGGTCCCTCCCTTTCGTTCGACGCCCGTGCTAGTAAGGTCACATGTATGGCCCATGAGTCGACGCTGGTGTCGCGGTTGATTCCACAGAGGCTCCCTGCCGGTCGGCTGGGAGTGGCAGTCGTGGCGGAGCTGGTCGATCTGATCGTCACCGGTCAGCTCAATGAAGGCGATCTGCTGCCGCCCGAAGGTCCGCTCAGCGAGCACTTCGGCGTCAGCCGCACGGTGCTGCGCGAGTCCGTGAAGCGGCTCGAAGAGAAGGGGCTGGTCACCGTCTCGCAGGGCCGCGGAACGCAGGTCCGCGCCCGCGGGTACTGGAACATGCTCGACCCCGTCGTGCTGTCGGCCCTGATCGACAACGACGAGACCCTCGGGGTGCTCGACGAGCTGACGGTCGTGCGGGCAAGTCTCGAGTCGGCGATGGCAGGAGCCCTCGCCGGATCGCACACCGCCGACGATATGCACCGTCTGGAGAACGCACTCACCGCCATGCAGGAGAGCGCCTTCGAGACGGATTCATTCCGCCAGGCCGACGTGGTCTTCCACTATGCGGTGATGGAGATGTCGGGCAACGGGCTGGCCGAGAACATCGCGAAGCATCTGTACAAGCGCGCCGTGGAGTCCAGCCGCTACCAGGGCATCAATCCGCCGGATGCCGTGCCCCTGACCCTGGACGAGCACGCGGCGATCGTCGAGGCGATCAGGAGCGGCGACGTCCCCGCCGCGCAGAAGGCGATGCACGAGCACATTCATGTGTCGTGGGAACGTCGCCGGCTCTCCGATCACGCACCCGCAGCGCACGCGAAGAAGTCGAACTCCCCGTCGGGCAAGTAGAGCCTCACACCGCGCTGCGCCGTGGTGACGATGCCGGTGCCGGCACCGCATGATCGTCGATGATGTCGGGCTCGGCGACCAGCCGCAGCGCGGCCCGCTCGGGACGGATGTGGGGCCCGGTCGGCGGCGGGGTCTGCGTGACAGAACCGGACGGGAGCATCTTCGACTCGTCGACCGAGATGCCGTTCCCCGGTTGGTCGCCGAGCACGATGCCCCCGTCTTCGAACCGCTGGTCCACGTCGAGGCCGACCGGGAACTTCAGGTCCTGCACCTCGTGCGTGAGCATGTTGGGCACGGCTGCGGCCGCGTGGGCGATCGGGTTCGTGTTGTATGCCACCGGGCTCACCGGCAGGTCGTTCGCGTGGGCGCGCATGGCAACCCGAAGGAAGTTCGTGATGCCCCACACGCTGCCCACCTGCACGATGTCGATGGCATTCGCGTCGAGAATCGGGCGGTACTGCTCGAGCCCCGTGAGGTTCTCGCCGCTGGCGATGGCGGTGCGCACCGTGTTGCGCAGTGCGGCCATGCCGGCGGCATCCCAGCGTCGCAGCGGCTCCTCGATCCAGGCCAGGTCGAACCGCTCCTCGATGCGCGCCACGTATCGTGCCGCCTGCGCACGGTTCCACGACTCGTTCGCATCGAACATGATCCCCGGATGCCGGGAATTGCGCGAGAGAACATCGTGCATGATCTCCAGGCGCGGAAGATCGCGCTCGATGTCGCGACCGCCCTTCAGCTTGCCGGCTTTGAACCCCCGCTCGGCGAAGCGACCGTACAGCGACGCGAGCTCGTCATCGGGCAGACCGTATTCCAGTGCCGACGCATAGCCGGGGACGAACCGCTCACGCCCGCCGAGGGCACGCCACAGCGGTTCGCCGGCTGCCTTCGCCTTGATGTCCCACAGGGCCATGTCCACGGTGCCGATCGTGCCGAAGACGCTGCCGGCATGCCCGGACTTGAACACCCAATCCAACATCCGGTCATACAGCGCCACAACCGATCTGGGGTCCTCGCCGTCGACGGCGGGAAAGACGCGCGCAATGCTGGCATGCGAACCGACACCGACGCCTTCGATCCCCGAATCGGTCTCGATGATCAGCACGGGGACGGGGGTCGTGTTGCGCGTCTGAACCCCATTGACGTCGCCGGTGATCCGTCCCCAATCGTGGACCGTGTTCAACGTTCGATAGCCGGTGATCTTCACTTGCTGCACTCCTCACGTGCCCACGCACTCATTCTTTGGTCCCTCCCGCCGTCATCCCCGCCACCAGGAATCGCTGGGAGAAGAGGAAGACGATCAGGACGGGAAGGATCGACACGATCGTCGCCAACGCCAGCGTCGGCAACTGCACCGAGTCCGACCCCGCTGAGCTCGGATTGAATGCCGGCGTGGACGCCAGCAGCGACGTCAGACCGACCTGGATCGGATAGCCGTCGCTGGAGGGCAGCATCACGAACGGCAGGAAGAAGTTGTTCCAGTTCTGGACGAAATTGAAGAACGCGACCAGTGCGACGATCGGCGCCGCCAACGGCAGCGCGATACGGGTGAACACCTGGATTTCGCTGCAGCCGTCGATGCGTGCCGCCGCGAGAAGATCACGCGGGATGCTCGTCGAGAAGTAGATGTAGGTCAGATACACCCCGAACGGGAAGAACGACATCGGCAAGATCACCGACAGCGGCGTGCCGATCAGCCCGACGGTGTTCAGCTCGAGGAAGACCGGCAGCACGAGCGCCGTGCTCGGGATGAGCATCACGACCAGGGTGAGCACCAGCAGCGCCTTGCGCAGCCTGAACTCGGTCAGTGCGAGGGCGTAGCCGGCGGGGATGCTGACCACCAGCGTGATCACGAGCGCCCCCAGCGTGTAGAACGTCGAATTGCCGATCCACAGCGTGACAGCACCGTCCTGGAAGCCGAACAGCTGATTCCAGTTCGCGACGAAGTCGGCCCAGGAGCCGACCGAGAACGGATTGGAGACGATCAGCGCGTGGGAGGACTTCGTGACGGCGAACAGCAGCCAGATGATGGGGATCACGAAGAACAGCACGAACAGGACCAGGATGAGCCCGGCCACGGAGCGACCGCCCTGCGTCCGCATCCTGCCGCCACGGACCCTGCCGCCACGGACCCTGTCGCCGCTGTCCCTGCCGCCACTGACTCTGTGCGGCGCGGTGGACTGTGTGGTCATCGTCATTCCTTCTCGAAGAGGCCACCGCGCGTCACGAAGACCCACGACAGCAGAAGCGCGACCAGCAGCAGGATCAGAGAGATCGCCGCAGCGCCGTTGAAGTCGTTCTGCTGGAACGCGTACTGGTAGGCCAGTTGGTTCACGGAATAGTCATTGGGCACCACGGCGTTGCTGGCCTGGCTGAGCAGCTGCGGCTCGACGAACAGCTGCGTGCCGGCGGCGAGTGACATCACGCCCATGTACGCGATCCACTTGCGCAGCATCGGCAGCTGGATGCGCAGGGCGATCTGCACCGCATTCGCCCCGTCGATGCGCGCCGCCTCGATCACGTCGGAACTGACGTTGTTCAGCGCCCCGTACATGATGACGATCCATCCGCCCGCACCGGTCCAGAACGCGATGATCGCGAAGATCGCCGGCAGGTTGCCGGGCTGGATCACCTGCACGAAGCTGTTCATGCCCATCAGGCGCAGCAGGCCGCTGACCGGGCTCGCCGTCGGGTCCAGCACGAACAGCCAGAGCAGAACGCTGGATGCTCCGGCCAAGGCCCCGGGAAGGTAGTACACGAAGCGCAGCGCGGTGCCCGCCCACCGGACCTTCACCGCATGCACGATCAGCGCCAGCACGACCACGAAGACGACCAGCATGATCAGCCAGATCACCAGGTAGAAGGTGACATGCAGCACGGCCGGCACGAACCGGAAGTCGGTGACGACCTTGACGAAGTTGTCGAACCCCGCGAACCCGCCGTCCACCTTCGTGAAGGCAAGGAAGACGGCATACACCGCCGGGAGGATGCCGAACGCCAGCGCCAGCAGCGTGTAGAGCGAGACGAAAAGGTACCCGATGGGCACGCGTCCGGGCGCCCGGCCCTGGGGCCGGACTGGCCGCCGACGCGATGTCGCGTCGGCGGCCAGCCGGTCGCTCACGGGAGCGAGGGCCATCTCACTTCACCGTGTATCCGTCGACTTTGGCCTGGTTCTCGATCGCCTGCTGCCATGCCGGCAGCATGTCGACGATCGTCTTGCCCGCCGTCACACCCGGTGTGATCGTCTTCGCCCAGATCGCCTCTTGGCTGAAGATTCCGTAGCCCCAGCCGTCCCAGATCTGGGAGGCGGCGGTCACGATCGGCTGCAGCGGTGTGGCGTAGTACTTGCTGGCGTCCTGCTTGGCCACCCACTTCTGCGCGGCTTCGGCGTAGGCCGGGTAGCCGGGCGCGAGTTCGACCTGGTAGGCATCGGCCGTCGTGACGTACTGCACGAACTTCTCGGCGGCCTTGAGGTTCTTCGAGTGACTCGAGATGAACCATGTTCCGCCGCCGACGTTGCCGGTGACCGCCTTGTCCTCACCGTTCCACGGCAGAGGAGCGGCGACGCCGAGCTGACCGGCCGGCACGTTCAACGACTGCGGGTTGTTGAAGATGGCACCCGCGTACCACGCAGGTCCGGGCATCATCAGCACCTTGCCGGTGTACTTCTTCACGAACTCCGGTGTGAAGACGCTGACCACCGGCACCGTGCCGTTCTCGCGGAGGGTGTCCAGCAGCGTGGCGGCCCGCTTGCATTCGGTCGTGTCGGTGTTGACCGTCACGGTGCGGGGGCCGGTGATGTCATTGGCCTGGCACTTGCTCCCCCACATGAACACTTCCGGAGTCCACGCGTCCCCGGCGGTTCCGACGATGTAGCCGGGGTGCTCCTTCGCGACCTTCTCACCGAGGGCCTGGTAGTCCTCCCACGTCGTGGGCAGGGTGTAGCCGAACTTGTCCATGAGCGACTTGTTGTACCAGAGCACCGCCTGGGCGAGGTCGTTGCGCAGGCAGTACACCTGACCTTCGACCGTGCACGGGTTCAACGCCCCCTCGGCGAAGCCGTCGAGGATCGTCTTGGGAACGAGCCCCTTGTCGAGCACGGCGGCGAAGGCCTGCTTGCCGGCGGTCTTCTGGCTCGCCCATGCCGCGTCGGTGTTCTGCGACGAGAAGACGACGTCCGGCCAGCCGCTGCCTGCTCGGTCGAACAGCTGCATCTTCGTCTTGAACGAATTCGAACCGTTCGCCGACCCGTCGTAGGTCACGACCTTGATCTTGGTTTCGGGGTTGTCCTTCTCGAACGCCTTGACGGCGGCCTGGCGGTCAGCATCCACCCAGACGGTGATCCTCGAAGACGTGTCCTGCTTGGCTTCGGGAAAGCCGTACGACCCGTTGCTGCTGCCCGTGCTCCCACCTGAACTGCACCCGGTGAGGGCCAGGAGCACCGATGCGACACCGAGCGCGGCGGCGGTGAGCGCTGCTCGGCGGCGTGAACGCACCACATTGTGGATTCCGACCATGAGATGTCCTTGTCTGATTGATCCTCGTTGACGACTCCAAGGAGGCGTACTCGAAGAATAGAGCATACGTATGACGTGTGCTCTTTACTGTGATCAGATTGTGACCTAACGGCCGAGCCATCCGCCGTCGACGGGGAGTATCGCCCCCGTGACGTACGCAGCCGCCTCCGACGCGAGGAAGACCGTGGCCCCGGCCAGGTCGTCGGCGCGTCCCCATCTGCCCGCGGGGATTCGCTCGAGGATCGACTGCGAGCGCGCCGGATCGTCTTGCAGCGCCTGGGTGTTGTCGGTCGCGATGTACCCGGGGGCGATCCCGTTGACGGTGACACCGCGCGAGGCCCACTCGTTCGACAGCGCCTTCACCAGACCCGCCACGCCCGACTTCGCGGCCGTGTAGCCCGGCACGTTGATGCCTCCCTGGAACGAGAGCAGCGACGCCGTGAAGATGACCCGGCCGTGACCGGCCTCCAGCATGCGCCGGCCGAGGATCTGACTGAGCACGAACCCGCTGGTGAGGTCGACTTCGAGCACCTCGTCGAACCAGTCGAGGGGATGCTCGGCAGCCGGCGCCCGCTTGATCGTGCCGGCGTTGTTCACGAGGATGTCCACCGGCCGCTCGGCCTCGGCAAGCCCCTGCGCGAAGGCGATCACCTCATCCCGCTGCGCGAAATCCACCCGGTACCCGGTGAACTCGCGCCCGAGCGCGCGCACGCGGTCGGCGATCTCAGAAGAGACGGGATCCAGGCTCGCCGAGACGCCGATCACGTCGGCGCCCGCTGCCGCCAGCGCTGCGGCCATGGCGAAGCCGATGCCGCGCTTGGCACCGGTGACCACGGCCAGCCGTCCGGTCAGATCGAAAGGGTTCATGCGCCCGCTCCCACATCGACGAGGATCTTCATCGCGCCGCCGGCTTCCAGCGAGTGGAAGGCCGACTCTGTCTCGCTCAGCGGGACGATCCGCGTGATCAGCGCGTCGGCCGGGATCTCGCCGCCTGCCACGAGCTCCACGGCGTGCTCGAAGTCGGTGCGCTCGTAGACGCGGGTGCCGAGAATGCGCAGTTCCCGCCAGAACAACCGGTGCAGGTCGATCGGCCGGGGCTGCGGGTGGATCGCCACCACGACCAGCGTGCCGCGGACTTTGACCAGGGAGGTGGCGCCCAGGACCGCGGCGGCGGCGCCCGACACCTCGAACACCACGTCGGCGCCGGCATGCCCGGTCCATTCATCGACCCAGGCCTCCTGGTCGGCGCCGGACGGGTCCAGTGTCTTCAGCCCCATCTGCTCCGCGGCGGCTCGGCGGCCCGGATCGATCTCGGCGATGACCACTTCGGCACCGAACGACGTGGCGACCGTGGCGATCAGCACGCCGATGGGGCCGGCACCGATCACGACGACCTTGTCGCCGGCGACCAGACCCGAGCGGCGGACGTCGTGCACGGCGACGGCGACGGGCTCCACGAGCGCGGCGTCGCGCAGAGACACCCCGGCCGGCAGACGCACCAGCACATCGGCGGGCACGTCCCAGTACTGCTGCAGAGCCCCGGGGCTGTCGATTCCGATGAAGTCGAGATTCTGGCAGATGTGGGTGTTGCCCGCCAGGCATGCCGGGCAGGTGCCGTCCCACGACAACGGCATGACCGTCACCGCGTCGCCGACCGACCATCCCTCGACGGCGGATCCCACGGCGCTGATCGTGCCGGACATCTCGTGACCGATCGTGGCCGGCATGGTGACCCGGCTGTCCATGTCGCCGTGGAACACGTGCAGATCGGTACCGCAGATTCCGACGTAGGCGACGGCGATGCGCACATCATCGGCGCCGAGTGCTCCCGGGTCGCGTTCCTCGACGGTTATCGTCCGATCTCCGACGTATTCGGCAGCGAGCATCGCCGTTCCTTCCTATTCATCACTTCTTTAAACATCTTACGTATGACGGTATTGCATGACAATGGGCCCGACCGTGGGCTCCCTCCGGCGGCGACCCGCCGGTAGAGAGGCCTCCCCCGCTGATAGAGCGCACTCTGGGCCCCGACCACGGACGCAGGGTCGCCTTGTCGCGCACACTCCGCGCACCCATCGTATTGTCGCCAAAGATCCGATGTCTAGTCATCCCCAAAGTCGGCGATCGCCGGCCGGGCCCAACGCTGTCGTCGGGTGCTTCACTGCGCACGAGCAGACGGCCTGAGGGGGCGGGGCCCTCGCCCCGCCCCCTCACGCCTCCGCGTCAGTACGACGCGTCGTCGAGACCTGTCACTCAGACCGCTGCGTGAACGAGTCGAACTGGTTGATCGCCGACTGCGACGTGTCGTGCGAGGTCGAGAAGACACCCACATCCTGTGTGTCGGCAGCCGAGGCCAGTGTGACCGGCGACCCTATTGCCACGAAGTTCGCGCCATCGTACGAGTACGAAGCGGAGAACGACGTGCCCGAGCGCGTCAGCTGCACCCAGACGGGCCGGCGCGTGTCGACATTCGCCCGCGCATCCGTGTCGAGGTAGCCGTCGCCATCGGTGTCCCATTCGAACACGACGCCGTTGCGCGCGGTCACTGCGACCACGGCATACCCGCCGGATGCTCCCGCTTGCGTCATGTCGTTGCGAACCATCACACCCGACTTCGCCCACGCGTTGGCGTCGTTGACCGACACCACCCGGACGGAGGCGCTCACGCCGGACCGGAACGAGCCCTCGTCGTAGATGGCGCCGAACTGGTCATCGTGCTGTCCCCCAGCGCCCCAGATGTCCGCGCCGCGTGCAGCGATGCCGAGCGCGGTGCCGTCCTGCCCGAAGTAGGAGCTGAGGGCCGAGGAGCCCGTCGTGGCGTACGTGGAGCCGACCGGCGCATCGGTGGCGCATCCGGTGAAGCCGAACAGGTTCGCGTTGAGCACGGTGCGGTATTCCGCTGCGACACCGGAGTCGCAGATCACCTGGCGTGCTCCCGCCGGCCAGTTCGCGCCGCTGACCCGGACGTTGTCGATCAGCGTATTGTTGTGCGCTGCCGCGTTGGGCGCCGAGATCCCTCCGGAGTTGTACCAGTTGTTCTGGATCACGTTGTCGCTGGTGTTGTTGCGCAGGCTGTACGCGTTGGTGAACACGAACGAACCGCCCTGCACCACGTTCTCCTCCCATGTCGTGGACCGCGTGCCCTCATCGAGGTAGAGGCCGACACCGGAGATGTTGAACAGGTAGTTCTTGTCGAAGACAGCCCCCGGGTTGGCCGAGAGGTTGTAGATCGTGCCGCCGTCGGCGAATCGCGACTTCGTGTTGTGCACGAGGTTCCCTTCCACGCGGGTGTTCTTCAGCGTGGTCGGCGTCGTGTACAGCGTGTTCCAGTTGTAGTAGCCGCGGTCGACGTAGTCGTTGGACCCGCCGGCGTCATTGATGCCCCACCCGAACCCGGTGTCGATGCCGTCGTAGGGAACGTTCGAGACCTCGTTGTGCAGGATCTGCGCGTTCGTGACGTACGTGCTCAGGATGCCGCTGTTGTCCTTGTAGTCCACGGCCACACGGCTGATCGTGTTGTCCTGGATCAGGATGTTCTCGTTGGTCATCCTCGGATCGCTGGGGTGATGCGCGTCGGGCAGCACGCCGCCGACGGCGATGCCGTGGCCGCTGTCTTCCATGAACCGATTGCCGACGACGTCGATGTCGCTTGCGCCCAGACCGACGCCCGATGAAGTCGCGTTCGCATCGTTGCCGATTCCCAGCGCGGACTGGCCGAGACCGGTGAACGTGTTCTCCGTGAACGAGATGCGACTGGCCGCAGACACCTGCACCGCCGCGGGCTCTTGGAACCAGGACGTGCGAGCCCGCTCGAACATCTCACACCCGCGCGAGCAGGTCTGGAACGCATCGGCGGGCCGATAGGCGTAGTCGCCCTTGATGAAGGTGCCGTTCTGCTGATCGGCGTAGCCATCGGCGGACGGGCCCATCCACGACGTGCCGGAGAACTGGATGCCGCGGAACGCCAGTCCGGTCACCGGACGGTCGTACGTGCCGCTGATGCTGACCAACGACTGCAGTCGAGGCAGTTCGATGTCGAGCGTGTTGGGATTCACCCCTGCCGCGGGCTTGTAATAGAGCTTGCCCGCCTGCGGGTCGATGTACCACTGCCCGGTCTCGGTGAGGAAGCTCAGCGAGTTGTCCAGGTACCAGCTGGGGCCGGCAAGGAACGAGTTCTGCACGGTGTCCCAGCCCCACGTGTTGTTGTTCCAGGCGGGCTGGGCCATCGTGATCTCGCTCTTGCTGATGCTCTGCACCGGCGAATAGCGATTGGTGAAGTCACCCAGCGACTCGAACTCGATCCGGCCCTGATCGGGCAGGTCTGCGAGGTAGGCGAGATCGGGATTGTTGATGGTGAGACCGGTCGCCGTGGGAGTCACATCGGCGTTCTTGAGCCGGATCGCGGCGCGCGGCGCGATGACGCCGTTGACGACGAGCTGTCGGGTGTCCAGCCCCTTGCGGCTGTCGGCGACCCAGATGCCCGACCCCTCATCGGACGGCTGCCATCCGCTGACCTTCGTCGCCCCGGTGATCGTCGGGTGCGCTCCCGGTGCCGCTGCCCATTCGATCGTGTGGTCACCGCCGCCGTCCTGTGCGCGGAACTGCAGCGGTGAGGCGATGCGATAGACACCGTCCGCAAGCTCGACGCGGACGTCACCGCGGTGCGCCTGACCGCGCACGACGTCTTGCGCGTGCTCGAGCGTGCACGGCTCTGACACGGTGCAATTGCCCGACCCCGCCCCATCCGGCGACGCATAGAACGTCGTGGCCTGTACCGCCTGTGCCCGAAGCGGGGCAAGCGCGGAGGCGACGACGAAGCCCGTGGCCAGCAGCGCGAGAGCCACCCTCCCCTTACGTTTCGTCCTTGATCCGTTGGTGTTCGACATCAGTGTCATGAGAGATCGATTCCCTTGTTCCTTGCGTCACAGTTTTATGGGTCACAGCACTTTCGAAGACAAGTGATATCACACGTATGATGTTTAGCGCAATGGTGTGAGCCACGGTGTGTCGATCGATACAGCCGTCACCCGTGGCGGTGGCCGGGAAGATGGGCCTGATCGCCGTCGTGGTCGAAGATGGTGAGGATCTCGGCAAAGGCACCGTGAGCGGTGAGTGCGTGGGGGGTCATGGTGGAGAACTCGGCGGCCTGACCTTCCCCGACGAGGATCGTGCGCTCGCCGAGCTGCAGATGGACGATGCCGGTGAGCACGGTGAACCATTCGTAGCCGGGGTGGACCTGCGCTTCGACACTGTCACTGCCGGCGGTGATCCGCATCTTCGCGATGGTCACACCGCTGCGATCTCTCTCGCGGGAGAGCAGCCAGATCGTCGCACCGCCCATGTGCTCGGGTTCGGGACGGATCACGACGTCTTCATCGTCCTCGGGTTCGACGAGCTGATCCACGCTCGTCCCCAGCGCACGGGCGATGGCGACCAGCTGTTCCAGCGCGATGCGGCGGCCACCGGTCTCGATGCGGCTCAGCGTCGAGGTCGACACGAAGCAGCGCGCGGCGAGCGTGTCCAGCGTCCAGCCTCTGGCCAAGCGGAGCCCGCGTATCCTCTGTCGAACGACCTCGTCGAGTCTTTCTTGCGTCATACGCAAAAGTTTATGCCCCACCCGCGAACCACGGTTAGTGTCGCCGTATGACTTCTCACGATGCTCCGCATCCTGTTCACCACCACGAAGCCGGCCGCCACGAAGCTCACCACCACGAAGCCGGCCGCCACGAAGCTCGTCACCATCACGACCCGGAGTCGTCCGCCGAGTACCTCGACCGAGGGGCTCGCCAGGCTGCCGCCCTGACCGCGCGCACGCTGGATCGCGCCGCGTCTGCCCTGGCTGCCCCGGTGTGCTCGGCGCTCGATCTGGGATCGGGCACCGGTGCCGGCACGGTCGCTCTCGCACGACGGTTCCCGGAGGCGCAGGTGCACGCGCTGGACCTGTCGACACAGCTGCTGGATCGACTGAAGGATGCTGCGCTCGTTGCGGGCGTCGCCGACCGGGTGCACACTCACCCGGTCGATCTCGACGACGACTGGACGACGCTCGTGCCCGGCGGCGTGGACCTGGTGTGGGTATCGCTGTCCTTGCACCACGTCGCCGACCCTGCCTCGGTGCTGCAGCGCGCGCTGTCGGTGCTGCGGCCCGGCGGGGTCCTGGTGATCACCGAGATGAGCGGATCCATCCAGCTCACTCCTGACGACCTGGGCACGGGACGGGACGGGCTTGCCGCCCGTGCCGCCAGCGGCCTTGCCGCGGAGGGCTATCCGACCACGGCCGATTGGACGGTGCCGCTGACCGACGCAGGGTTCGTGCACACGCAGCGCGAGCTCATGGATCTGACCGTCGCGGGCGACGACGCCGAGGGCGCGGCGTACCTTGCGGCACAGCTGTCGGCATGGCACAGCATCCTCGCCCAAAGCATGTCGGGCGATGATCTGGTCGCCCTGAAGGCGGCCGAAAGCGAGATCAGGGCAGGTTCGTCACCGGTCACCGAGAACTCCGCTCGCGTCGCATGGGTCGCCGTTCGCCCCGACGACACCGCCCCGGACGCGATGGAGGCGGACGTCGCCGTCGTCGGAGGAGGCGCCGCCGGGCTGGCCGCAGCGATCGCCATGGCCCGTTCGCGCCGACGTGTGGTCGTGATCGACGCCGGTGAACCGCGCAATGCGCCCGCTGACGGCATCCACAACGCGCTCGGCAACGAAGGCGTGCCGCCTCGGGAACTGCTGGCCAAGGGGCGCGCCGAGGCCGAGTCGTACGGCGTGCTCATCGTCCACGGGGCAGCCACCCGCGCCCACGGCACGATCGACGACTTCACCGTCGAGGTCGACGGCGGGTCACGTCGCGTGCACGCGCGCCGCGTCATCCTGGCCACGGGGCTGAAAGACGATCTCCCGGATGTGCCGGGAGTGCGCGAGGCGTGGGGACGCACGGTGCTGCATTGCCCGTTCTGCCACGGGTGGGAGGTGCGCGATCAGCACATCGCGATCCTCGCCCCTGACGAGGTGGCGCTGCACCAGGTCATGCTGTTCCGACAGCTTTCGAAGACGGTCACGGTCTTCCTGCACGAGGCGGCAGACCCCACACCGGAGCAGTGGGCGCAGCTGGATGCTCTGGAGGTCACCGTCATCCGACCCCGCGTGGAACGACTCGTCGTCGACGGCACCCGCGTGCGCAGCATCGAGGTCGACGGCGGCGGCTCGTACGACGTCGACGCCGTCGCCGTCGTGCCCCGCTTCAACGCGCGCACCGAGCTGTATGAAGCACTGGGCGGCGAGGCCACTGTGACGCCGTTCGGCCGGCAGATCGCGGTAGATGCCCGTGGAGCGACAGCCGTGCCCGGTGTGTTCGCCGCGGGCAATGCCGGCGACCCGATGGCCATGGTCGTCGGTTCAGCGGCCTCGGGAGTGGCCACCGGCGCGGCCGTGCACGCAGACCTCGCCTTCTCAGACCTCGACCGCGCCGTGCGGGCACGACGCGCTGTGCATGAACGCGCTGTGAATGAACGACGTGCCGCGAGTGCGATGGCCTGAGCGACGACGCGAGTCAGTGAGTCGTCCTGGCGAGTAGGCGCCGTCGGTACGGCGACCTCGGTGCGCTGGGCCGCTGACGTGCAGCGAACCTTTCGAGCACGACCGGCACCGTGCCGGCTCATACCGCGACGAGCCGAGCCGACGCCTACGAGATCGGCTTGCCGACCTCGGCGCGTCGGATGCAGTGCACACAGACGCCCGGCGTTCGCACGCTGAATGTTGCGGCTACAGCACCTCGGCCCACCCTCGCGTGGGCTGCACGGTGGCGAAGTTGGCGATGTCCGCGTAGATCTCCTCGCCGTGTTCGGCGAGCATCACACCGAAGGTCTCGGCGGACTCGACCCAGAAATACGCGGCGACCGCGAACGGCGGGGTTGGCGCGCCCGGGGTGGCCACGGCACGATGCACTTCCCAGCGAACGCAGTTCTCACCGATCATCTCGGCGAACCGCGGAGCGTGGACCGTGGCGAAGTAGTCGACGTTGAGGCCGTCGCTTTCGGGGTAGACGACAGAGGCGCAGAACATGGTGATCTCTTTCGGTTGAACGGTCAGGTGTCCGGCAATCCATTGTGCGCCGCCTCATCGCACTCGTCCACTCAAACTAGATTAGGATAACCTATTATGGCCTATCCCGAGATCCTGATCTTGCGTCATCTGTCACGGCGTCCCGCGCACGGGTATGAGCTGCGGAAGCGGATCGAGGAGACGACCGGGATCGTCATCAACAACAACTCGCTGTATCCGGCGTTGAAACGGTTCGTGGAAGCGGGCGCGGTGAGGATGACGGTCGAGCAGCACGAGTCGAAGCCGCCTCGTCACGTCTACGAGCTGACGGACGTGGGGCGGGAGCTGCTGCATGACCTGCTCTCGGAGCTGCCTGTCGCTCAGGCCGGGGATGATCTGGAGTTCCTGACCCGGCTCGGCCAGTTCGCCTTCCTCGATCCGGACGAACGTGTCACGATTCTCGACGTCCGTGCGACCGCGCTGTCGGCTCGCCGGGATCGGCTTGCCGCTCTGGCCGAGCGCGCACCGGACGAGTTCTGGGGTTCCGCGGTGATCGCCCGGCTCCGTGCGCAGACCGAGGCGGAGCTGCACTGGCTTGACGAGCTGGGCGATCAGGCGGCGCGGCCGTGACGAGCGCGCCCGCGCAGCGGTTGGGCGTCGTCGCGCAGTATGCGTTGCTGGCGGGTCCGTTGCTGTCGATGCTCGATTCGAGCATCGTCAACATCGCCATCGCCCCGATCGCCACGGAGATGCACGCCGAGCTCAGCACCGTGCAGTGGGTGACCAGCGGCTACATGCTCGCGCTCGGCACCGGCCTGGCGCTGACGTCGTTCTTGGCGCGTCGCTTCGGCACGCTGCGCACCTACACGATCGGGATGCTCGCGTTCACCGCGGCGTCCGTGCCGTGCGGCCTCGCGCCGACCACCGACGTTCTGATCGGCGCCCGCGTTGTGCAAGGGCTCACCGGTGCCACGCTCGTACCGCTCGCGATAAGCATGCTCATGGGCTCTTCGGGCGCGTCCCGCAGCATCTCCCCGCTGGCGGGGATGCTCCTCTTCCTCGGCCCCGCGCTCGGCCCCAGCCTCGGCGGGCTCCTGATCGGTGCTTTCGGGTGGCGGTCGATCTTCTTCATCAACCTGCCGGTCGGACTTCTCGCCGTGATGGCCGCCCGCACCATCCCGACCGGAATCGCCCCTGCCGGGCAGCGGAACACCCGCCTCGACCTTCTCGGTCTCGGCCTGCTCGCTCTCGGACTGTTCGGTCTGTTGTTCGGACTCGATCGCGGCGAAAGCAACGGCTGGGCCGACCCCGCCTCCTGTCTGCCGCTCGGCGCGGGCCTGCTCCTGCTCACCGGATATGTGCTGCGCTCCCGCCGCACGCCGCATCCGGTGCTCGATCCGCGCATTCTGCGCGATCGTGACGCCGCGCTCTCGTTCGTCCTCTGCGCCGCTGCGTCGGTCGCGGCGTGGTCGATCCTGTTCCTGCTCCCGGTGTTCCTGCAGCACGTTCAGGGCTACACGGCGCTCATGGCCGGGATCGCGCTGCTCCCGCAAGGCATCCTCACCGGCCTCGGCACCGTCCTCGGCCAGAAGGTCGCCGACCACATCGGCATCCGATACACGGTGCTCATCGGCTTCGCTGTGCTCGTGGTCTCCTCCCTCGGCTTGCTCACCCTCGACGCCACGACCTCGCTCTGGGTCACCTCCGCAATCCTCGCTGCCCGTTCCGCCTCGATCGGCCTGGTCATCACCCCGTTGCTGACCGTCGTCAACCTGCACCTGGCATCCGAGGAACAAGCGGACGCGAACACCGTGTTCAACGTCGTCCAACGCATCGCCGGCTCCCTCGGCATCGGACTCCTCGCCGGCTACTTCGCCACCCAGACCGCGACGATCGGCCCCGTCGACGCGCTCCACCAGGTCGCGATCATCATCGCCGCCATCGCGGCCACCGCAACTGCCGTCGCCCTCTTTCTGCCACCCCGCTCGTCAACGCATGTAAGGATCCCCGCAGATCGAGCCAGACGGAGAATTGACTGACCATCGTCTCGAGAGGGCCCGCGGTCTTCGACTCCCAGTGCCGCACGATCTGGGGCAGGCCAGACACGACGAAAGTCCCGATGAAAATGACTTCTCATCAGGACTTTTCCGTCGGGATGACAGGATTTGAACCTGCGACCCCCTGACCCCCAGGCAACGCCGAGCGACTTTCTGAATGCCCCACAGCACGCCGACGTACCCCGTTCTACCCCGAGATTCCGCGGATTTCACCACGACTGACACCGGGCACCATGGGGCTCGTCGGGGGACTCGGGAGGACCTCGGAGGAGCGTGGCGGGAGTCCTTTCGGAGTCCTCGCCGAGCCCCATTCGGCGAACGTGCGGTGTCTGTCTGAGAGTAGGGTCCACGCCGCACGGAGCGGCAGCGACGAGGGGACACGACCATGAGCAAATGGAAGAACAAGCGCTACGACAGGCTGACGGACGAGGAGCAGGACCTGCTGTTCTACGCGATCCTTGACGCCCGGGATGCCGCCGCTGAGCGCTGGGCGATGGAGTTCGGCAAGGTACTCCCGCCGCACGTCGAGCTCGCGATCGTGGAGCAGTACGCTAACCAGCTCCACGACGAGCTCGGGCCGCGTACCGAAGCCTGGAGCGTTGTCGATGGGTGTGGAGTCGCTACCGTGCTGGGATGGGGTGAGGCGGAGTCGTCGGAATCGGGATCACGTTGGTGATGTTAATCTCCGGCGCGGGCTCGGGTACCACCGCCCTAGCGGGCAAGAAGAAGAGGACCCATGTTGCCGTGATGAGAAGCGCGCAGATTCCACCGTAGAACAGGTTCAGTTTGTGCTTCGAGTGCAGCTTGACCTCCGCCGCGCGCCAGGTAATTGGCCGTCTAACGGCTCCGGCCCGCTTGCGCCATGGCCAGCGGGGCCAGTGTGGAGAGATCGGACTCTCGTCGCCAATCTTCTTGCCCAGCCCCGCTTCTACACCAAATGCCTTGAGCAACTTCTCCTGGGCAATTCCCTCTTTGACAGCGCCAACGAGGAGCTTGTGATACCACCCGGCGTCGGCAAACCAAAAGGCGATCCAGATCGCGAGACCGAGCAACGGGACGGCGAATGCCGGGCTCACGTGCCTTCCATCGAAGGCGAACGTGTCGGTATTCGCATAGGCAAACCCAGTCGCGCCAAAGGTGAAGGTGAGAACAGTCAAAGCGAGAGCGCGGATACGCCATCCGATGTCGTTGAAGTGCTGCTGGACATCCACAGCCTTCTCCCACAGCGTGAGATGTGCCTGCAGACGCGCCTCAACGGACGCGGGCGTCGGCTCCGGGGTCAGCACAGCCACCGGGGGCTCGGGCGCGCTCACGGGCGCGGCCGAAAATCGAAGATATCCAGAAGCTGCGGTAGACCATTCTCCAAAATGAACGAAGGTGTCCGCTTGTCGCGCTCCGATCGCTCCTGCGCGATCATCGCGTCGGGCCAGTGCGAGACTCGCCGGAGCTGTTCATACTCCTCCATGTGCTGCACTCGACCATACTTCGCCCAGACGTCGAGCACGCCAACGTCCTGGGCCATCGGGACATCCTTGTCGAGGCTGTCTCCGACGTAAACGACCTTGGAGGGATCGATGCGGTATTGCGAGACAACTGTCTGGAGAACGATCGGGTCGGGCTTGAGCACGCCAGCGGGAACATGGTGGTGCTCGGTGTGGTGAAGCCCGTAGGCGTCTGGCTTGTACCGACGCATCTCTTCGGGAACCACGCCCGCAGGAGCGTCGTGATCGGGCGAAGAGTAAAGCCGATCGATCACGCCGTCGAGATCGAGGTAACGAATCCGCCAGTGGGTCCAGTACTCCAGCGACTCCGTGTAGGCGACGATCGGAGTTCCAGTGGCGTCGATGGCACGCAGCGTGTCGAGGACTCCGGGATACAGCTCGGTGTGCATAAGGCGTGCCTTGTTCTGCGCGTGAAGCGCTTCGTCGAAGGCTTCTCGCAAGGAGTGGCCATGCGCGTATGGGCGCAGAACTTCCAACTCCTCAATGAGCCACGAGTACTCGCTGGTACCGCGGCTTTGGTGGATCGGCCGGATCGCCCGCTCAAGCTCAGCCTCGGGCAGTCCAGTCGCGTCTGAAAGCCCCTGCAGCAGGGCACTAAACGAGTGGTACCACGCTCGGAACCAGTCCCACAAGGTGTTATCGAGGTCGACAACGAGAAGTTCCGCGGGGATGCGGTCAGCCAAGACGCATCAGCCGTTCACCACACCAGCGTACTGAGGTGGTCCCAGGATAGCGCCGCCGGTGTAACCTCGGTGTACCTTGCCGCGGACTTCTTCGACGTCTGACTCGTTACCCCAGGCTTCCCAGCCCTGACGCTTGTGTCGCGCGAACATCTCGAGATAGGGACCTGGCGAGCAAGACTCGATGAACTCGTACTGCTCATCGGGTTTGCGCGAGTGCTCGCGCTTGCGGGTCTCGATCATATTGACCTGGCTTCGCGCAGGTGCGAGGGTCCGCATTGATCCGCGCACGCCGAACAAGATGAGCTCCGTGACGTTGCGGAAGTAGAAGCCCACGCCGCGCCCATCCGGGCCGCCATCGATGCGGCGCTTCGCCCAGACAATGTTGCTGACATAACGGAAGCCCCACGCCCCCATAACCGCCATGCCGTCGGGCAGGAGCGCGTTTGGCACCCACAGGTATAGATGTGCGTTCTTCGCCAAGGTGTCCTCGACCGGAAGTGCCTTGATATCCTCCAGCGTCATGGTGTCGTAGCGGTCGAGACGACGGTGCTCGGGCGCGACCTTCCCAGTGCGGTTCGCGAATCGCCACGGGGGATCAGCGAGCACGGTCTTAAAGCCGCCTTCGACCTTCGGTAGTGGGACGAACGGTGTGGGGTGGGCGTCAGCGCGGAGAGGGGAAGCCATGTCAAGAACTCTACTTTGGAGTTCCGACGTCTACCCTCCGGTGAACGGCGAGCCGTCCCAGCTGCTTGCCGACACGCCGACGAGCAGCACGGGGCACGTTCCTGACCCACCCCTGAGCAGTCGATCCTCAGCGTTGGCCAGCGTGGTAGTTGTGCTCGTCTTGAGGTCGATCGGCAGCTTCGGATTCTGTTGGTCGGGCGGCAGGGTCTGCTGATACTCCATCCACAGCCGCTCAGCGAGACCCCGAAGATTGCCGCGGTCCTTCGTGATAATGACCGCGCCATCGATCAGTGCGTTCTCGTGCCAGGAGCGATAGGCCGACAGGTCACGGTCGAGATTACCGTCCTTGGCGTTCCACTCGATATCGACGATCATTCGCCCCTTGTAGTTGTCGACTCGGTAGCCTCTCGCATAGAGAGCTGGGACCTCCTCGATATGGCGTCCCTCGGTACGCACACCCTGGGCGTGGAAGTCAGTGTGAAGGTAGCCCCTGACCTCGAAATCGATGCGAGTCTCCTCCCAGCCCAGGGCGCGAAAGCGCTGATCCAACGCGGCGGTGAGGTCGCCCTTGTTGCCGCCCGCGCGGAGCCACTCGTTCGGGTGCAGTTCGAAGTCGTCTAGCACCTGGAGGAGCTCCGCGAACTCGACCCGAGCCACGGCGTTCAGGATGGCCGCCGCGTTCCCACTTTCCGCCCACTGGTACCGAGAGCGGATACCCGGCGGAATGACATCCGGGTTGTCGTAACTACGCGTCATGTACACCTCGGCACCATA
The DNA here is from genome assembly GCF_030866805.1 of Microbacterium terrisoli. Lineage (NCBI taxonomy): Bacteria > Bacillati > Actinomycetota > Actinomycetes > Micrococcales > Microbacteriaceae > Microbacterium > Microbacterium terrisoli. Next base: position 2,284,336 of record NZ_CP133019.1, read on the forward strand.
TCGAACCGGAGGGGTCCGGAGGGGATGGCCTGAGTGGTGTTTCTAATCACCAGAGGCCCGGTCCCCCGTTTTGGTGGGAGATTCCGGGCCTCATCAGGTTGGTGGCAGGTGAGGGATTCGCCCCCCTCAAAAGTCGAAGACGGCTGATTTAGTCAGTCTGTAATGCTCCTTCGCTGAGTGCCGGGGCTGACCAGTGCTGACCACAGCTGCGCTTCTTGCCCGGGATCATGCGAATACCCGGTCGGCTTTGGTGTGCGCTGGTCACCCCTGGTTTGGCGCGGTCGGAGGGGTTCTCGAGGGTGCCGCCACCGCTCGCAGCCCCTGCACTCTTCTATTCGACCGGTGTTCTACGCCGCACACACATCCGACCGAACGTGTGTGAATGCGATGGAGTTAGCTTCCGCTTATCAACGGCAATAACCAGAGGAGGACGAAATGGCTCGGCCGAAAGCACTCGCCGAGGACGATGTCCGCATGGAGACTTGCGTGCCCGCTGGGGTCGGGACCGCACTTGACATCGTGGTTGCGCTAACCGGCGCGAGCCGCGCCACGGTGCTCCGACAGGTGATCGTCGCGGGATTGGAGTCCTACGCACTCGTGAATCCCGAGATCGCCGCTGCACTACCCACCACCACCTACAAGAAGGAGCAGGACCGGTCATGACTATGCCTGGAAGTGAATTGCCCCCGTACCCGAAGATCGGCGGCGCGACTGTCACGCGGCTACGCAACGCGCGCAAGCAGTACAAGGCCTCGTCCGAGTCGATCGACAAGGCGCTGGCGACGACCGAGCGCGGATTCGAGGAGGCGTTCAAGGACGCCGACAGCCGCGCTGCCACGCGCGACCGCATCAAGGCTGCCGCCGACAAGAACCGCGACATCTCTCGCCTCAACCACCGCTGACCCGCAAGGAGAACCGACATGGCCACCAGCACCACCCCGCCCGACATGCAGGACAGCCCTGCACCCGCACCCACGAGCACCCGCGACAACGGTGGCGCTCTCGTCAACATGGTCGGTCCCGGCGCTCTGGACCGCATCCGCCGCGAGGCGAGGGAGCGCGCGTACCCGAACAGCGAAACCGAGCGCCGCTACATCAACGCTGTGGACCGCGCCGTCTTCGACCGTGTCAGCGGCCTTGAGAAGCACATGGTGGCCGCCGCCGAGCATGAGCTCGCCGCGAACACTAAGCATCTGGAGGCGGCGGACGGTGTGTTCGATGACCTGCTTGCGCTCCGCACGCGGCTGGATCGCGGATTCGAGGACCCACAGGCTCTGGCCACCGAGTATCGCAAGCTGCTCGGTCGCGCCCGAGATGTGCAGCGCAAGCTCGCTTCCGCCGCGCGCTCAGCCGCGTTCTACGGCGAGCGCGTGGACGACCCGTACGCCGCCGCCGACCATGTGATGGCCATGTTGCCGGTGTCCTCGTATATCCCGATCGACCCCAGCCGCTATCTCTGAAAACAGGAAGACCCCGGGAACGGCCTTCCACAACCGTTGAACCCCGGGGGTCTTCCCTCGACCGGAAAGGAAGAATGAACCATGAAGACGCTCATCCCGACGAAGAAAGACTACTTTGACCGGGGCATCACCGCTCTGCGGTTCCCCTGGGAGCCAGCGACAGTCGAGTCATGGACCCTGCCGCTTGAGCCCCGCGTGGACATCGACGGCAAGCACACTCCCATGCGGTATCTGCCGGCCATCGCCCTGGCCACGCTGCGCTACCTCGCGCCCCCGCTCGACGGGATCGTGCCGAACAGCTGGGGCATCGTCACCGAGGCCACATGCCGCCTGGCGCACTGGCGCTTCCAAGGACACCGTCGCTCAGCGTGGCAGATTGCCGAGAACTTGCAGTCGATCTACTGGCCGCTGTCGAAGCCGGTATTCGGCCGCTACCGGACGCTGCAAGCCGACCCCTGGCGCGGGCTTGAACTGCTCCGCCTGACCGACCTGCGCTCCATCGGCTCAGTCGAGTGGTGGTGCGACGTGCCCACCGCACACGACGCCTACACCTTCGAGACCGTGCGCCTGCACGAGGCCATCGCGAGGTTCGATCCTGCCGACGACTCCCAGCGTCAACCGGGGTCACGGTTTGCTATCGCATCGCCGAAGCGGCAGAATACCTCTCACACGTCAACGACAACGCGAGGAGAACAGGCTGTGTAGCGCCTCTGGGCTACATCGATGGGAAGGACCCCGTCGTGATCATCCATTACCGGATGGCTCGACCGGGTCCTATTTGTTTGCCCGGACGGACCTTCCATCACGAAGGGTTCAATCATGGCCAAGTCCATCGCCGAGCCGACTCGGCAGTTCACCTACAGCACCGCACCCGCTCGCATCCTGGAGCGTCACGGCATCACCATCTCGACGCGTCAACTGCAGCGCTGGGTCGAATTGCGACGCGTCGATCATCTGAAGATCGGCCATCGCGTCTACTTCACGGATGAGAATCTCGACGCTCTGATCGACTCGCTGACTGTGAAAGCGGTCCGATGAGCGCCCACGCCTGACACCACCGTTCCGAGCGGCATCCAAGGTACTGCGCTCACCCGACCCCAGAAGGATCATCCATGTCTATCCACATCGAGCGAGAGATTCCTCCGGTGCTTCAGCGGTTCCTCGACCGGCTCGACCAGGATTCGCTCACGCACGCGGGCGGACTGCAATTCAAGGCGCGATGCCCTGCGCACGATGACGACATGCCGTCGCTGTCGATCGGGTGGAGCGACAAGGGCAAGGTGCTCGCCAAGTGCCACGCCGAGTGCGAGTTCTCAGACATCATCAGCGCGCTCGGTCTGACCCGCAAGGATATCGAGACGCCGCGCCAGATCGTCGCCACGTACGACTACGAGAACGAGGACGGCCACCTGGAGTACCAGGTGGTACGCGAGGATCCCAAGGCGTTCTTCCAGCGTCGCCCCGGTGAGCGCAAGGGGCAGTGGATCAACAACACGACCGGTGTCGCGCCAATCCCGTACCACCTGCCTGCGCTCGCCGAGCTCGTCGCGCACGGTACCGCCGAAGACACGATCTGGATCGTCGAGGGTGAAAAGGACGTTCAGGCCATCGAGGAGGCCTATGGCGACGTGGCGACGTGTAATCACGGCGGGGCTGGCAAATGGACCGACGAGCACTCGTCGTACCTCGAAGGCTTCCCGGGGCAGGTGGTTATCGTCATTGACGCCGACGAGAAGCCTTCCAAGCCGGGCCAGAAACACGCGCTCACCGCGTACGAGTCCCTGCTGCGCGTTACGGGCATCGAGGCAGAGCTCGCTTACCCCGTCGTCGGGAAAGACGCCGCAGACCATGTACCTGACCACGACGCCGACGAGTTCATTGCAGTAACGCCGGACCAGCTTCGTGCAGAGATCGCGGACGCCAAGAAGCTCCCCGAGCCTCTGGGGAAGGGATCTCGGTCTTCCAGCAATGCGCAGGAGCCTGCGGCGAAACGTGACCTTGTGATTGTGAAGGCATCCGAGGTCAAGTCGACCCGTCAGCGGTGGCTGTGGGAGGGTCGTGTGCCGCTGGGCATCCTCGCATTGCTCGGTGGTCGTGGCGGGGTCGGTAAGTCCACGTTCTCGCTGTGGGCTGCAGTCGAGCTCCAGCACGGTCGACTCCCGGGCGACTTCCACGACAAGTCGCTCCCGGTCCTCTACGTCGGGATCGAGGACGACTGGGAGACCCAGGTCAAGCCCCGGCTGGCGGCTGCTGGCGCAAACATGAACCTGGCGCTGTTCCTCAAGGTCACGGAGACCGTCGAGGAGACCACGGGTGATCGCGTGCCCGATCTGTCCCAGGACATGCCCCTTCTCGAGGAAGCCCTTGAGCAGTTCGGGCCGTGCCTGATGATCGTCGACCCGTTGCCGTCGCTCATCCATGATGACGACCACCGCCGTAACGTCGTGCGGGCTGCACTGGACCCATTGCTCGGGGCGCTCGCACGGACACGTTCAACCCTGTTCGGCATCATGCACACCAGGAAGGGTGGCGGAGCCGCAAACGATCTGCTGTCTGGCTCGCACGCCTACTACGACGCCGCGCGTGCAGTGATGCTCTTCGCCAAAGACGACGAATCCGGCCAGGTGATCATGTCTCAGGTCAAGGGCAACTACTCGGCGGATGAGGCCACCGACTCGCTGGCGTTCAAGCTCGTGAACACCCCGGTAGAGCTGGACGACTTCACTGTGCAGGACTACGCGCGTGTCGAAATCGTCGGTGCCACGAGTATGTCCGTAGAGGAGATCGTCAACCGAGAGCCGCTGCGCGAAGAGGTTGGCGTGCGCGCTCGGTGGATCGTGGATTACCTCTCGCACCGTAACGGCTTCGCGCTCGCCACAGATGTCCAAGACGCCGCTCACGAGGAGAACGGCTGGACCGAACGCCAAATGCTGTCCGCGCGCGCAAAATGCTCCCCCGCCGTCAAGAGCAAGAAGGCGCGCGGTGCGATGAACGCTCCATGGTTTTGGTGCTTCGCGACGGTGGAGCCGCCGTCCGCCGAAGAAGACCAATTCTCCCCGAGAGCGCAGTCTTGGTCTTCTTCCGGAATCTCGCAGGATTCTTGGTCATCGCGCTCCCAAGGGTCCGCCAAGAATCCCGATGGCAGTTCCGACCAAGAATCCCACCCCGATGACCAAGGCTCCTCAGTAATTCCGGAAGAAGACCAATATTCCGCTCTTAAGAGAGAAGCGGGTTCTTCACGTTCGCCTCGTCTGCGCATTCTGCGAGAAGGCGATGTCGCTCCATAGGCCGCCGAGGGGACGGGTGCTCGCTGGGTCGTTCCGTTCGCGTTCGCCCCGTCCTCTCGGCCTGTACGGAACAACGATCAACGAAATGAAGGGTGGAAGGTCATGACTGACAAGAAGGGCATTGACGAGCCGGTCAAGCGCGAGGTCGGAGTGTGGAAGGACGGGCGTAGACCGAAGGTGCTGTGCACCGCACACCGAACCAACGGGGATCCTTGTAATCGGGTACCCATCAAAGGATCGAACGTATGTGCTACTCATGGCGGAAGGGCTCCTGCTGTCCGCGCTGCCGCCCAGGTCCGCATTCTCATGTCGAGCGATCTGGCAGTCGCCAAGCTGGTGAAACTCCTGACCTCCAAGGATGAGCGAGTCGTACTCGCTGCCGCGAAGGACCTCGCCGACCGGGCGAACCTTGCAGGGACGCAACAGGTCGAGATAGGTGTGACCAAGCGCACGTTCGAGGATCACGCGAGCGATATGGTCATGGACCTCGACGTTGACGAGGACGACGAGGACGACCTGGACGACGAGTACGACGACATCGTCGATGCCGAGGTTGTGGAGGACGAGCCGCCCGCCGAGACCCGGCATGACCGTGCCGCGTTCCGCGAGGCCCTCGCCGAGCGCCGCCGCGAACACCAGGCCCTGTCCAAGGCGAAGCGCGGTGCGCGATTGACCGAGGAGCAGCGCGCCTCAGCCGCGCGCCGTGCCAGCGCGGGCGGACCAGTGGACGAGCCGGACCGACCCGACCCCTGGAACGCGCCGGACCACAATCCGGAAGAGCGGATGACCAGGGAACAGCTGATGCTCGCCCGCGAGCGCGGCGACAGCACGTCCAGCCGAGGTAGTGGCCGCACGATGTCCCCGAAGCGCCGGGCGCAGCGTAACGGCGGCTGAGTTCGGACCGTAGCCACCCCGGAGCCACACAGGGCTGGCCGTAGCCACACGAGAGCCCGCGAGATGGGTAGCTGGGAGGGTACGGCCAGCCCGATGAGCCCTACGCCACCGTAGTCACGAGCATATTGCTTAGCCCATACCAAATTGGGTGAGCAGTTTGCCATAAGGGGACCTTGGGGGCGATCATTAGGTCAGATCGAACATCCGTTCGATACCAACTGGGTCGGAAAGGACTCCCACCATGAACGCTAAGAAGGTCACCGCCTCCACTCCCGCTCCGCTGGCACACCGCGTGCCCGCCGAGGTCAGCGCACTCATCCAGACCTACAGCGCCTGGATCGAGGAGCAGACCGGTCAGAAGGTCGACCCCATGTCGGTCTATCTCGGTAGCCAGCTGCGCGGCTTGTTCCAGAAGAGCGACGGCAACCAGGCTCGGCTCGCGGAAGCCGCCAAGGCTCGCGCCGCGAAGGCCTCCCAGCCTGCATCCGCGGCCAAGACGGCACTCAAGGCCAAGGCGCAGCCGAAGAAGGTCACGCGCCGTCGCCCCGCGAAGGGTTCCACTGTCGCGACCAAGGCGGGCGTCGTGATCGCTGAGCAGCGCCACATCGACGCGACCACCACGCCGACCACCACCGGCGCGAAGGCGGGTGCGTGATGCTGTTCGACATCGAGCGCGGGCCTAACACCCCGGCATACCCGGACACCCGCGACGGTGCGATCCAGTGCCTGACCGACATCGCACACCCCGACATCGCCGCGCTGGCGCAACGGGTCGTCACTGAGGGCACGCACACGTGGATCCCCGATCCGGCAGTGGCGGGCGTGTGGGGTCTGGTGAACGTCGCCGACTACCGCACCGGCAACACGGCGGTGATCGTCGTGTACTGCACAGACGGCGACCTCACCGTTGACGAGGCCTTCGAGGGGCGTGCCTGATGAACCTCGACGCTTACTGGCAGATGTACGACATCACCCTCGCGCGCATCCGCGACGAGAGGCCTGCCACGTTCCACAGCCTCAAGGCCATCCTGGACCGCTTCCAGCCACCTTCCAGCGGTGATGCCTTCTTCCCCGATGGTGCTGATGACACCCTCGCGCACGCGCTGCGCGACGCGGGCTGGTACCTCACCTTCCGAGGAGCGGACTACCTGTACACCGCCGAGCACCCCACCTCACACGCGAAGCTGCAGTACGTCGAAGGCGATGTGTTCGACAAGACGCCAGCGCCGATCTGCTCACGCTGTGGCAGGCCGCTCGCTCCCGGTTGCTGCGACACCACGGACATCATCCTGTACACCGCAGACCAAGCCGATGCACCCGCGACCGAGGAGGACGAGCGATGACGACCATGATCGGATACCTGCGCGTGAGCACGGAGGACCAGGCCAGCAGCGGTCTGGGACTGCAGGCGCAGCGCGACACCATCCGGGCCTACGCGGACCGGCACGGCTGGGACATCGCCTGGTACGCCGACGAGGGCCTGTCCGCGAAGTCCCTGGACCGTCCGCAGCTGCAAGCCGCGCTCCAGCGACTGCACACCAGCCCGAAGAAGCGTGACGTCGACGGCCTCGTGGTCGCGAAGCTTGACCGCCTGTCCAGGTCCGTGCCGGACTTCGCCGGGGTGCTGGAGCTCGCTCGCGCGCGCAAGTGGTCACTGGTGGCGATCGACCTGGGTGTGGACACCAGTACCCCGACCGGCGAGCTCGTCGCGAACGTGATGATGTCGGTGGCGCAGTGGGAACGGCGGATCATCGGCGAGCGCACGTCCGCCGCGATGCAAGCCGCCAAGCGCCGTGGACAGACCTTCGGCGTCGCGTCTGCCTTGCCCGCCGCCACGGGTGCACGCTTGCTCGCCCTGCGCAAGCAGTACACCCTGGCCGGCACCGCCGACCGACTCAACGCGGAAGGCCTGACCACCGCGACCGGTCAGGCCTGGTCAGCGAACACCGTCGCCAAGGTGCACAAGCGCCTCACCCGCGCGGCCACAGCGCACACCAGTCACGCCAGTCACGCCCGCGACATGAACCACACGAACCACACCGAGGAAGCCAGCGCACCCCGCGCTGCATGACACACAACACAAGGAGCACACCATGTCCACGCAGTACACCCCTGGAGCCGTCGTCACCGTCGGCACTCTGGAAGTCGGCAACACCATCTTCCTGCGCGAGCGGCGCGGCGTCGGAGTGCCGGTACCGATCACCCCGGCCACCGTCACGGCGCTGACCCCACTGCCCGACGGTCGCGTACGCGTACACGTGCGCAACGTCAACGGCGCGGCGAGCGTACCCGCCGCCTCTCTGGGCGACCTGCCCGTCAGCCGCGAGTTCCGCCTGGCCGTCGCCGCGGCGTGATGAGCATGCCGCTGCACCGGCCGATGCCCGCACACAAGACCGAGGGCACCGCCTACAACCTGCACCCCGCGACTCGGGCCACCGAGGCACAGCGCCTACGCCACGGCGATGTGATCGTGCCCGAGCCGGGGTGTCCGGTCGTGATCACAGCCCTGCGCCGCAAGTACGGCGGCGTGAACGTCACCGGGCGCTACATCTGGCAGGCCGCCCACGAAACGGCCTGGTCCGTGGGCCGCTACCCGCTCGCCGCGCGCGTCGCAGTGGCCCTGCCCGGCGAGTACCCGCACACCCACGCCGAGCACTAATCCGAATATCCGACCACACACCAAGGAGAAGGACATGGCATCTGCACACATCAAGGTAGACCAAACGTCCAAGGGGACCCGGTACACCGTGCGGTGGCGACCGCAGTCGGGCAGCTTCCGCAAGAAAACGTCCTACAACAAGCGCGAGGCCGAGCGGTTCCGCGACAGGATCATCCGCGAGCTGGAGGAGGGCAACTCGACCGAGCACCTGGCAGGCCGATCGAAGACGTTTCGACAGGCGGCTGAGCAGATGATCGCGGCGAGCGCACATCTGAAGCAGAAGACGCTCGACGGCTACGAGATGGCACTCCGCGTGCACGCGTACCCAGCGTTCGGGAACCGCCGCATCTCAGTGTTGAAGGCCTCCGACATCGACCACTGGATCGCCGACCTGCGTGCGAAGCCGAAGAAGGACGGGACGCGACGCAGCGAGACGAGCGTGCTGGGTACCTACAAGGTGGTGCGGAAGGTGTTCTCGTACGCCTACGCTCACCGGCTGATCCCGTTCAACCCGTGCATCGCCGTTACCAAGCCCAAGGCAGACACCGCTGAGGCGCGGTTCCTCACAGTGCAGGAGATCGACCGACTGGCCCACGAGCTCGCCGCGCAGCCACCGTACGATCTGCTGGTCAGGTTCGCCGCGCTGACCGGCTTGCGGCTCGGAGAAGTTGCTGCACTGCGCATCCGCGACATCGATCTGCGTAATGCTCTGGTGAAGGTCGAGCTCAGCAAGACCCACACCAGCAAGGGCTACATCACTGCCGCACCCAAGACCGCACACGCCCGGCGCGATGTCCCCATTCTGGACGACGACCTGTTCCGCGACATCGGGGTGTACCTGCGCCACCATCCGCACCGCGACAACCTGGAGGCGGGGCTGTGGCCCGGAAAGGTGCCCGGTCACAACAGGCTCAGCTACGACCGCGACTTCGACCCGAAGGGCTTCTATCGATACACCTTTAAGCCTGCCGCCACGCGCGCCGGACTCGATGGGTTGCACTTCCACGAATTGCGCCACACCTTCGCCACGCTCGCGCTGGAGCTTCGAGCGCTCGACATGTTCGAGCTGTCTCGTGCCATGGGCCACGCCAACCAGGACATCACAGACAGGGTCTATGCGCACGTCCGCCCACGCGACTTCAGCGCTCACCGCGCCGCGTTCTCTGCGGGGATCAAGGCAGCGCGCTCGCAGCCCACGCCGATCCGAGCGATAGGCGGCTGAGTCTGTGGATAACCGGAGTCCTTTTGGAGTCCTCGGCTATCCCAGACATGCAGAAGGCCCGGAGACTCTTGCGAGATTCCGGGCCTTTTCTGTCGGGATGACAGGATTTGAACCTGCGACCCCCTGACCCCCAGTCAGGTGCGCTACCAAGCTGCGCCACATCCCGTTGCTCGCCGAAGCGGACAACTCCACCATCCTAACCCGTCCGGGCAGGCCGCGCGAAACCGGCGATGGATCGGCGGCGAGCCGCGGCATCCACCCGACAACGATGCGCAAACGTTACCCGGGTTCGACGCGTGCGACCGTAGGCTGACCACGTCGGCGACAATGGCGTCGTCGACCCTGAGCTCCCGACTCTTGTCGATGTCCGACGTCCCTACTACCGTCTCGTGCATGTCTACGATCACGATCCAACCGGCCACGGCCGATCGCTTCGACGACGTGCAGCACGCGCTCAGCGGCGGCGGTGACGGCGCCGCCTGCCAGTGCCAATGGTGGATGCTGCGCAACAAGGACTGGCAGAACACCTCCCGCACCGACCGCGAAGAGATGCTGCGCCACGAGATCGGCGCTCCCGTCTCCCCCGCCCTCATCGCGTACGTCGACGGCGAAGCCGCCGGGTGGGTCCGCGTCGGGCCGCGCACCGCGCAGACCAGGCTCGCCTACACGCGCGCGTTCGCGGCATCGCCGCTCGCCTGGGACGATCCGGACGTGTGGGCGGTGACGTGTTTCGTCATCCGGCGCGAATTCCGTGGGCAAGGGCTCAACCACCGTCTGCTCGAGGCGGCCGTCGCGCATGCCCGGGCGAACGGCGCGCGGGCGATCGAGGCGTATCCGGTCGATGTGCCTGTCTCGAAGCGGCACACGAACGATCTGTACATCGGCATCCTGTCGGTGTTCCTGGCCGCGGGATTCGCAGAGGTCGCCAGACCCAAACCCGACCTCGCGATCGTGCAGCTGCTGCTCGACGAGCAAACGGGCTGAGTGGTCCGGGCGCGCGCCTACGATGGAGCACGTGCCGCCGATGTCGTCAATCGCCCGTGGGGCGGGCTCCGTGCCCTCCCTCGTCGTGCCTGCGGTGGGCGGCGGCGCGGTGCCTGTGGAGCTCGCGCATGGCTGACACGGTTCGGGTGGATGCCTGGCTCTGGGCGGTGCGGATCTACAAGACGCGATCGGCCGCGACGACTGCTTGCCGAGCAGGACACGTGCGGGTCAACGGCGAACGGGTCAAGGCCGCTCAGGCCGTGCGGCCCGGAGATGAGCTGCGCGTGCGGATCGCCGGGTTCGACCGCATCCTCGTGGTGCGCCAGACGATCGCCAAGCGCGTGGGCGCGGCCGTGGCGGCGACCGCCCTCGAAGACCGCACCCCGGCGCGCGACCCGGCACCGGTGATCGCACAGCGCGACCGCGGGGCGGGTCGGCCCACCAAGCGTGAGCGCCGCGACATCGACCGGCTGCGCGGGCGCTGACCGTTGCGCGGGCACCATCACGCCCGCTCTCACCAAGAATCCCTGGTCTCACCAAGAATCCCTGGTTCGACGCCGGCGCCCTGCGGCTACGGCGCGGCCGGCAGCAGGTCGAGCAGCCAGCGCGTGCCGTGCACCTCGGCGCCGAGCGCGCGTGACCGATCGGTCAGCTCGCGGTCGCTGGTCACGACGCTGACCTGGCGCCCCGACTCCACGAGGCGCCGCGCCTCGTCGACGATGGCGTCGTCGCCGGATGCGGCTGCCCGCACGATCCGCACGCCGTCGGCTGCGGCATCCACCGCCTTCGCCTGGCCCTCGACGACCACCGAGAATTCCGGGAACCAGGTCTGCTCTGCAAGATCGAGGGCTGAGGCGTCCACACCGGCCACGGCCAGGCTCGACACGCGCTCGATGAGGCGTGCGGCGGCTCCGGCACGGTCGCGCCACCACCCGTCGGGCACCGAGCCGATGACGTTGGCCGCATCCACGACGACCGCCGGACGCACCTCGAGCAGCGCGCGCAGCCGCGGCCACGCGTCGGCGAAGCCGGGGTGCAGCGGTCGGCCCGTGATCTCATCGAGCGCAACCCACTCCAGCGCCCGGCTCTCGGGGTCGCTGATCACCGGCTCGAACGGCTCCACGACGTCGCCCACGAGCGTCGTGTAGGTCCACACGTCGAGGTCCAGCACGCTCTCCAGCCGCGCTCGCACGGCGTCATCGGGCACGCCCGCCTCTTCTTGCGCTTCGCGCAGTGCGCCGTCGCAGGCTGATTCACCCTGATGCCGCGCGCCGCCGGGCAGCCCCCACGTGTTGCCGTGGTGACTCCACGACACGCGATGCTGCAGCAGCACTCCGCGCGAGCGGTCATAGGCGAGCAGCCCGGCCGCGCCATAGCGCCCCCAGTACCGCTCGCCTTCGTCGGTGATGACCCAGGCGTCGCCGGGGTCGCGCGGACCCTCTGGACGCCGATGCGCACCGAACTCGGGATACTCGATCCTCACCGTTCCAGACTGTCACACGGCAAGGATGCCGCGGCGCGCACGCGTCACGTGGCGACGCACGTGTTCAACGCTGGCGCTTCTCGCGCACGCGCATGTTGACCACGATCGGCGACCCCTCGAAACCGTAGAGCTCGCGCAGCCGGCGCTGGATGAACCGCCGGTAACCGGGGTCGAGGAACCCTGTCGTGAACAGCACGAACGTCGGCGGTCGGGTGCCGGCCTGCGTGCCGAACAGGATGCGCGGCTGCTTTCCGCCGCGCAGCGGGTGCGGGTGCTCGGCGACGAGCTCGGCCAGGAATGCATTGAACTTGCCGGTCGGGATGCGGGTGTCCCACGAGTCCAGCGCCGTCTGCAGCGCCGGCACGAGCTTGTCGAGGTGACGGCCGGTGCGCGCCGAGATGTTCACCCGCGGCGCCCACGCGACGTGGGCGAGGTCCTGTTCGATCTCACGCTCCAGGTACCGGCGCCGCTCGCTGTCCTCGAATTCGGCCGTGGAGAGCACGTCCCACTTGTTGTACGCGAGCACCAGTGCGCGGCCGGACTCGAGCACCATGTCGATGATGCGCACGTCCTGCTCGCTGATCGGCTGCGAGACATCCAGCACGACGACGGCGACTTCGGCCTTCTCCAGCGCGGCGGAGGTGCGCAGCGACGCATAGAAGTCGGCGCCTTGCTGCAGGTGCACGCGGCGGCGGATGCCGGCGGTGTCGACGAAGCGCCAGATCTTGCCGCCGAGCTCGACGATCTCGTCAACCGGGTCGCGAGTGGTGCCTGCCAGCTCGTTGACGACCACCCGCTCTTCACCGGCGGCCTTGTTCAGCAGCGACGACTTGCCCACGTTCGGCCGCCCCAGGATCGCGACGCGGCGCGGGCCGCCGATCTCCTGCTTGGCGACGGCGGACTCGTCGGGCAGGCTCTTCACGACCGCGTCGAGCAGGTCGGCCACCCCGCGCCCGTGGATCGCCGAGACCGGGTGCGGCTCCCCCAGCCCCAGGTTCCACAGGGCCGCCGCCTCGGGCTCCTGCCGCGCGTCATCGACCTTGTTGGCCACCAAGAAGGTCGGCCGGCCGGACTTGCGCAGCAGTCGCACGACGTGCTCGTCGGTCGAGGTGGCCCCGACCATGGCGTCCACGACGAACAGCACGACATCCGACAGGTCGATCGCGACCTCGGCCTGTGCGGCCACCGACCGGTCGATGCCCTTCGCATCCGGCTCCCACCCGCCGGTGTCGACGAGGGTGAACTGACGGTCCAGCCACTCGGCCTTGTACATCACGCGGTCGCGGGTGACACCCGGGGTGTCTTCGACGACGGCTTCGCGCCGCCCGAGGATGCGGTTGACCAGCGCCGATTTTCCGACGTTCGGCCGACCGACGATGGCGACCACCGGCAGCGCCGGCAGATATTCGATGCCGTCCTCGCCGAGGGTGATGCCGGCCAGCAGCGCGGCGTCTTCATCTTCGAGTTCGTAGTCGCTCAGCGATGCCTGCAGCGCGTGGGCGCGCTGCTCGGCGAGCTGCTCGTCCACGGCGGCGAGCCGTTCGGCGAGGTGGTCGGGGCCGCCCTCGTATTCGTCGTCAACGCCCATGGGGACTCTCCTGCTTCTGGTGGATGACGCCCAGCACCGCGGCAACGGTCTGGGCGAAGTCGAGGTCGGTGGAATCGACGACCTCGACGCCGTCTGCGGCGTTGAGGAAGTCGACCACCGTCGAATCTGAGGCGTCGCGCCTGTGCAGCGCCGCGGCGACGGCTGCGGCATCCTGGCCCGAAAGCTCCGCCGAACGGCGCGCGGCGCGCACCTCGGGAGCTGCCGTGAGCAAGATGCGCACCGGCGCGTCGGGGGCGACCACTGTCGTGATGTCGCGCCCCTCGATGACCACGCCCGGTCGGTCGGAGCCGGCCGCGAGCTGTCGGAACAGCGCGTTGACCTGCGTGCGCACCTCGGGCACGCGCGCGACCCCGCTGACCGCCGACGAGACCCGCGGGTCGCGGATCGCCTCGGTGACGTCGGCCTCTCCCACCCGCACCCAGTACTGGTCGGGGTCCAGCGAGATGGCGTACGGGAATCGGGATGCCGCGGCACGCACCGCATCGGCGTCGGCGGTGTCAGCGCCCTGCTCGAGGACGTGCCAGGCCAGAGCCCGGTAGGCGGCTCCGGTGTCGAGATAGCCGTAGCCCAGCTCACGGGCGGCCTGCTTCGACACGCTCGACTTGCCGGAGCCGGCCGGACCGTCGATGGCGACGATGACGACGTCAGTCAAGGGTGCTGCTCGCAATCTTCCAGCCGCGCTCGGTCAGCCCGTCCACCGCGCGCCGCACGGCGGCAGGGGTCACGCTGATCTCGGCCAGGCCGAACTGGGCGCCGGGAGAATGCTCCAAGCGCAGGTCTTCCACGTTCACGTCGAGGTCGCCCAGTTCGCCGAACAGGCGTCCGAGCTGCCCGGGGGTGTCGTCGACCATGACGACCACCTGGTCGAAGCGGCGGTTCTGGCCGTGCTTTCCGGGCAGACGGTCGACGCCTTCGTTGCCGCGGCGGATCATGTCGGCCACCGCCCGGCGCGAGCCGGGGGCTTCATGGCGGCGCAGCGCGTCGGCGACACCGGCCAGATCATCGGCGAGTGCATCGAGCACGTCGACCACGGGCGCCGCGTTCGAGGAGAGGATCTGCACCCACAGTTCGGGGGCGGATGCTGCGATGCGCGTCGTGTCGCGCACCCCCTGACCTGCCAGCTGCAGCGACCCTTCCGGCGCGTCCACGAACCGGCCCGCCAGAAGGCTGGCCACCAGCTGCGGCACATGAGAGGTCAGGGCCACCGAACGATCGTGCTCGGCAGGGTCCATCTCCATCGGCATCGCGCCCAAGTCCAGCGCAAGGCCCTCGACCACAGTCAGGTCGGCGGGGCTCGTCTCATCGTCACGGCACACCACCCAGGGGCGGCCGATGAAGAGGTCGGCGCGGGCTGAGATCGCCCCTCCGCGCTCACGGCCGGCCAGCGGGTGCGAGCCGATGTAGTGGGTGAGGTCGACGCCGCGCTCACGCAGTGCGCGCAGCGGCTCGAGCTTGACGCTGGCGACGTCGGTGACGACCGCATCGGGAAAGGCGGCCAGTTCGCGCTGGATCACATCGGCGGTGACATCCGGGGGCACAGCCACCACGACAAGCCGCGGGCGGTCGTCGGCTCGTGCGGCGCGACCGGCGCCGTAGTCGACGGCCAGACGCAGCGCGGCAGGCGAGGTGTCGTCCAGGGCGACATCCACTCCGCGTGCCGTCAGCGCGTGGCCGATGCTGGCCCCGAGCAGTCCCGACCCCACGATCCGCACCGTGCCCGAGGTGCGCGCAGATCCCCGCGCAGGCACGGCCGTCTTTTCGCTCACGAGGTCTCCGGATCATCCTTCGGCGGAGTGGGTTCCGCAGGCTCACGGCGCGACAGGGTGAGCAGCGCGCCGCGTTCCACTTTAGTCAACTCACGTACCGCCCCCACCGGGAGAGTTCCCAGGTGCAGCGGTCCGAACCGACGGCGCACGAGGTCGATCACCGGGTGGCCGACCGCGGCCATCATGCGCCGCACGATGCGGTTGCGCCCCGAATGCAGCGTGAGTTCGACCAGGCTCGTGTCGCCCGACCGGTCCAGCAGCCGCGCCTTGTCGGCGTGGATGGGCCCGTCCTCCAGGTCGAAGCCGCGCGTGAGACGCCCGATCGTCTGCGGTGTGACGGTTCCGCTCACCTTCGCGATATACACCTTCGTGACCCCGAACGAGGGGTGTGCCAGCATGTGAGCGAGTTCGCCGTCGTTGGTGAGCACCAGCAGGCCGCTGGTCTCGACATCCAATCGCCCCACGTTGTAGAGCCGCTCCTCCCACTCCCGCGTGTACTGACGCAGGTCGGTCCGGCCGCGGTCATCGTGCATCGAGCTGACCACGCCGGTCGGCTTGTTCAGCATCACGTAGCGCTTGGTCTGGTCCAGCTGCACCGCGACGCCGTCCACGTCGATGAGGTCGGTCTCGGGGTCGATCCGAGAGCCGAGCTCATCGACCACCGTGCCGTTCACGCGCACACGGCCGGCGGCGATCAGCTCTTCGGCGACGCGGCGCGAGGCCACCCCCGCATGTGCCAGGGCCTTCTGCAGGCGCACGCCCTCGGCATCCGTCATCGTCGAAATCCTCTCTGCGGGTATGTCTGTGCGCGTGCATCGTCCAGCCCATCCGAGCCGACCGTGTCGACGTCGTCGAGCAGCGGCGAGATGTGCGGCAGCTCGTCGATCGAGTTGATCCCGAGGTTCACCAGCAGCGCATCGGTGGTGCCATACAGGATCGCACCGGTCTCGGGGTCGGTTCCGACCTCGGTGACCAGGCCCCGCGCGAGCAGTGTGCGCACGACCGAGTCGACGTTGACCGCACGGATCGAAGCCACCTGCCCGCGTGACACGGGCTGCTTGTAGGCGATGACCGCCAGCGTCTCCAGCGCCGCCTGTGACAGACGTGCAGGCGCCTGGGTGCCCACGAACTCGGCGACCAGCCCGTCGTGCTCTTCGCGCACGTACAGCCGCCAGCCGCCGCCGACTTCGCGCAGCTCGAAGCCGCGGCGGGGTCCGGCGCCCTCGCCGTCGTAGTCGGCCACGAGCGTCTCGATCGCCTGGCGAACGGCCGGGACCGGCGCCCCCACGGCGGTGGCCAGCGACACGAGGCTGTGCGGCTCTTCGACGATCAGGAGGATCGCCTCGAGCTTCTGCGTGAGGGTCGGCGGGTCGGCCGGCGAGTCGGCCGGCGGGTCGGCCGGCGAGTCGCCGAGCGAACCTGCGGTGACAGGCGACGCGTCATCGGTCATAGTCGGCTCCCAACGTGGCCAGGTTCTCTTCGCTCCAGCGCTCGGCGGTCCAGCGCAGCGTCAGCTCGCCGAGCGGCTCGAGCTGCTCGAACGAGAGCGCGGCGCGGCGGTACAGCTCCAGCACCGACAGGAACCGTGCGACCACGACCCCGGTCTGGGTCACGCCGGCGACCAGCTCCCGGAACGACAGCGTACCCGCCCCGCGCAGCAGGGTCACCACGACGGCAGCCTGTTCGCGGATGCTCACCAGCGGGGCGTGCAGGTGGTCCAGCCCCACGGTCGGGATCTCCTTCGGCGCGAAGGCCAGCACCGCGATGGCGGCGAAGTCGTCGGCCGACAGCGTCCACGCCAGCTCGGGCGCCTTGCGCCGGTACTTCGCATCCAGCCGTACCGACCGCGCGTGCCGCACGTCTTCGCGCTGCAGGCAGCGGGCGAACCAGACCGAGACCTCTTTGAACGCCCGGTACTGCAGCAGCCGGGCGAACAGCAGGTCGCGCGCCTCGAGCAGCGCGACCGATTCGGCGTCGACGAGCTCGCCCTGCGGCAGCAGACCTGCCACCTTCATGTCGAGCAGGGTCGCGGCCACGACGAGGAACTCGGATGCCTCCTCCAGCTCGTCATCGGACTGCAGCTCGCGCAGATACGCGATGAACTCCCCCGTCACCTTCGACAGCGACACATCGGTGATGTCGAGCTCGTGTTTGCTCAGCAGCGTCAGCAGCAGGTCGAACGGACCGTCGAAGACGCTCAGCGACACCCGGAAGCCGGCGTCGTCGGCGGGCGCCGTCTCAGGCGACGGCACGTGCCCTTCCGGCGCCGTCTCAGGCGACAGCGCCACGGTCGACCAGCTCCCGCGCCAATCGCAGGTATGCCTGAGCGGCCGGGTGCTCGGGGGCGAAGTCGGTGATCGGCATGCCCGACACCGAGGCATCCGGGAACTTCACGGTGCGCCCGATCACGGTCTCCAGCACGTCGTGGCCGAACGCTTCGACGACGCGCTCGAGCACTTCACGCGAGTGCAGAGTGCGCGGGTCGTACATCGTCGCGAGCACCCCGTCCAGCGTGATCGACGGGTTCAGCCGGTCGCGCACCTTGTCGATCGTCTCGATCAGCAGCGCAACGCCGCGCAGCGCGAAGAACTCGCACTCCAGCGGGATGATCACGCCGTGGCTGGCGGTGAGCGCGTTGACCGTCAGCAGGCCGAGCGAGGGCTGGCAGTCGATCAGGATCACGTCGTACCGCGGGCTGACCGACCGCAATGTGCGGGCGAGGATCTGCTCGCGGGCCACCTCGTTGACCAGGTGCACCTCTGCCGCCGACAGATCGATGTTGGCCGGCAGCAGGTCGAGGTTCTCCACGCCGGTGGGCACGATGACCTCACCCGCGTCGCGCTTGGGATCCAGCAGCAGGTCGTAGATCGTGGCCATATCGTGGGTGGCGATGCCCAGGCCCGCCGACAGCGCGCCCTGCGGGTCGAAGTCCACGGCCAGCACCTTGCGTCCGTAGCTGGCCAAAGCCGCAGCCAGGTTGATCGTCGTGGTGGTCTTGCCCACGCCGCCCTTCTGGTTGCACAGCGCGATGATCCGCGCAGGTCCGTGCGTCGACAGCGTCGGCGGGGTGGCGAACCCGTGGTAGGGGCGCCCCGTGGGACCCAGCGGAGCGTCGTCCGAAGCCGTGCCCGCACCCTTCGAGGCCGCCGTCGTCTTAGCCGTGCTTCCCGCCACCGGTCTCCTGCTCTCGTCCGTGTCGTCCGCTCGATTCTAACGATGCCGACGCGTGTTCACAGGGTCTGCGAGTGGGATGTCGCATACTGACCCGTGTTTCGCACCGTCATCGGGCCCGCGGGTGCGATGTCGCGTACACATCGCGCAGGGCGTCGACGCTGACGTGGGTGTAGATCTGCGTCGTGGCCACCGACGCGTGACCGAGCAGCTCTTGCACCACGCGCACGTCGGCACCGCCCTGCAGCAGGTGGGTGGCGAACGAGTGGCGCAGCGTGTGCGGCGACACGTGCGCGCTCAGCTGCGCGCGCTCTGCCGCCTGGCGGATCACCAGCCACGCGCTCTGCCGCGACAGCGGTGCCCCGCGCACCCCCAGGAACAGTCGCGGCGTGGCCCTGCCGCGCGCCGCGAGCGCCGGCCTGACCCGTGTGAGATAGGCATCCAGTGCGTCACGCGCGTACTCGCCGATCGGCACCACCCGCTCCTTCGAGCCCTTGCCGCGCACGCGCAGCACGTCGCCGTGGCCGACGTCGTCGACATCCAGCTGCACTGCCTCAGACACCCGCGCCCCGGTCGCGTACAGCAGCTCGAGCAGCGCACGGTCGCGCAGTCCGATCGGCTCGTTCGGGTCGGGGGCGGCCAGCAGCCTCTCGACCTGGTCGACCGTGAGCGCCTTGGGCAGCCGCTGCGGCAGCTTGGGCGGATGCATCCGCCCGGTCGGGTCGGCGGTGTCGATGCCTTCGCGGGTCAGGAAGCGGTGCAGGCTGCGCACCGAGGACTGCAGACGCGCGAGGCTGGATGCCGCAGGCCGCGGCACCGCCGCACCCCGGGCCGCGATGAACTCCGCCACGAGGGCCGCGGTCACCGCCTGCGAATCCTCGGCGCCGTGCTGCCGCATCCATTCGATGTATCCGCCGAGGTCCCGGCGATAGGCGGCGATCGTGTTCTGGCTCAGTCCGCGCTCGACCGTGATGTGACGCAGGAACGCATCCACCGCCCGGTCCAGCCGCATCTCACACCCCGCGTCGCAGCCGTTCCGCGGCCGCGAGCAGGCCGACCGAGAGGATGCCGTTGCGCATGCGCCCCTCGAGCACCGCGGTCACGGCGTCGTTCAGCGGCACCCATTCGACCCGGATGTCGGCCTCTTCGGCGTCGCGCGCGAAATCGGCGTCGACGGCGGAGAGCCCGCGGGCCAGAAAGATGTGCACGACCTCGTCGTTGCCGCCGGGCGTGGTGAACACGCTCGCCAGCTCCGACCACTCCTCGGCGGCCATGTCGGCCTCTTCGGCCAGCTCCCGACGCGCGGCCTGCTCGGCCGGCTCGCCGGCGACATCCAACAGCCCGGCCGGGATCTCCCAGTCACGGTGGCGAATGGGATGCCGATACTGCTGGATCAGCAGAACCCGCTCCTGATCGTCCAGTGCCACCACCGCCGCAGCCCCCGTGTGGGCGACGTATTCGCGCACCAGCTGCTGGTCGTTGTAGCCGAACGTGTCGCGGCGCACGTCCCACACCCGCCCACGGAACACGAGCTCGCTGGAGATCACATCGGCGGTCACCGGCTCGTCGCGCAGCGCCGAGGCCGCAGTGCCGGTCTCATACACGCGCGGGTCAGTCATCGTTGTCATCGGTGAACAGTTCGCCGGCTTGGTGGCGCTCCAGCGCCGCCCCCACCAGTCCGCGGAACAGCGGGTGCGGAGCGGTCGGACGCGATCGCAGCTCGGGGTGGGCCTGCGTGGCGATGTAGTACGGGTGCACGTCGCGCGGCAGCTCCACGTACTCGACGAGATGGTGATCCGGCGACAGGCCCGAGAACGAGAGCCCCGCCGCCGCGAGACGGTCGCGGTACGCGTTGTTGACCTCATAGCGGTGGCGGTGGCGCTCAGAGGCCGAGTCCGCGCCGTAGAGTTCGGCAGCCAGCGACCCCTCGGCGAGGTCGGCCGGGTACAGGCCGAGCCGCATCGTGCCGCCCATGTCGCCGGCGGCGATGATGTCGACCTGCTCTGCCATCGTGGCGATCACCGGGTCGGCGGTGTCGGGATCGAACTCGCTGGAGGAGGCCCCGACGATGCCGGCGACGTTGCGCGCGTACTCGATGACCATGCACTGCAGGCCGAGGCAGATGCCCAGGGTCGGAATGCCCTGCTCACGCGCGAACCGCAGCGCGCCGAGCTTGCCCTCGATGCCGCGGATGCCGAAGCCGCCGGGCACCACGATGCCGTCCAGGCTCGACAGGTTCGTCTGCGCGCCCTCTTGGGTCTCGCACGAATCCGAGGGGATCCACCGGATGTTCACGTGGGTCTCCTGCCCGAATCCACCCGCACGCAGCGCCTCGGTGACCGACAGGTACGCGTCGGGGAGGTCGATGTACTTGCCGACCAGACCGATCGTCACCTCGTGCTTCGGGTTGTGCACGGCGCGCAGCACCTGCTCCCACCGCGTCCAGTCGACCTCTCGGGCCTTGTTCAGACCGAGCGTGCGCACGATGTAGCCGTCCAGGCCCTGGTCGTGCAGCATCGAGGGGATGTCGTAGATGCTCGGCACGTCGACGGCGTTGACCACGGCGCGCTCATCGACGTCGCACATCAGCGCGACCTTGCGCTTGTTGGCTTCGGTAACCGGCCGGTCGCTGCGCAGCACGAGTGCGTCGGGCTGGATGCCGATCGAGCGCAGGGCTGCGACGGAGTGCTGGGTGGGTTTGGTCTTCTGCTCGCCCGACGCGCCCATGTACGGCAGCAGCGACACGTGCACGAAGAACACGTTCTGCCGGCCCAGTTCGTGCCTGATCTGACGTGCGGACTCGATGAACGGCTGCGACTCGATGTCGCCGATCGTGCCGCCCACCTCGGTGATGATCACGTCGGGCTTGGGGTCGGCGTCGGCCTGCAGGCGCATGCGGCGCTTGATCTCGTCGGTGATGTGCGGGATCACCTGCACGGTGTCGCCGAGGTACTCGCCGGCGCGTTCGCGTGCGATCACGCGCGAGTAGATCTGGCCGGTGGTGACGTTGGCGGCCTGGTTCAGGTCGACGTCGAGGAACCGCTCGTAGTGGCCGATGTCGAGGTCGGTCTCGGCGCCGTCGTCGGTCACGAACACCTCGCCGTGCTGGAAGGGGTTCATCGTGCCGGGGTCCACGTTCAGGTACGGGTCGAGCTTCTGCATGACCACCCGCAGGCCGCGGGCGGTGAGCAGGTTGCCGAGACTTGCCGCGGTCAGACCCTTGCCCAAAGACGAAACGACACCACCGGTCACGAAGATGTGCTTGGTGGTGTCGCCTGCTGCCGTGGTGTCTGCTGCCGTGTCGACCAGAGGATCCGAGCTGCCTGCGCCAGAAGTATGCATCACGGGCTTCTATGTTATCAGTCGGATGAGGCCGTCTGGAGCAGTTCCCGCGCGTGGGTGCGCGCGGCCTCGGAGTCCGAGCCCGACAGCAGCCGTGCCATCTCGATCTCGCGCTGCGCACCGTCCAGGCCCCGCACGCTCGACGAGGTGACAGTGCCGTCGTTGGCTTTCACGACGCTGAGATGATTCGTGGCGAAGGCGGCGACCTGCGCGAGGTGCGTGACGGCGATCACCTGCGCGGTGCGCGACAGCCGTCGCAGACGCCGCCCCACCTCGATCGCCGCAGCCCCGCCGATGCCCGCGTCCACCTCGTCGAAGACGAACGTGGGCACCGGGTCGGTCGCGGCGATCACGACTTCGATCGCGAGCATCACACGGCTCAGCTCGCCGCCCGAGGCCCCGCGCGCCACCGACCGCGGTTGCGCGCCGGGGTGCGGTGCCAGCAGGATCGCGACGTCGTCACGTCCGTGCGCGGTCTGTGCACCGGGTGTCACGGTGACCTCCAGCCGCGCATCGGGCATCGCGAGCTGCCGCAGTTCGGCGGTCACCTCGCTGCCGAGCCGCAGGGCGGCTTCGCGGCGAGCGGCCGACAATGCCTCCGCCGCAGCGTCGAGGGCGGATGCGGCATCCTCCCGCGCAGCGGTGAGTCTGTCGATGCGATCCGAGTCGTCATCGAGTTCGGCCAGCCGCGCCGAGCCGGTCTGCAGCAGTGTGAGCGCGGCGTCGACCGTCCCGTGGGCGCGCACGAGCCCCGCCAGCACCGACTGCCGTTCCTGGACAGCGGCCAGTTCATGCGGGCCGGAGTCATCGAGGTCGGCGAGGTAGCCCGACAGCCCGGACGCCAGATCGGCGACGCGGTAGCCGAGGTCGGCGGCCTGATCGGCAAAGGCCTGCAACGCCGGGTCGCTGCCGCCGGCGCGCTCGAGGCTGCGGCGCGCCTCGGCCACCAGCACCGTCACATCCGGGCCGTCGCCCTCACCCGACAGCAGCACGTGCGCCGTGGCGGCGGCCAGCCGCAGCTCTTCGATGTTGGACAGTCGCTCCGCGCGCGCGGCGAGGTCGGCGTCCTCGCCGGGCTGGGGGTCGGCCGCCTCGATCTCGGCGAGGGTCGCACGCAGATCATCGGCTTCGCGCGCCCGGGCGTCTCGGTCGGCGACCAGCGCCTGAAACTCCTGCTCGACCTGCCGCCACGCGTCGTGGCATGCGCGGTAGGCGGCGAGGGCCCCGGCGACCTGCTCGCCGCCGAACCTGTCGAGCGCATCGCGCTGGGCCGCAGCCGAACGCAGCCGCAGCTGATCGGACTGGCCGTGCACGACGACGAGCTCGTCGGCGAGATCGGCCAGCACACCGGCCGGCGCGCTGCGCCCGCCGACACTCGCGCGGCTGCGGCCCTCTGCCGTCAGAGTGCGCCCGACGTACAGTTCCGCGCGACCGTCGCCGATGGGTTCGACCTCTCCCCCGGCTTCGCGCACGCGGTCTGCGACGGCGCCTTCTTCGGGCACGTTCCACACGCCGTCGACCGAGGCCTGCGTCGCCCCCGCGCGCACGGCGCCCGAATCCGCGCGCTGGCCCAGCAGCAGGCTGAGTCCGGTGATCACCATCGTCTTGCCCGCGCCGGTCTCACCGGTGATCGCCGTGAATCCTGGGCCGATGGGCAGCGTCGCCTCGGCGATCACGCCGAGGTCACGCAGGTGCATCTGTTCGATCACGCTGCGACTCCTCGCCGGCTCACTCCCCGCCGATTGCTGCTGTGCCCGATCACGCCATGGCCCCGGGTTCGCTCGGGCCGCGCCAGCCGCCGACCGGCAGACGGAACTTGCGCACCAGCCGGTCGGTGAAGGCCGCGGGGTGCAGACGTGCCAGGCGCACGGGCTCGCTGGACCGACGCACGACCACGCGGGCGCCCGGCGGCAGCTCGTGCGAGCGTCGACCGTCGCACCACAGGATGCCGGTGCCGTTGGTGCGCTCGAGCACCTCGATCGTGACAGCCGTCTCGGGGCCGACCACGAGCGGCTTGGCGAACAGCGCATGGGCCGAGAGCGGCACGACCGCGATGGCTTCGACGGTCGGCCAGATGACCGGCCCGCCGGCCGAGAAGTTGTAGGCGGTCGAGCCTGTCGGCGTCGAGACAACCATCCCGTCGCACCCGAAGGTCGACAACGGCTTGCCGTCGATCTCCACGACGACCTCGAGCATCCTCTCGCGGCTGGCCTTCTCCACGGTTGCCTCGTTCAGCGCCCACGTGGAGTAGATGACCTTGCCCGTGATGTCTTTGATCCGCACCGACAGCGCGAGGCGCTCTTCGACCCGGTAGTCGCCGGCGATCGCTCGATGCACCGCGCCGACCATGTCGTCGGGCTCGATCTCGGCCAGGAATCCCACGTGCCCCATGTTGATGCCGAGGATCGGCGCCGTGCCGCCGCGCACGAGCTCTGCCGCCCGCAGGATCGTCCCATCGCCGCCGAGCACGATCGCTATCTCGATCTCGGGCACGGCGACGTCGATGCCCAGTGCCGCGATGCCGGCGAAGTCGTCGCGCAGCGCCGCGAGCTCTGCCCGGTCGTCGGGGGCGAGCACGGGGCGAGCGCCCGCGGCCTGCAAGAAGCCGATGATGCGCGCGGCCGCGTCGACGGCGTCGTCGCGCTGGGCATGCGCGACGACCAGGATGCTGCGCTGCGGCGTGGTCATGAGCTTCCCGTCAGTCGGTTCACGGTGCCCATCCATTCTGACGGATCACCAACGGGTGCCGGCGTCGCGTCGGTCGGACTGTGCACAGTCGCATCGCGCGCGGCCGGCGTGGTCTCGGTGAGGTGCACGACGAACTCGCGGTTGCCATGGGTGCCGAGGATCGGTGATGCGATCAGTCCTCGCACGGCGAGACCATGGTCCCACGCGGCCCACAGCACGTCGGCGACGGCCTCGGCGCGCACCGCGGGATCGGTGACCAGCCCGCCTCTGACCGCCGTGCGTCCCGCCTCGAACTGCGGTTTGATCAGCAGCACGAGGTCGGCGCCGGGCGCGGCGACCGCACGGGCGGCCGGCAGCACGAGCGTGAGCGAGATGAAGGACAGGTCGCCCGTGATCACGCCGGGCGCGGCATCCACCCCGCTTGCCTCGCGCAGCGTCTCGGGCGTCATGTACCGCACGTTGAAGCCCTCCACGGCGCGCACGCCGGGGTCGGTGGCGATCTGGTCGACCAACTGACCGTGGCCGACGTCGACGGCGATCACCGGGCGCGCCCCGCGTTCACGCAGCACTTGGGTGAATCCGCCGGTCGAGGCGCCCATGTCCAGCGCCACGCGACCGGCCACGCGCACGTCGAAGGCGTCCAGACCCGCCAGAAGTTTGTGCGCGGCCCTGCTGACGTAATGATCGGATGCCGCGACCTCGACGCGAGCGTCATCATCGACGGGTGTCGAGGCCTTGACGGCGGCGCGACCGTCCACGGTCACAACGCCCCGCGCGATGAGGGTCTGCGCGTGCGTGCGCGAGCGCGCGAGTCCACGCGCCGCCAGCGTCTGGTCCAAGCGCGCCGTCATGCGCCGCGCGGCATCGGGGACGTGTTCGCGCTCTTGGGCTCGAGCTCGCGGGCAAGTTCATCGTGCAGCGCCGTGTATGCCTCGGCACGTTCGCCCAGCGGCTGACCCTCGATCACCCGAAGCCGGCTGATCAGCTCGGTGTGCTCTTCGTCGGCCATGGTCCCCATGCTAGCCGTGGCCGCAGACAGATCAGGGGCGGAAGAACGGATCGGCGTACAACTCAGGCTGAACGGTGAATCCGAAGATCGCTCTGCCGGAGTTCCAGACCGCGGCCGCCCCTGCCCGCACCAGGTCGATCGGACGGCTTCCCGCCTCGACGATGCGCAGATCCGGGCCGTCGATGCGCACCACGGCATCGCCCACTCGGGTCGTGTCGCGCTCGGCGACGGTGTCGGGGTACGGCTCGAACAGTTGGCGCAGGTCTTCGAGGATGAAGGTGGGCCGGCTCGTGGGCGGCGCGGCCAGCAGGTGCTTCGGGCGATCCACCCCGGTCAGCACCATCACCGACGGCAACCCGGCGGCCTGTGCCCCGGCGATGTCGGTGTCGAGTCGGTCGCCGATGAACAGCGGCGACCTCGCCTGGAACCGTGCGACGGCCTCGTGGAAGATCGCCGGCTCGGGCTTGCCCGCCACCGTGGCCAGGCGACCCACTGCGGTGTGCACGGCCGAGACCAGCGTGCCGTTGCCCGGGGCGATGCCGCGTGCCTGCGGGAGCGTCCAGTCGGTGTTCGTGGCGATCCACGGAATGCCGCCCTCATCTTCGGGTGCCTTCAGCGCGAAGGCCGCTTCGGCCAGGTCGGTCCAGGCGATGTCAGGCGAGAAGCCCTGCAGTACCGCAGCCGGCCCATCATCGGCGCTGCGCGTGACGGTGTAGCCGGCCTTCTGCACCTCGGTGACCAGGCCTTCGCCCCCGACCACGAGGATCACCGCACCCGGGTCGATCTTCGTGCGCAGCAGGCGCACGGCGGCCTGCGGGCTGGTCACGATGTCCGTGGGCTGCGTGTCTGTCAGGCCCAGTTCCCGCAGATGCGCCGCGACGTTCGCGTCGGTGCGCGACGCGTTGTTCGTGATGTAGCCGAGCCGCCGGCCCTCGGCCGCACGGTTCAGACTCTCGACGGCGTGAGGCAGTGCCCCCGAGCCGGCGTACACGACGCCGTCGAGGTCCGCCAGGACGGTGTCGACCCCATCCAGAGGCGTTGCCGCGGACGGCTTGTGCGAACGGCCGAACAGCCCCATCAGTTCTTGGCCTCGCCCTCGTCTGCATTTGCGTCCGGTTCTTCCGCTTCCGCTTCCGCTTCGGCTTCCGCTTCCGCTTCGGCTTCCGCTGCCGCGTCAGGCTCCACGGCGGCCGCGTCGTCAGGGACCGAGTCGCCGTCTTCGTCGTCATCGTCCTGGAGATCTTCGATGAAGATCACCTCATCCTGTCCGACGCCGGATGCCGCATCCAACGCATCCGCTGCCACATCGGCAAGCCGTTGCCAGCGCTCGGCTTCTTCGGTCCTGCCCAGCTCAGCGAGCACTGTGGAGCGCGCAGCGAACAGCGCGGGGCTCCACTCGAAAGCGCGATCGGGATCGGCCTCGGGAATCTCCAGTTCCTGAAGCGCACGCGTCGGGTCTCCCAGGTCGAGCCAGGCACCCGACATGGCGATCGCAAGGTTCACGCGCACAGGCGTCGGCAGCTCAGCACGGTCCACCGAACGGGCGGTCTCCAGTGCACGCTCCGGCCGGCCGACCCCGCGTTCGCTGTCCACCATCAGCGCGATCTGGTCTTCACGGCCAGAGATGCGGCGATACGTCCGCAGCTCGCGCAATGCCAGGGCGAAGTCCCCCATCGCGTAAGCCGTGATCGCCACGGTCTCGCGAACAACCGGGATGCGGCCTGCGTGACGCGAAGCCGCCAGCGCGTGCTCATGCGCGGCCGCGGGATCTTCGTCGATCAGCTGCGCTGCCATCGCCAGATGACGCGCCACGCGCTCTGCGTTCTCCTTGCTGAGCGTCTTCAGCTCGTTGCGCGCTCCCTGGTTCAGATCCTTCGGCGTCACGTCATCAGGCAGCGCCGGATCAGCCGGCCGTGCGTCGCGCTCGTCACGCGTGAGGCGCGGCCGATCTCCATAGGAACGACGCTCCTCGTAGGGCCGGTCGCCAGAAGAACGACCACCGTACGGACGGTCACCGTGCGGCCGGTCGCCGTACGGGCGATCGCCGCGGGGCTTGTCACCATGCGGCCGATCACTGCGTGGCTTGTCACCATACGGGCGATCCCCGCGCGGACGATCACCATAAGGCCGATCACTGCGCGGCTTGTCACCGTACGGGCGGTCACCGTAAGGCCGGTCACCGCGGGGCTTGTCACCATACGGGCGGTCAACCCGGGGCTTGTCACCGTAAGGGCGATCCCCACGCGGCCGGTCACCGTAAGGCCGGTCACCGCGGGGCTTGTCACCATACCGGCGGTCACCACGCGGACGGTCACCATAAGACCGATCACTGCGCGGCTTGTCACCATACGGGCGGTCACCCCGGGGCTTGTCACCATACGGACGATCCCCGCGCGGACGGTCACCGTACGGGCGATCCCCGCGCAGCCGGTCACCATAAGGCCGATCACCGCGCGGCTTGTCACCATACCGGCGGTCACCACGCGGACGGTCACCATAAGACCGATCACTGCGCGGCTTGTCACCATACGGGCGGTCACCCCGGGGCTTGTCACCATACGGACGATCCCCGCGCGGACGGTCACCGTACGGGCGATCCCCACGCGGACGGTCACCATAAGACCGATCACCGCGCGGACGGTCACCATACGGACGGTCACCATAAGGCCGATCACCATACGGGCGACCACCACGCGGCTTCTCACCGTACGGGCGGTCACCGCGCGGACGATCACCGTAAGGCCGATCACCGCGGGGCTTGTCACCATACGGCCGGTCACCGTGAGACCGGTCACCGCGGGGCTTGTCACCATACGGGCGATCCCCGCGCGGGCGGTCACCATACGGGCGATCCCCGCGCGGGCGGTCACCATACGGGCGATCCCCGCGCGGGCGGTCACCATACGGGCGATCCCCACGGGAACGATCCCCGGAGGAACGGTCGCCCCCCCGGTTCCCCCCACGGGGCGAGGACTTGTCCGCGCGCGGTGAGCTGTCGTCGCGCGCACCCTTGCGCCGCGCGTCTTCTTCGTGATCCGACATATCTCTCCCTGATGCTGCGTACAGGCCCGTAAAGCAGAAATGGCCACCCCTGAGGGTGGCCATTTCTGTAAAGGAAGTCCGGCGGTGTCCTACTCTCCCACAAGGTCCCCCTTGCAGTACCATCGGCGCTGAGAGGCTTAGCTTCCGGGTTCGGAATGTGACCGGGCGTTTCCCTCTCGCTATGGCCGCCGAAACACTATGGATGTTTCAAAAACCAACAACGAAGTTGTTCATATGTTGTTGTGTTCCCGACCGTACATCGAGAACCACTCAGTGGACGCGCGCACCCTGAAAGGGTGATGTTATCAAGTCATCGGCTTATTAGTACCGGTCAGCTCCACACGTTACCGTGCTTCCACATCCGGCCTATCAACCCAGTAATCTGGCTGGGAGCCTCTCCCCCCGAAGGGGATGGAAGTCTCATCTCGAGGCCGGCTTCCCGCTTAGATGCTTTCAGCGGTTATCCATCCCGAACGTAGCTAACCAGCGGTGCTCCTGGCGGAACAACTGGCACACCAGAGGTTCGTCCAACCCGGTCCTCTCGTACTAGGGTCAGATCCTCTCAAACTTCCTACGCGCGCAGCGGATAGGGACCGAACTGTCTCACGACGTTCTAAACCCAGCTCGCGTACCGCTTTAATGGGCGAACAGCCCAACCCTTGGGACCTACTCCAGCCCCAGGATGCGACGAGCCGACATCGAGGTGCCAAACCATGCCGTCGATATGGACTCTTGGGCAAGATCAGCCTGTTATCCCCGAGGTACCTTTTATCCGTTGAGCGACAGCGCTTCCACAAGCCACTGCCGGATCACTAGTCCCGACTTTCGTCCCTGCTCGACCTGTCAGTCTCACAGTCAAGCTCCCTTGTGCACTTACACTCGCCACCTGATTGCCAACCAGGTTGAGGGAACCTTTGGGCGCCTCCGTTACTCTTTAGGAGGCAACCGCCCCAGTTAAACTACCCACCAGGCACTGTCCCTGAACCGGATCACGGTCCGAAGTTAGGCATCCAGAGTGACCAGAGTGGTATTTCAACAATGACTCCACCCGAACTGGCGTCCGGGCTTCACAGTCTCCCACCTATCCTACACAAGCCACACCGAATACCAATACCAAGCTGTAGTAAAGGTCACGGGGTCTTTCCGTCCTGCTGCGCGTAACGAGCATCTTTACTCGTAATGCAATTTCGCCGAGTTCGTGGTTGAGACAGTTGGGAAGTCGTTACGCCATTCGTGCAGGTCGGAACTTACCCGACAAGGAATTTCGCTACCTTAGGATGGTTATAGTTACCACCGCCGTTTACTGGGGCTTAAATTCGCAGCTTCGCTTACGCTAACCGCTCCTCTTAACCTTCCAGCACCGGGCAGGCGTCAGTCCGTATACATCGTCTTGCGACTTGGCACGGACCTGTGTTTTTAGTAAACAGTCGCTACCCACTGGTCTCTGCGGCCACCACACCCTTTCGGTGTAAAACCTAATAAGTGGATGGCCCCCCTTCTCCCGAAGTTACGGGGGTATTTTGCCGAGTTCCTTAACCACGATTCTCTCGATCTCCTTGGTATTCTCTACCTGACCACCTGAGTCGGTTTGGGGTACGGGCGGCTAGAACCTCGCGTCGATGCTTTTCTCGGCAGCATAGGATCACCCACTTTTCATCCGCATCGTGTCTCAGCCTCATGACTCCCGGATTTGCCTAAGAGTCGGCCTACGCACTTGCACCAGGACAACCATCGCCTGGCTTGGGCTACCTTCCTGCGTCACACCTGTTAATACGCTAGCCGCACCAGCATGGGGTCGAGCGTTCACCAGAACAACCATCACCCCGAAGGGATCAGGCAACGCCTGGCTAGGACTCTTAGCACCACTGGATTGACTGGGGCGGTTCTTCGCCGGTACGGGAATATCAACCCGTTGTCCATCGACTACGCCTGTCGGCCTCGCCTTAGGTCCCGACTTACCCAGGGCAGATTAGCTTGACCCTGGAACCCTTGGTCTTTCGGAGGACGTGTTTCTCACACGTCATTCGCTACTCATGCCTGCATTCTCACTCGTGTGCCGTCCACGGCTGGGTCACCCCGCCGCTTCACTCGGCACACGACGCTCTCCTACCCATCCACACGACTGGACCACGAAGGCCTGTCATAAAATGCGAATGCCACAACTTCGGTGGCGTGCTTGAGCCCCGTTACATTGTCGGCGCGGAATCACTTGACCAGTGAGCTATTACGCACTCTTTCAAGGGTGGCTGCTTCTAAGCCAACCTCCTGGTTGTCAAAGCAACTCCACATCCTTTCCCACTTAGCACGCGCTTAGGGACCTTAGATGGTGGTCTGGGTTGTTTCCCTCTCGACTATGAAGCTTATCCCCCACAGTCTCACTGCTGCGCTCTCACTTACCGGCATTCGGAGTTTGGCTGACGTCAGTAACCTGGTGAGGCCCATCGGCCATCCAGTAGCTCTACCTCCGGCAAGAAACACGCAACGCTGCACCTAAATGCATTTCGGAGAGAACCAGCTATCACGAAGTTTGATTGGCCTTTCACCCCTATCCACAGCTCATCCCCTCAGTTTTCAACCTAAGTGGGTTCGGCCCTCCACGACGTCTTACCGTCGCTTCAGCCTGGCCATGGATAGATCACTTCGCTTCGGGTCTAGGACATGCGACTGAACGCCCTGTTCAGACTCGCTTTCGCTACGGCTACCCCACACGGGTTAACCTCGCCACATATCGCTAACTCGCAGGCTCATTCTTCAAAAGGCACGCTGTCACACCTACCAAGGGTGCTCCAACGGTTTGTAAGCAAACGGTTTCAGGTACTATTTCACTCCCCTCCCGGGGTACTTTTCACCTTTCCCTCACGGTACTTGTCCGCTATCGGTCATCTGGGAGTATTTAGGCTTATCAGGTGGTCCTGACAGATTCACACGGGATTTCTCGGGCCCCGTGCTACTTGGGATACACATCACGCCAAGAACACGCATTTCGGCTACAGGGCTCTCACCTGCTATGGCCCGCCTTCCCAGACGGTTCGCCTATACGCTCTTGTCACGCCGGTCTCTCGGCAGAAAAACCAGACATGTCCCACAACCCCCAACGTGCAACTCCTGCCGGATATCACACACGCCAGGTTTAGCCTCTTCCGATTTCGCTCGCCACTACTCACGGAATCACGGTTGTTTTCTCTTCCTGCGGGTACTGAGATGTTTCACTTCCCCGCGTTCCCTCTACCCGCCCTATACATTCAGACGGGAGTCACCAGGTCAGCACGCCGCCTGGCGGGGTTTCCCCATTCGGACACCCTCGGATCAAAACTTGCTTATCAGTTCCCCGAGGCTTATCGCAGATTGCTACGTCCTTCTTCGGCTCCAGATGCCAAGGCATCCACCGTTCGCTCTTAAAGACTTGAAATCACATGAGCTTTGATCTAAAAAGAATCAAAAAATATGACACACACCCCGAAGGGCATGCATCTTCAAGATGCTCGCGTCCACTGTGTAGTTCTCAAAGTACGGGCGGCACCGCCAGAGTCACCAGCCGAAACCAGCACACCCAACGGCCCTACCAGAAGATCCGTCCAACCCCCCACGGGGCCGGCCCGGTCCCTCAGGACCCAACAGCGTGCAGGCACCCCGCTCCCCGACCCCCACGTTCCCCCCGTCCGAAAACGGTGTACTAACGGTGACCAGCTGCGCTGATGCCATGTCAAATGTTCCACCCATGAGCTCCCAGCGGATCACAAACGGATCCGGACCGGGTTCTGGAAGACCCGAAAGCCTTCAGAAGCTCCTTAGAAAGGAGGTGATCCAGCCGCACCTTCCGGTACGGCTACCTTGTTACGACTTAGTCCTAATTACCGATCCCACCTTCGACGGCTCCCTCCACAAGGGTTGGGCCACCGGCTTCAGGTGTTACCGACTTTCATGACTTGACGGGCGGTGTGTACAAGACCCGGGAACGTATTCACCGCAGCGTTGCTGATCTGCGATTACTAGCGACTCCGACTTCACGTAGTCGAGTTGCAGACTACGATCCGAACTGGGACCGGCTTTTTGGGATTCGCTCCACCTCACGGTATCGCAGCCCTTTGTACCGGCCATTGTAGCATGCGTGAAGCCCAAGACATAAGGGGCATGATGATTTGACGTCATCCCCACCTTCCTCCGAGTTGACCCCGGCAGTATCCCATGAGTTCCCACCATAACGTGCTGGCAACATAGAACGAGGGTTGCGCTCGTTGCGGGACTTAACCCAACATCTCACGACACGAGCTGACGACAACCATGCACCACCTGTACACCAGCCTTGCGGGGCGACCATCTCTGGCCGTTTCCGGTGTATGTCAAGCCTTGGTAAGGTTCTTCGCGTTGCATCGAATTAATCCGCATGCTCCGCCGCTTGTGCGGGTCCCCGTCAATTCCTTTGAGTTTTAGCCTTGCGGCCGTACTCCCCAGGCGGGGAACTTAATGCGTTAGCTGCGTCACGGAATCCGTGGAAAGGACCCCACAACTAGTTCCCAACGTTTACGGGGTGGACTACCAGGGTATCTAAGCCTGTTTGCTCCCCACCCTTTCGCTCCTCAGCGTCAGTTACGGCCCAGAGATCTGCCTTCGCCATCGGTGTTCCTCCTGATATCTGCGCATTCCACCGCTACACCAGGAATTCCAATCTCCCCTACCGCACTCTAGTCTGCCCGTACCCACTGCAGACCCGAGGTTGAGCCTCGGGATTTCACAGCAGACGCGACAAACCGCCTACGAGCTCTTTACGCCCAATAATTCCGGATAACGCTTGCACCCTACGTATTACCGCGGCTGCTGGCACGTAGTTAGCCGGTGCTTTTTCTGCAAGTACCGTCACCCCGAAAGGCTTCTTCCCTGCTAAAAGAGGTTTACAACCCGAAGGCCGTCATCCCCCACGCGGCGTTGCTGCATCAGGCTTCCGCCCATTGTGCAATATTCCCCACTGCTGCCTCCCGTAGGAGTCTGGGCCGTGTCTCAGTCCCAGTGTGGCCGGTCACCCTCTCAGGCCGGCTACCCGTCGACGCCTTGGTGAGCCATTACCTCACCAACAAGCTGATAGGCCGTGAGCCCATCCCCCACCGAAAAATCTTTCCAGACACAGACCATGCGGCCGTGCCTCATATCCAGTATTAGACACCGTTTCCAGCGCTTATCCCAGAGTGAAGGGCAGGTTGCTCACGTGTTACTCACCCGTTCGCCACTAATCCCCCAGTGCAAGCACCAGGATCATCGTTCGACTTGCATGTGTTAAGCACGCCGCCAGCGTTCATCCTGAGCCAGGATCAAACTCTCCGTAAAAAAACGAATGCCACAACCAGACCGGGAAAACAGTCCACGCTGCAGCGAGTTCAACCATGACCAAAAGAACAAACATCATTGCTGACATTCATATAATTGATCCAAAGGAATTCTCACCAGTCCCGAAAGACCGACGAGGATAATTTGGCATTTGACAAGTGCACGCTGTTGAGTTCTCAAGGATCGGACACACCCACAAACCCGGACCACAGTCCATCGCCGCAGGGCAACTTCACAATCATACCCACCATGTTGCGGCCGTCAAACCGACGCGCCGTATCGGGTGGAGTCCCCATCCTAGCACCCGGAAGCCCGGATGTTCACTGTTCAGTGAGGAAGGAAGGGGTTCGTTCGCTGCTTGAGGTGCGGGGCCTTTCGGCCGCTTCGCTCTTCCCTTTGGGGCGAACAGGTAAGACTCTACGCGCCATGAGCACTGTGCGTCGAATCGTGTCCGCTTCCCGGGCGTGTCGCGCAGGTCAGGGGTGGTTTCCGTCCATGCTGCACGGCGTAGGGTCACCTCATGATCAGGTTCCCCGACCCGGCGGATGCGGTTGCCCGCTCGATGTGGGCAGCGCTCGGCCGCGATGCGAACGACCTATCGGCCGCGTGTGCGCCGTCGCGTCCGGTCCCCCTGCCCGCGCACACCGACGTGCCGTCTCTCGCCTGGGCCGCGGCGATCGTGGCTTCCCTCGCCGCCGCTCGCCTCGCGGGTGCCGCAGACGTCGTCGTCGATCCCGATCGCGTCGCCGTTGCCTACACCAGTGACCGGCTCTTCCGCATGGACGGAGCGCTGTCCGGCGCCTTCGCAGCGCTGTCGGGGTTCTTCCGCTGTACGGACGGCTGGGTGCGCACCCACGGGAACTACCCGCATCACGCCGCAGCGCTGCGCGCGGCTCTCGCGCTGCCCGCCGATGGGGGACGCACGGCGGCAGCAGCCGCGCTCTCGCGCCGCACGGTCGACGATGCAGTGCGTGTGATCACGCGCAGCGGCGGACTGTGCGTCGCCGTGGCATACGAATCCCGCGTCACCGACGAGCGACTGCGGACTCAGCCGATCATCTCGGTCCGCGGCATCCATCCCTCACCCGCGGTACCAACTCGCGCGGCGACGGCGGACGCGCCGCTGCGCGGCATCCGGGTCCTCGACCTGACACGGGTGATCGCCGGCCCGGTGGGAACGCGCACCCTCGCACTGCTGGGAGCCGACGTTCTGCGCATCGACCCTCCCCACATGCCGGAGATCGTGCGACAGCATCTCGACACCGGCCACGGCAAGCGTTCCACGCTGCTCGACCTCACCGTCCCGGCGCAGCGCGCCGTCTTCGACGAGCTGCTCGCCACCGCCGACGTCGTCGCGCTCGGCTACCGGCCCACGGCACTGGCCCGCCTCGGACTGACCTCCGAAACCCTCGCAGAGCGCCGACCCGGCATCATCGTCGCCCGCCACTCCGCCTGGGGCAACCAGGACGCCGACGCGCCCGATCGGCGCGGGTTCGACAGCCTGGTACAGGCCAATTGCGGCATCGCCGTGATCGAGGGGGGCCCGGATGCCCCGGGGGCGCTGCCCGCGCAGGCCCTCGACCACACCACGGGCTACCTGCTGGCCGCAGGAGTCATCACCGCGCTCGCGCGGCGCGAGGCCGAGGGCGGGTCATGGGTCGTCGAAACGTCGCTGCGGCGCGTCGCGGCCGAGCTGCTCGGGCTCGGGCGCACACCGACCGTCGCCGCAACGCCCGCGTTCGACATCCACGAGCACATGCAGACGTTCGATGTCGAAGGTCACCGCGTGACCACTGCTGTGCCCGCCATCGCCTACACCGGTGGACCGCTGCGGTTCGCGGCGCCGCGACCGTGGGGACGCGACGCCCCCGAATGGATGCCCCGGTAGCGGCCGGTCAGCGGTGATCGCCGGCGCTCATCGGCGACTGCCGGCACTCAACGGCGGTCGGCGATGCCCCGTCCCGCGCGCCGCATCTGCACGGCACCGCACAGCACGAGGGTCAGCACGCCCCAGATCCCCACCGCCGGCGGCAGCACCCGATACGCCAGCTGCTCGGTCGTGAAACCGGGCGTGAGCGGACCGAGCACGAGCAGCCCGATGCCCCAGGCCACCACCAACGCCACCGGCAGCGACATCCACCAGCCCCAGCGCACCGCGCTCGGGAACACGCGCTCCAGTCCGGTGCGCGTCGCGCGCATGAACCACACGACCGCGAACACCCCCAGTATCGCGAGGGCCAGAAGGCCCGAGCCGTGCTGCAGCCACTTGTAGCCCGGCAACGGCCCCCACTGCTCGTTCAGCGCGGGCACTGCACGCACCCCCCACCGGCCGGCGTGCGTGAAGGCGTCCCACACGATGTGCGAGATGACGCCGAACAGGATCGACAGCGCAAGCCAGGTGATCTGCAGGCGCGGACGACTGCGGTCTCGGCGCAGCGGAACGTGATCCCACAGCTCCGGCAGTCGCCTGGCCACGGCGTCCGGACTGAGCTCGCGCACCGCGGGGCGCACGAGCACATACCAGAGGCCCAGCAGCAGCGCCGCAACCACCCCGGCGATCACGATGTTCGTGTGCATCACCTGGTAGGAGAACGGCAGCCACGGCAGGAACAGCGGCAGGTCGGGAGCCATCGCGCCGACCACGATGGCTGCGGGCACCATCGGTGTGCGCAGAAACGGCAGCGCGACGACCGCGTGACTCGGAGTGAACGGCACGTCAGCCCGACACGAAGACGCCCGCGAGCGTCTTCTTGCCACGGCGGACGACTGAGACACCACCCGGCAGCGCACCGGTCACGAGCGCTCCCTCATCGTCGACGCGCACACCGTCGAGGGTGACGCCGCCCTGCGCGATCGCACGACGCGCCTCGCCGAGACTGGCGACCAGACCCGTGTCGAAGAGCACCTGGGCGACCGTCGCATCGACGGATGCTTCGACGTTCGGCAGCTCACGCAGCGCGCTGCGCAGCGTCTGGGCGTCGAGCGCGGTCAGATCGCCCTTGCCGAAGAGCGCTTCGGATGCCGCAGCCACCGCGGTCGTGGCATCCACCCCGTGCACGAAGGCCGTGACCTCCCGCGCCAGCCGTTTCTGCGCGGCCCGCCGGTACGGCTCGGCCTCGACCAGACGGGCGTACTCGTCGATCTCGGCGCGGGTCAGGAACGTGAAGACCTTCATGCGGTCCACGACGTCGGCGTCGTCGGTGTTCAGCCAGAACTGGTAGAACGCGTACGGGCTGCACATCTCCGGGTCGAGCCAGATCGCGTTGCCCTCGCTCTTGCCGAACTTCGTGCCGTCGCTGTTGGTGATCAGCGGCGTGCCGATCGCGTGCACCGACACGCCCTCGACACGGTGGATGAGATCCGTGCCGCTGGTGAGATTGCCCCACTGATCCGACCCTCCGGTCTGCAGCACACAGCCGTATTGGCGGTAGAGCTCCAAGTAGTCCATGCCCTGCAGCAGCTGGTAGCTGAACTCGGTGTAGCTGATGCCGGCTTCGGAGTTCAGCCGCGCGGAGACGGCATCCTTCTTCAGCATCGTGCCGACGCGGTAGTGCTTGCCGATGTCGCGGAGGAAGTCGATCGCGCTCATCGGCGCAGTCCAGTCGAGGTTGTTGACGATGCGCGCAGCGTTCTCGCCCTCGAAGCTGAGCACGTGCTCGACCTGGGCCCGCAGCCGCCCGACCCATTCGACGACGGTCTCCTTCGCGTTCAGCGTGCGCTCGGCCGTGGGCCGCGGGTCGCCGATCAGACCGGTCGAACCGCCCACCAGCCCCAGTGGCTTGTGCCCGGCCAGCTGAAGTCGACGCAGCAGCAGCAGCTGCACGAGGTTGCCCAGATGCAGACTCGGCGCCGTCGGATCGAACCCGCAGTAATACGTGATGGGGTCCCCGCCGAGCAGCTCGCGCAGAGCTTCTTGATCGGTGGACACATGCACGAGTCCACGCCAGACGATCTCGTCCCAGACGTTCTCGAACGTCGGGTCGTTCGCCGGCGCGGTCGCACTCAGAGCGGATTCAGACACGCGATTCAGGGTATCAGCGGCGTGTCCGTGCCCCGTGCCAGACTGAGGCCCATGGTGCTGGACGGAACGCAACCGCTGCTCATCGCGATGCTGGCGATCTTCTTGTTCCTCGTGCTGTGCGGCGCGCTCGTGCTCATCGTGCTGAGCCTGCGTCGACCGACGACGGTGCCGCTGGTCATCGCGGGTGCGCTGGTGGTGCTCGGCCTGGTCGTGGTCGCCATCGCGCCGGTGAGGGTGCCGACCCTGATGGGGCTGATCCTGACACTGCTGGGAGTGACCGTGGCCGTCCTCGGCGGCAACCCGGTGTCGCGGCGGGTGCTCGATGCGGCCGCCGGGTCGCGCGTGCGCGAGACTGAGGACGGCGGCATCATGCTGCTTCCGGTGGAGGGAGAGGATGCCTCGGCCGAGCCGGCGCAGACCCTCATGCGCGGCGGAACCGCCATCGGATACCTCGAGCGGCTCGCCGCGGTTCTGGCGATCGTGGTCGGCTATCCCGAGGCGATCGCCGCGCTCGTGGCCCTCAAGGGCATCGGCCGCTTCTCGGAGCTGGCGCAGGCCGAGTCGCGCGAGCGCTTCATCATCGGGTCGATGGCGAGTCTGATCTGGGCGTGCCTGATCGGGGCGCTGCTGCGCTTCGCCATGTGGTGACCGGCCCCGTGGCCCGTTCGGGCGTCACAGCCGCACTCAGCGCAGTCCGAGCTGGACGAATCCTTCGACGATCGCGGCGGCGCCCGATGACGCGAGCGCCTGCGAGACGGCCGACTGCGTGATCTCCTCCGATGCGGCAAGACGGCGCTGGGTCCGGCCGAGACAGCGGCCGTAGGTCAGGCGCCGGGTCCGTTCGCTCATGTCGCTTACCAGCTGATCGCGCGCGAGCAGATAGGCGTTCGCCCAACGCACCGCGTCCTGCGCGGCGGCGGGCTCGGAGTCGTGTGCGACCACCCAGGTGCGCACGCCGGGCACCTGACGCTGCTCGAGCTTGTGCACGTGATCGATCGCGGCTCGCGCCGCCCACCAGCCCGGCCCGTCGGAGATGCCCGCCGCTGCGGCCTCGGACGGGATGACGCCCACCGCGCCGATCCCCAGCCCGAAGCGCACCCCCACCGCGTCGGGCAGAGCGAGGCGCAGCAGCAGCAGCGAGCCGAGCGCCGCCTCGAGCGTCGGATACACGCCCTGCTGTTCGTCGCCCACCGTGGGCTTCAGCGCCCGGTCGGCCAGAGGGAGGTCGTCTTCAACCCGCGCAATGGCGTCATCGAGCGTGCGCTGCGCCCGCGCGCGGTCTTCGAGCTGTCGGGAGCCGATCATGTCGGCAGTGACTGCGACCACCATGGGATAAGGATATCACTGATAATTTGCGACGATAAGTCTTTATCTGATCAACCTCGATGGATCACCCTCGGTGATCACGCCCGGGTCGCAGCATCCTGCTGCTCTAGCCCCGTCCGCGCATGCGGGCTCAGACGCCGAGGGCGCGCGCCGCAGCCTGGGCGCGGGCGATGAGCTCGGCGCGCTGCTCGGCGACCCGCACGGGTGCGGTGCCGCCTGCCCCGTCGCGAGAGGCCACCGAACCTTCGATCGTGAGCACATCGCGCACCACGGGAGTCAGCTGCGGCGAGATCTGCGCGAGAAGCTCGTCGGAGGCATCCGCCAGCCCGATCCCCCGCTGTTCGCACGCCTGCACCAGCGCGCCGGAGATCTCGTGCGCATCGCGGAACGGAACCCCCTGCCGCACGAGCCAGTCCGCTACGTCGGTCGCCAGCGAGAATCCCTCTGGGGCCAGCGCCGCCATGCGGGCGGTGTCGAAGCGCAGCGTCGCGACCATCCCCGCGAACGCAGGCAGCAGCAGTTCGAGCGTCGCGGCGGAGTCGAAGACAGGCTCCTTGTCTTCCTGCAGATCGCGGTTGTACGCGATCGGCAGGCCCTTCAGCGTCGCCAGGAGCCCGGTGAGATTGCCGATCACTCGGCCGGCCTTGCCACGGGCGAGTTCCGCGATGTCGGGATTCTTCTTCTGCGGCATGATGCTCGAACCGGTCGAATAGCCGTCGTCGAGGGTGACGAAGCCGAACTCGCGCGTGTTCCACAGGATGATGTCTTCGGCGAACCGCGAGAGGTCCACGCCGATCTGCGCCGCGACGAAGGCGAACTCGGCCACCACGTCCCGCGCGGCGGTGCCGTCGAGCGAGTTCTCGGCCGGTCGGTCCAGGCCCAGTTCACGGGCGACCAGTGCCGGGTCCAGGCCCAGGCTCGAGCCGGCGAGCGCTCCCCCGCCGTATGGGCTCACACGCGCACGGGCGGCCCAGTCGCGCAGCCGCTCCAGGTCGCGCACGAGCGGCCAGCCGTGGGCCTGCAGGTGGTGTGCCAGCAGGATCGGCTGCGCGTGCTGCAGGTGGGTGCGGCCGGGCATGATCGCCGCGGGATGGGCCTCGGACTGCGCGACGATCGCGTCGATCAGACGCAGGATGCCGTGGCTGATCGAGCGGGCATGATCGAGCAGATACAGCCGTACGAGCGTGGCGATCTGGTCGTTGCGGCTGCGACCGGCGCGCAGTCGTCCGCCCAGATCGGCGCCGGCGCGTTCGATCAGGCCCCGCTCCAGGGCGCCGTGCACGTCTTCGTCGGTCTCAGCCGCGGTGAACGCCCCGCTGGCGACGTCCGCTTCCAGCGCGTCCAGCGCCGCGCGCATTCCCGCCCACTGCTCGTCGTCGAGGTAGCCGGCCGCATGCAGCGCCGCCGCGTGGGCGCGGGAGCCGGCGATGTCATATGGGGCTAGCGCCCAGTCGAAGTGCGTGGACTTGCTCAGGGCCGCAAGCTCCGGCGACGGCCCCGATGCGAACCGGGCGCCCCACAGGGCCCCCTCGTTGGTGCCGTGCTGGTTGGTCACGCCGCGCCTCCGGCCGCAACACCCGCCACGCCCGCAACGGGCGGCGAAGCCGCGCCGTTGTGCTGCAGCAGCCACACCAGCAGCGCCTTCTGGGCGTGCAGGCGGTTCTCGGCCTCGTCCCACACGACGGACTGCGGGCCGTCGATGACCTCGGCGTCGACCTCGTAGCCGCGGTCGGCGGGCAGGCAGTGGATGAAGATCGCGTCTTCACGTGCCTCACGCATGAGGTCACTGGTGACCTTGTAGCCGCCGAGGTCGCGGATGCGCTCGAGCTTCTCTTCTTCTTTGCCCATCGACACCCACGTGTCGGTGACCACGACGTCGGCTCCGGCGACCGCCTCGTGCACGTCGGTGAACAGCGAGAGCGAACCGCCGGTCTCGGCCGCGCGACGGTCGGCGTCGGCGACGACGTCTTCGCGCGGTGCGTACGCCTCGGGCGAGGCGACGCGCACGTGCATGCCCGCGGTGACTCCGGCCAGCACGTAGGAGTGCGCCATGTTCGACTTGCCGTCGCCGAAGAACGCGAGGGTCAGGCCTTCGAGCTCGCCCTTGTGCTCGCGGATCGTCAGCAGGTCGGCCAGCAGCTGGCACGGGTGGAAGTCGTCCGACAGGGCGTTGATCACCGGCACGCGGGTCCCCCGCGCCATCTCCTCCAGGCCCGCCTGCGCGTAGGTGCGCCAGACGATCGCCGCCACCTGCCGCTCCATCACACGCGCCGTGTCGGAGGGGGTCTCTTTGCCTCCGAGCTGGCTGCTCGCGGTCGAGATGATCAGCGGCGAGCCGCCCAGGTCGGCGATGCCGACGGCGAACGACACGCGCGTGCGCGTCGAGGACTTGTCGAAGATCACAGCGACGGTCTGCGGACCGGCCAGGGCCTTGGACGCCCAGCGGTCCTTCTTCAGTTCGATCGCGAGATCGAGGATCTCGGACTGCTCGGCACGAGTCAGATCGTCATCGCGCAGCAGGTGGCGGGTCACGTCGACTCCCTTGGGTTGCTCAGTGCATGGCATGCGGAACCTCCGGTACAGATGTGGATGCCGCGACTTCGGCCAGTGCGGCGGAGAAAAGGGTGGTGAATTCGTCGATCTCGGCGTCGCCGATCGTGTAGGCGGGAGCGATGCGGATCACGTCGGCTGTGGGCGCGTTGATGATCAGGCCACGCCGCTGCGCGGCATCCCGAACCTGCGACGCGACAGGCGCGGCCAGGGTGATGCCGATGAGCAGCCCCGCACCGCGCGTTCCCGTCACCAGCGGCAGACCGGCCACGGCGGCGCGCAGCTGGGCCCCTCGTTCGGTCACGTTCGCCAGCAGCCCTGCGTCCTCGATCTCGGTGAGCACCGCCGTGCCGACCGCGGTGGCCAGCGGGTTGCCGCCGAACGTCGAATTGTGAGTGCCCGGGGAGAACAGATCGTTGTGGCCGAAGGTGACCAGCGCGCCGAGCGGAAAACCGCCGGCGATGCCCTTGGCAAGGCTCATCGCGTCGGGCGTGATGCCCTCGCGCTGGAACGCGAACCACTCCCCGGTGCGACCGACGCCGGTCTGCACCTCGTCGAGGATCAGCAGCGCGCCGTGCTCGGTGGTCAGCTCCCGCGCGCGGCGCAGAAAGCCGTCCGGCAGCGGCACGACGCCCGCCTCGCCCTGGATCGGCTCCACCATCAGCGCGGCCACGGACTGCTCGTCGAACACGCGCTCCAGCGCCTGAAGCGACAGCTCGATGTGGGCGACGTCGGGCAGCAGCGGCAGGAACGGGTCCTGGTAGGCGTGCTTGGGAGTCAGCGACAACGAGCCCATCGTGCGCCCGTGGAAGGCGCCGTCCAAGCTGACGATGGTCGTGGTGCCGGTGGCGTGGGCGTGCAGCCGGGCGAGCTTGATCGCTGTCTCGTTGGCCTCCGATCCGGAGTTGGCGAAGAACACGTGCCCGCCATCGCCGGTGCCTGCCAGCCGCTTCAGTCGAGCGGCCAGCTCGAGCTGCGGCGGGGTCGCGAAGTAGTTCGACACATGCGCCAGCGTCGCCGCCTGGCGAGACACCGCTTCGACGAACACGGGATGCGAGTGCCCGAGCGCGTTGACGGCGATGCCGCCGAGGAAGTCGAGGTAACGGATGCCATCGGCGTCCCAGACGTGCGAGCCCTCGCCGCGCACGAGCAGCGCCAAACGCCCGCCCACATTCAGCAGATCGTGTGAGACATCGTCTTGCCAGCTCACGTCGACTCGCTCCGCTCGCTCAGTGCGTTGCATCCGCCACCACTTCCGTTCCGATTCCGTTCTGCGTGAAGATCTCCACAAGCACCGAGTGGGGCACACGTCCGTCGATGATGGCCGCCGTGTCCACACCCGCCTGCACGGCGTCCAGGCACGCGCGCATCTTGGGGATCATGCCGGACTCCAGCCGCGGCATCATCTCGGCGAGCTCTGTCGCCGTCAGGTGCGAGACGAGCGAGTCGCGGTTGGGCCAGTCGGCGTACAGGCCCGCCACATCGGTGAGGATCACGAGCTTGGACG
Source organism: Microbacterium terrisoli (assembly GCF_030866805.1). Taxonomy (NCBI): domain Bacteria; kingdom Bacillati; phylum Actinomycetota; class Actinomycetes; order Micrococcales; family Microbacteriaceae; genus Microbacterium; species Microbacterium terrisoli. Next base: position 2,327,675 of record NZ_CP133019.1, read on the forward strand.
CGCGCAGCGCGATCGCGAGGGCGGCCGCAGCCGCGTCGGCGTTCACGTTCAGGGAGTGGCCGGGTCGGTCCAGGTCGGGTGCGATCGAGGAGACGACAGGGATGCGCCCGGCAGAGAGGTGGTCGAGGATCGGCTGCGGGTCGACCTGCGCGACATCGCCCACGCGGCCCAGGTCGTGCTCGACACCGTCGATGACGACGCCTCGACGACGTCCGCCGAACAGGCCCGCGTCCTCTCCCGACAGCCCTGCCGCGATCGGCCCGTGCGCGTTGATCTTGGCGACCAGCTGCGGGTTGATCTGTCCGGTCAGCACCATGCGCACGACCGAGATCGCCTCGGTCGAGGTGACCCGGTATCCGCCCTTGAACTCGCTCGGGATGGCCAGCCGATCCAGCATCGCCGAGATCTGCGGGCCGCCGCCGTGCACGACCACCGGCTGCACCCCGACATAGCGCAGATAGGCGATGTCGGCGGCGAAGGCATCCTGCAGCTGCTCGGAGACCATGGCGTTGCCGCCGTATTTGATCACGACGATCTGGTCGCGAAAGCGTTTGAGCCACGGCAGCGACTCGATGAGCGTCTCTGCCTTGACACTGGCCTCACGGGGGTTGGTGTCTTGGATGCGGGCATCGGTCATGACGAATAGGCGCTGTTCTCGTGGACGTAGTCGTGGGTGAGATCGTTCGTGAGGATGCGGGCGGTGGCCTGGCCGCTCTTCAGGTCGATGACCACGTGCGTGGCGCGCGGGGTGAGGTCCACGTCTTCGCGCGGCGCGTCAGGGCCGCCGGCGGTGCACACGCGCACGCCGTTCATCCACACGTCGGTGTCGTACGGGTCGAACTGCGCCTTGGTCGTGCCGATCGCGGCCAGCACCCGCCCCCAGTTGGGGTCGTTGCCGAAGATCGCCGCCTTGAACAGGTTGTTGCGGGCGACCGAGCGGCCGACCTCGACCGCGTCGGATTCGGATGCCGCGCGCTGCACCTCGATCGTGATGTCGTGGCTTGCGCCCTCGGCGTCGCCCTGCAGCTTCTCGGCCAGTTCGATGCACACGGCCGTCAGCGCGTCTCGGAACCCCGCCGGTTCGGGCGTGATGCCGCTGGCCCCGCTCGACAGCAGCGTGACCTGGTCGTTCGTCGACATGCAGCCGTCCGAGTCGAGCCGGTCGAAGCTGACCCGCGTGGCCGCGCGCAGATGCGCGTCGGCGGCCGCGGCGTCCAGCACGGCGTCGGTCGTGATCACGACGAGCATCGTGGCAAGACCGGGCGCCAGCATTCCGGCGCCCTTCGCCATGGCGCCGATCGTCCACCCGTCTTCGGAGTGCACGACGGTCTTGCTCACGGTGTCGGTGGTCATGATCGCTTCGGCCGCGACCGCGCCGCCGTCGGCGGACAGGGCCGCCACGCCCTTCTGCACGCCGTCGAGCACCTTCGCGCGGAACACCTCGTCGCCGGACCCGATCAGCCCCGTCGAGCACACCAGCACGTCGCCCGAGCTGACCCCGAGCAGTTCGGCTGCCTTCTCGGCGGTCTGGTGCGTGGTCTGGAACCCGAACGCACCGGTGAAGCAGTTCGCCCCGCCCGAATTGAGCACGATCGCCTCGACGACACCGTCGCCGATGACCTGCTGCGACCACAGGATCGGGTTCGCCTGGGCGCGGTTGCTCGTGAACACCGCCGCTGCGACCTTGTCAGGCCCGCGGTTGACGACGACGGCGACGTCGGGCTTGCCGGTGGATTTCAGGCCCACGGCGACGCCGGCCGCCTCGAACCCTTTCGGCGCGGTGACGGTCACGGGGCGACTCCGTTCACAGTGAGGGCCCGGTCCTCCGCGAGGCCGAGCGCGATGTTCATGGACTGCACGGCGGCGCCGGCAGTCCCCTTGGCAAGATTGTCGACCGCGGTGACGATCGTGACCCGATCGACGTCCCGGTCGATGTGCAGGCCCATCAGGGCCGTGTTCGCCCCGATCACGTCGGCGGTGCGCGGGTAGACGCCCTCGGGCAGCACGTGCACGAACATCTCGCCGTCGTAGGCCTGCTGCCACGCGCTGCGGATCTCGGCGTCGGTGGCGCCGGCGGCGATGGGGGCCGACACCGTGGCGAGGATGCCGCGCGACATCGGGACGATCACCGGAGTGAAGGACAGATGGATGCCGGAGCCCCCGCGTTTCGACTCGCGCAGACCTGCGCCGGGCGAGCCCGCAGTGCGAGTCGAAGCGTCGCTGAACGCCCAGGAGAGGGCCTGCTTGATCTCGGGGATGTGCCGGTGCACGCCGCCGACCGCGTAGGGATTGGCCGAGCCGAGGATCTCGGAGCCCAGCAGGTGCGTCTTGGCGCTCTTGCCGGCACCGGAGGGCCCGACCGCCAGCACGGCGACGAGGTCGGAGCCGTCGATGACACCGGCGGCGATGCCGGGCGCGAGGCTCAGGCTGACGGTGGACGCGTTGCACCCGGGAGCCGCGATGCGGGTGGCCCCGACCAGGCGCTCGCGCTGCTTGCGACCGTCGGCCAACGGCCCGAGCGGCAACTCGGGGACGCCGTACGCCCACGGTTCGTGGAACGGGCCGGAGTAGAACGCGTCCCAGTCCGCGGCCGATTCGAGGCGGTGGTCTGCGCCGGCGTCGATGACCAGCGGCACATCGGTGAGCGCATCGGTGTACTGCCCCGATTGGCCGTGCGGCAGCGCGAGGAACACGATGTCGTGGCCCGCGAGAGTGGCGGGCGTGGTGTCTTGCAGCGTGAGATGCGACAGCGACCGCAGGTGCGGCTGGTGGGCGACCAGCGGCTGACCGGCGTTCGCGTGCGCGGTGACGGTGCGGATCTCGATGTCGGGGTGGGCCGCGAGAATTCGCAGAAGCTCTCCCCCTGCATAGCCGGAGGCGCCGGAGACGGCGACCGAATAGGTCATTCTTCTACCTTAGTTTCCGAGGTTCGCCGGACTCTGCCGGCACGGGCCGTATGACGGCGACGCCCTCGCGCATCCATGCGGGATGCGACGCGGGGTCGCCTAGAGTCGGCGGCCGCGGGAAACCGGACGCAGCCGGCGTCGGCTGTCGGCGGTGGCGCGCACGCAACCGAGGCTCACCGGGAGCTGCTCGAGGCTGATCGCGCGCATGGCCCGACGATATCGGTCAGGATGCCGCATCCGCAAATTCAGTCCCGTTCGCGCAGCAATGCGAGCTCGTCGTCGCGGCTGAGCCCCGCGCGACGCCGCCTGTCCAGCCCGCGCACGCGTTCATCGTCCAAGGTCCTGCGCAGAGTGTCTTCGAGCGGGCGGAAAGTGCCGCCCCGCTCGCGGTAGCGCAGGTTGCTGCGGCCCCAGAAGCCGACGAGGTCGCGCGGCAGCCACAGCGGCAACGAGCGCGGGCCCGCCCAGTACTCGACCTCGTGCGCGCGCAGCCACGCGTCCGGGGCCGCGACCAGCGGTCCGGTGTGGCCGGCGACCCCGCGTGCCTGGGCGAGCAGCTCGTCCAGCGCGATCGGGTCGCCGATGGCGTTGACCGTGCCCGCCCACGCGGTGCGCCCCACACCCACCACGAACGCCGCGAGGTCGTCGACGTCGATCACCGACGCGCCGAGTCCGCGGGCTTCGGGGACGAGCACGGGCTGGTCGGCGGCCAGCGCGAAGCGCGACACCCAGTAGCCGAAGCGGTCGGACGTGTCGCCGGGACCGACGATCAGGCCCGGGCGGATGATCGCCGCCCGGTCGCCGAGCTGCGCACGCACCGCAGACTCGATCGTCGCCTTCGCACGCGGATAGTCCAGGTCGTCACCGGGCGAGCCCGAAGGCACCGTGGCCGCCGTCTCATCGGCCCCGGCGAGGTGGTCGTCGGCGTAGACCGAGACCGACGAGATGTCGGTCCAGTGCCGCGCGCGCTCGCCGAGCGTCGCGAGCGCTGAGGCCGCCCAGGCCGCCTCAGAAGTGACATCCACGACCGCATCCCACTCCCGATCCGCGACCGCGGAGAGGGCACCCGGGGCGGTGCGGTCCCCGGCGACCAGGCGGGTCCCGTCGGGTGCGGGACGGATGCCGCGGGCAAAGCACGTCACTGCGGCCCCGGCATCCCGCCACCGGCGCGCGATGCGACCGCTCAACCAGCCCGTACCGCCGAGGATGAGGACCTCGGTCACCGTGTGGCGCCCAGAACCGATGCGAAGAACGCGGTGACCCGCTGCCAGGCATCCGCGGCCGCCTCGGCGTCGTAGCGCGTGCCCGTGTCGTTGAAGAAGGCGTGCGCCGCCTCGTCGTACACGATCGGGGTGAAGGCGACGCCGGCATCGGCCATCTGTGCGCGGACGGCGGGCAGCGCGTCCATCAGCGCCTTGTCCTGCCCGCCGTACAGTGCGAGCACCGGGGCGTGGATGCCGGCGATCCGGGCGGTGTCGGGCGCGGTGCCGTAGAACGGTGCGACAGCTCGGATGCGGTCGTCGGTGGCCGCGAGCAGGAAGGCGTACGTGCCGCCGAAGCAGAATCCGATGGTGCCGATGCGGCCGTCGACGCCCGCAACGGAGGCGACCCGGTCGACGGCTGCCTGCAGCGCCCCCACGGCCCATGCGGCGTATTCGGGCGCGTGCGCACCGGCGAGCGCCTCGCGCATGCGCGGCTGCGCCGCGGTGCGGGCCTGCTCGTCGCTCGAGTTCATGAGGGCGAACAGCTCGGCGCCCAACGAGGGCTCGATGCCGCCGTGGCTCAGGATGTCGGGGGCCAGGACGACGTAGCCTTCGCCGGCGAGCCGGTCTGCGACATCCGTGATGTGATCGGTCAACCCCCAGATCTCGTGGACGAGCACGAGGCCGCCGCGCGGCCGGGAGTCCGGATGGGCGAGGTAGGCGGCGAAGATCTCACCGTCGGGGGCGGTCAGCGTCACGGTTTCGGACATGACTTCACGGTACGCCCACGAACCTCACCCGGTCGGGAACGCCTTGATGCGCTGCAACAGATCGGGGCCGGTGCGATCCAGCAGACGCCCGCCGAGGATCGCCCCGGCGATCATCGCCCCGACCCCCACCGCGACCGCGACGATCAGGGCGATCCATCCCAGCGCCGCCCGGTCTGCGACCACGCCGATGGCGGCCAGGACCAGCGTCGGGGCCGCGATCACCATCACCGCGCCCATCACGACGAACACGAGCAGGCCGTTGACGAACGTCTGTCCGGGAACCGTCTTGAACGGACTGTCGCCGGGGCGGGCGACGGGCACCACGATCAGCGCCGACGACACGGCCGACACGCCGTACCCGGCGAGCACCAGTGCGAGCGCGGCCGCGAAGACCGCCGGCAGCGTGTGCCAGGTGTCTCCGACCGCGGCGGTGATCACTGCGACCGCCGCGATGGCGGGCACGCCGATGCACGCGGCCGCCAGCATCCGCCCCAACCTGTCCTCCCGGCCGCGCACGCCCGATGAGAGCACGCTGGCAAAGGCCGTGCCGTCGTAGGAGACATCGGTGTAGCCGACCAGCGAGAGCACGAAGCCGACGACCACCGTGGACGCGGCGAACGGGAATCCGTCGGTCCCGCCGGTGAACACGAACAGGACCGGCAGCAGCGGAACGATGATGAGCTGCCGCAGATAACGGGGGTCGCGCGTCCAGGCCTTCAGCGAGCGCGCCCACGTGGCGCCGACCCCACCGGTGGGCATCACGCCCAGCATCCCCAACGACCCGGCCTTCACTGCGCGGGCAGCGCGCCGTGGCGGCGAAGCGGTGGCTGCGGCCAGTGCCTGCGACCAGGCGAACCACAGCGCGGCCAGCGTCACGCAGCCGATGGCCAGTTTGATCAGTGCGGGTACCACGTCGCCGACGGCCAGATCGGCAGGTGCTGCCCAGACGGCACCCAACGGCGTCCAGCCGAGCACGTCGGCTGCCTGCGTCACGCGATCCAGCGACGCTCCGGCGGCATCCAGCAGACCGACCACGGCCGTCAGGATCGGGCCGGTGAATATCAGCAGCACCAGTACCACGGTCCCCAGGATCTCGCGACCGCGGCGCCCTGTCCCGAATCCGGTCGACAGCGTCGCCACCAGTCTGCTGGCCACCACGCACGTGCCCACGCCGACGACGACGCCCACGACTGCCAGCACCGCCGCAGCCGGCCAGCGCACCCACAGTGCCACGGTGCCCAGGGCTGCGAGCGAGGTGGCGATGCCCGGGATGCCGGTCGCCCCGGTCGCCGACAGCGCGATCATGGTCTGGCGCTGCGTGAACGGGAACGGGGCGAGCTTGGCCGCATCGACCGAGGTGTCGGTGCCTGCGACCAGGACCGGGGCGACCACCCATCCCAGGATCAGCGCCGCCCCGCCCAGGATCGCCGCCGTCCGCGCCTCGAGCGGTCCCTGCAGCACGGCCAGGGCGATCGACGCGCCGACCACCAGCGCCACCGCACCCAGTGCCCACAGCAGTCCGAACACGAAGCCCACCAACTGCCACGGGTTGCGGGCCAGCGTGGTGAACAGGATCCGATACCGCAGCCTCAGGACTGTCGCAACCACGCCGGTCCCCGCCCATCGTGCCTGCCGCCCACCAGCGAGAGGAAGCGGTCCTGCAGACTCGCGCCGGCACGGACCTCGTCGACAGTGCCCGCGGCCAGCACCCGGCCGGCGGCCAGGATCGCGACGTGGTCGCACATGCGCTGGACGAGGTCCATCGAATGGCTCGACACGACGACCGACCCGCCCGATGCGGTGTAGCCGCGCAGCACGTCTTCGATGTTGGCCGCCGACACCGGGTCGACGGATTCGAACGGCTCGTCCAGCACGAGCAGACGCGGCGCGTGCACGAGGGCGCAAGCGAGGGCGACCTTCTTGGTCATGCCCGCCGAGTAGTCGGCGACCACCGTGCCCGCCGCCTCGCGCAGATCCATCATCTCCAGCAGATCGGCGACCCGTTCGGCGATCTCAGGTCGCGCGATGCCGAACATCATCGCGGTGTAGGTGATGAGCTGTTCGCCGGTCAGCCTGTCGAACAGACGCACCCCGTCGGCAAGGTTGCCGATGATGCGCTTGGCATCGGCCGGCGCCTGCCAGAGGTCGATGCCGTGCACGCTGACCTCGCCCGCGTCAGGCCGCAGAAGGCCAGTGGCCATCGACAGGGTCGTCGTCTTGCCGGCGCCGTTCGGGCCCACCAGACCGAAGAACGAGCCGGTCGGCACCTCGAGGTCGATGCCGGCGACGGCGATCTTCTCGCCGAATCGCTTGGTGAGATTGCGGACCCGCAGCGCGGGTTCGATCGAAGACGTCATCGCGACGAGCGTATCGCGTCAGTCGCGCAGCTTCGCTGCGAAGCGTTCGGCCGCCAGCTGCACTCCCTGCAGCTTGGCGTCGGTTGCCTCGGCGGCGGTCAGTGTGCGATCGCCGGCGCGGAACAGCAGCGCGAACGTCAGGCTCTTCGTCCCGTCGGGCACCCCCGGCCCGCGATAGTCGTCGACCAGGCGCAGCGACTCCAGCAGTGCCCCGCAGCCGTCCACCAGCGCGCGGCGCACATCGGCTGCGGCGACCTCGGCGTCCACGACCAGCGACACATCCTGCGTGGCGGGCGTCTGCGTCGACAGCGAGGCTGCCACCACGCGCTCGCCCGCCGCCGACAGCAGCGCATCCAAGTCGAGCTCGGCGACGTACACGCGGCCGTGCAGATCGGCATCTTCGGTCACCTGCGGCAGCAGCTCGCCGAGATAGCCGACGGCGGCTCCTCCCACGGTGACGATGCCGGTGCGGCCCGGGTGGAGGGCAGGGTGCCCGGCGGCGCTCTCGGCCTGGACGACGTCGGCCGAGACGCCCGCGGCCGCCGCGATCACCCGCACGGCATCGATCACGTCGGCGATCGAGACGGGCACAGCCGCGAGGCCGGGCTGCTTGGCGATCGCGTCGCCCGCCAGCAGCACGCCGACGTGCCGCGGCTGCGGCGGGAGCGCGGCATCCAGCGCGGCCAGGGTCTCATCGTCGGGGCGCTGTGCGAGCGGCGGCACGGTGGCCGTGCCGTACTCGACACCCGGCTCGGGCAGGAACACCGCACCGAGTTCGAACAGCGCGAGGTCGGTGAACCCGCGCGCGAGGTTGCGGTGCGCGACCTGCAGCAGGCCCGGCACGAGGGAACGGCGCAGGTACGGTGCCTGCCCGTCGAGCGGATTGGCGAGCTTGATGCCCGGCAGCGGTACGCCCGCGGCAGTCCCGCGCAGGTCACCGTAGGCGTCATTGTGCGCGGCGGTCGTGAACGGGAACGACGGGGTCTCGACCAGTCCCGCGGCCGCCAGGGCGTTGGCCACGCGACGACGGCCCTGCTGCTCGGCGGTCCACCCGCGGCCGGAGGGCGGCGTGGGCAGCACCGACGGCACGCGGTCCAGCCCGTGGATGCGCGCGACCTCTTCGGCCAGGGTCCACTTGTCGGTCAGGTCCGGTCGCCACGACGGCGGGGTGACCGCCCATTGCGGTCCACCGGCGCGCAGCCCCTCGACGTCGACCACGTCGCAGCCGATCATCTCCAGTGCACCGGTGATCTCCTCGGCGGTGTAGTCCACGCCGATCAGACCCGGGACGAACGTCTTGGGCAGGAAGATCCCTTCCTGCTGGTAGGCGGTGAACAGCGCCCCGCCGACCTCCGAATCCAGCGTGCCTCCGGCAAGCTCGACCATCAGATCGGCCACGCGCCGGGCGGCGACGAACGGAATGGCCGGGTCCACGCCCCGCTCGAAGCGGCGGGATGCCTCGCTGGGCAGCTTGTGCCGGCGCGCGCTGCGCGCGATGGTCACCGGGTCGAACGTCGCCGCCTCGATGAGCACGTTGCGGGTGGACGCGCTGATCTCGGTGGCTCCCCCGCCCATCACGCCGGCCAGGCCGATCGGGCCGGAGTCGTCGGTGATCAGCAGGTCCTGCACATCCAGCGTGCGCACCTGGTCGTCCAGGGTGGTCAGCTTCTCGCCGGGCCGGGCACGGCGCACAGTGATGCCGCCGGAGAGCTTGTCCAGGTCGTAGCCGTGGATCGGGTTGCCCAGTTCGAGCATCACGTAGTTGGTGATGTCCACCAGCACCGAGATGGAGCGGATGCCGGCCAGCACCAGACGCGCGATCATCCACGGCGGCGTCGGAGCAGACGGGTCGACGTCACGCACGACGCGCACCACGAATTCGCTGGCACCGACGTTGCCGCGGATGGGAGCGTCGTCGGCCACAGCGACGGCGAAGCCACCCTCGGGCTGGCCCAGCTCATCCCAGAGGCGCTCCCCCGGGTCGCGGAAGGCCGCCCCGGTGGCGTGCGCGTACTCGCGGGCCACCCCGCGCATCGACAGCGCATAGCCGCGGTCGGGGGTCACATTGATCTCGACGGCGACGTCATCCAGCCCCAGCAGCGCTATCGCGTCGGCGCCCACCGGTGCGTCGATGCCGAGGTCGGCCAGCCGCAGGATGCCGTCATGCTCGTCGCCCAGGCCCAGTTCGCGCGCCGAGGCGATCATGCCGTCCGAGACATGACCGTAGGTCTTGCGCGCGGCGATCGGGAACGGGCCGGGCAGCACCGCGCCGGGCAGCGTGACCACGACCTTGTCACCGGCGGTGAAGTTGTGCGCACCGCAGACGATGCCGCGCACTCCCCCGTTCGCCTCGCCGACGTCGACCTGACACCAGTTGATGGTCTTGCCGTTGGTCTGCGGCTCGGGCGCGAACTCGAGCACCTGGCCGACCACGACGGGGCCGGAGATCTCGAAGCGGTGCACGTCCTCTTCTTCGAACCCGACCGCCACCAGGGACGCCAGCACGTCTTCGGGGGTGACATCCGGTGCCACCTCGACGTATTCACGCAGCCACGAGAGCGGGACGCGCATCACACCACCATCCCGAACTGCTCGCTGAACCGAATATCGCCCTCCGCCATGTCACGCATGTCCTGCACGTCGCTGCGGAACATGAGCGCGCGCTCGATGCCGATGCCGAACGCGAAGCCGCTGTAGACCTCGGGGTCGATGCCCGCCGCCCGCAGCACATTGGGGTTGACCATGCCGCAGCCGCCCCATTCGATCCAGCGTGCGCCGCCCTTGAAGGTGGGATGCCACAGGTCGAACTCTGCGGACGGCTCGGTGAACGGGAAGTAGTTCGTGCGCATGCGCGTCTTCGCCTCGGCGCCGAACAGCTGTCGGGCGATGTGGTCGAGGGTGCCCTTCAGATGCGCCATCGTGATGCCCTTGTCCACGACGAGCCCTTCGGCCTGCGTGAACACGGGCAGGTGCGTGGCGTCGTACTCGTCGGTACGGAACACGCGTCCGGGCGAAATGATGTACACCGGCAGCTCACGGGTGAGCATCGTGCGCATCTGCACGGGACTGGTCTGCGTGCGCATCACGAGGTGACGCTCGACCGGGTCGACATAGAAGGTGTCCTGCATCTGACGGGCCGGGTGGTCTTCGTCGAGGTTGAGGGCATCGAAGTTGTACCACTCGTGCTCGAGCTCGGGGCCTTCGGCGATTTCCCACCCCATGCCGACGAACAGGTCGCCGATCTGCTCCTGCAGAAGAGTGAGTGGATGCCGTGCGCCCACCCGCGACCGCTGCGCGATCGCGGTGATGTCCACGCGCTCGGCCTCCAGCCGCGCCGCCGTCTCGGCCTGCTCGAGCTGGGCCTCGCGAGCCGCCAGCGCCTGAGTGACCTGCCCGCGGCCCTGACCGATGAGCTTGCCGAACTGCGCCTTGTGCTCGGGTGCGACCTGGCGCATGCCGGCGTTCAGCCGCGCCAGCGGCGAGCCCTCGGCCATGTGCGCGCCGCGGGCCGCCTTCAGCTGCGCGGTGTCGGTGGCTGCGGCGATGGCAGCAAGCGCTGCGTGGACCGCGGCATCCACCGCCTCGGGTGAAATCTCAGAAACCTCGTCGGACACGAGAATCGAGTCTACCGGCGGCCGGCGGCACTCCCCGACGACAGGATATCCGGAGCGTCACCGCGAGGTGCCCTCCAGCGGTCCGGCCGCCCCGCCGCGCAGCGCGATCGACTCGGTGGCGGTGGCGGTGGCCGTGGCCCCCGCTCCGCCGCCGCCGCGACCGGTCGTGCGCACCTTGGGCGAACGGCTGGTGCTGCGCTGCACGCGGTAGGCGACGTACGACAGGATCAGACACAGGACGACGTAGATCGTGCCGCCGACGATCGCGGTGGGCACCAGCGGTGAGCCGAACGGCACCTGGTTGCCCAGCAGCTGGATGAAGTGCAGCAGCTCCGGGTAGGTGATGATGAAGCCCAGCGCCGTGTCCTTCAACGCGACCACGAGCTGCGAGATGATCACCGGCATCATTGCGCGCACCGCCTGCGGCATGAGGATCAGTCGCATGACGGCGTTCTTGCGCAAGCCGATCGCGTAGCCTGCTTCGCCCTGCCCGCGGGGCAGAGACTCCACGCCCGCGCGCAGCGCCTCGGCCAGCACCGAGCCGTTGTACGCGATCAGTGCGATCACCACCGCCCAGTACGGGTCCATGCGCACCCCGACGATGGGCAGTCCGTAGTACAGCAGCATCATGAAGATCAGCACCGGGATGGCGCGCAGGATCTCGACGATCCAGCCGACCGGCCCGCGCACCCACGCGTGATCCGAGAGCCTGCCCACGGCGAGGATGAACCCGAGCGCGAGGGCACCGATGGCTGCCACGATGAACGCGGACAGGGTGGCGCCCAGGCCTTCCAGCAGCAGCAGCCACGGGCGCGAGTAGGTGAAGATCGCCCATTTCTGGGCCTCGAACTGTCCGGTGGCCGCCAGGCGCCAGACAGTGATGCCCAGCAGCGCGAGCACCACGAGGATCGTGGCGGCGCCGAGCACCCGGTTGCGCACACGGGCGCGGGGGCCGGGCACGTCATACAGGACGGAGCTCATCGCTCGACCTTCCACTTCTTCTCGAGGACGCGCTGCAGCCACGCCAGCAGCAGCACCAGGACCACGAAGATCGCGGCGATCAAGACCAGGGTCAGCAGCAGGTTCTCGCCCGACAGCATCTGCTGCAGGATGTTGTCGGTGCGGCCCGCTTCACGGATCTCGCTGAGGTACAGCGTCACCGAGCCCAGGTTCAGCACCGAGAAGCCGGCGGCGACGGTCGTGTTCTTCAGCAGTGCGATGAACACGCTGACCATCGGTGGGATGACGGAGCGGAACGCCTGCGGCAGCACCACGAGCGACATCACCTGTCCGAAGCCGAGTCCGATCGCGCGTGCGGCCTCGGCCTGCCCGACCGGCACGGTGTTCACACCGGACCGGATCGTCTCGGCGACGTAGGTGGCCGTGTAGATGCCCAGCGCGATGGTCGCCAGGGTCAGCGAGTCGATCCGCTGCTGCAGGAGCAGCGGCATGCAGAACGCGAAGAAGAACATCACCAGCGTCAGCGGCGTATTGCGGATCCAGTTCACGTAGACCGCGCCCACGCCCCGTGCCACCGGCACCGGCGAGACGCGCATGACGCCCACGATGATGCCCAGCACGAGCGCTATGGCACCGCCTGCGAAGAACAGGATCAGCGTTCCCTGCAGAGCGTGCAGCCACAACTGCGAGACGTTCATCCCGCCTCCTCCCTCATCGGCTCCGGCACTGGTCTGTTCGTTTCAGGGCCGGAGCGGGGATCGGGTGGCGCGCACAGCGCGCCACCCGATCCTGCATGATCAGCCGACCGGGTCGACCGCCGGCTGCTCTGCCTTCACGCCGGAGGCGCCCAGGTTGTTGTCGAAGATCTTCTGCCACACGTCGTGACCGTCGGTCAGCGTGTTGTTGAAGAACGTCTGCAGCCCGGTGTCGCCCTTCTTCAGGCCGATGCCGTAGCGCTCCTCGCTGAACACGTCACCGACCGTCTTCAGCTTGTCGGGGTCCTGGGCCGCGTAGCCGAGGAGGATCGCCTGGTCGGTGGTGACGGCATCCACCTGTCCCTGCAGCAGGGCCTGGACGCACTTGGAGTACGTGTCGTACTCCTTGGTCTGGGCCGGCGTCTCGTCCTTGATCCGCTGGATCGAAGTCGAGCCGGTGGCCGAGCACACCACGTCGTCCTTGGTCAGTGAGTCCTTGCCGGTGATCGTGCTGTTGTCCTTGGACACCAGCAGGCCCTGCCCGGTGATGAAGTAGGGACCGGCGAAGGAGATCTGCTCCTTGCGCTTGTCGGTGATCGAGTACGTGCCGACGTAGAAGTCGATGTCACCGTTCACGATCGACTGCTCGCGGTTGGCCGAGGCGATCGGCTTGAAGTCGATCTTGTCTGCGCCGTAGCCGAGGGAGGCCGCCATCCAGCGTGCGATGTCGACGTCGAAGCCCGTGCGCTTGCCGGTCGTCGCGTCCAGGTAGCCCAGACCCGGCTGGTCCTCCTTCACGCCGATCGTGACCTTGTCGGCCTTCTGGATGCTCTCGAAGGTGGGGCTGTCGGGCACCGACACATCGGTGGCGACGGTCCACGGGGTGCTGGAGGCGGCGTCGCCGCCGTCGCCGTTCGTGCCGGTGTCGCCGGGAGTGCCGCTGTTGCAGGCGGTGAGCGCGAGCAGGGCCGCGGCCGCAACGCTCAGGCTCGCGATCAGGCGGGTCTTTCGCATGTGTCTCTCTCTTTCGTGCGGGTCGGTCAGTGCGTGAGAAGCTTCGAGAGGAAGTCCTTCGCACGGCCCGACTGGGGGTTCGTGAAGAAGTCTTCGGGGGTGGACTGCTCGACGATCTGGCCGTCGGCCATGAACACCACCCGATCGGCGGCCTTTCGGGCGAAGCCCATCTCGTGCGTGACGACGATCATCGTCATGCCGTCCTGGGCCAGGCCCACCATGACGTCGAGGACCTCGTTGATCATCTCCGGGTCGAGGGCGCTGGTGGGCTCGTCGAACAGCATCACCTTCGGGTTCATCGCGAGGGCCCGCGCGATGGCCACACGCTGCTGCTGGCCGCCCGACAGCTGCGCGGGCAGCTTGTCGGCCTGCTGCCCCACCCCGACGCGCTCCAGCAGGATCCGCGCCTCCTTCTGGGCGTCCTCCTTCTTGATCTTGCGGACCTTGATCGGGCCGAGGGTGACGTTGTCGAGGATCGTCAGATGTGAGAACAGGTTGAACGACTGGAACACCATGCCCACGTCGCTGCGCAGCTGCGCGAGGCCCTTGCCCTCTTTCGGCAGTTCTTCGCCGTCGATCGTGATGCTGCCGCTCGTGATCGTCTCGAGCCGGTTGATGGTGCGGCACAGCGTCGACTTGCCCGAGCCGGACGGCCCGATCACCACGACGACCTCGCCGCGGTGCACCGTCAGGTCGATGTCTTTCAACGCCTGGAAATCGCCGTAGTGCTTCTGCACGTTCTCGATCACGACCAGCGGATCGCCCCGCCGAACGCTGATGTTCGACGTGGGCGGGGCCGCGTCATCGGGGTTCGTCATGCGCACAAGCTTATGGACTGGGTGAAGAAATCACCGGTACCAGCCGTGAGTCTTAACTCATCCGTGACCCAACGCCGGCGCAGCATCAGGGTGTGCGCTGCGCGAACGCCGTCTCGTACAGGCAGACGCTCGCCGCCGTGGCGAGGTTCAGCGACTCGGCACGACCGTATATCGGCAGGCGCAGCGCCACGTCGGCCAGGGCCAGCGCGTCGTCTTCGAGACCGCGTGCCTCGTTGCCGAACAGCCACGCCGTGGGTCGGGCCAGAGTCCCGTCTGCGCGGGCGGCGAGCAGGTCGCCGCCTTTGACGTCCGCTGCCACCACGTGCAGGCCCGCCGCGCGGGCGGCGTCGACGACATCGGCCAGTTCGCCCCCGAGCGCGATGGGCACGTGGAAAAGCGACCCCGTCGTGGAGCGGACGACCTTCGGGTTGTATGGGTCGACGGTGCGACCGGTCAGGATCACGGCATCGGCCCCCGCCGCGTCGGCTGCACGGATGATCGTGCCGAGATTGCCGGGGTCGCGTACCTGCTCGCACACCGCCACCAGCCGCGGGGATGCTGCGAACACGTCGCGCGCGGAGGTCGGGAATTGGCGCGCCACCGCAACGACGCCCTGCGGAGTGACGGTGTCGGACATGGCCTCCAGCACCTGCTCGCTGGTGAAGACGAGGTCGACTCCGGCTTCGGCGGCGTGCCGGGCGATATCGGTGTGCTTGTCGGCGGCGGCAGGTGTCGCATACAGCTCGACGATGCCGTCCGGTCCGTAGGTCAGCGCCTCACGAACCGCCTGCGGGCCTTCGAGCAGGAACAGTCCGGTCTCATCCCGCATACGACGCTTGGTCAGCTTTGCCACGGCGCGCACACGCGCGGATCGGGGGTTCTCCAGCACGCGCCCAGTCTATGGGCGCTCGCTCGACGACGAAGGGTGCCCCTCCACCCGGAGGGACACCCTTTCGAAAAGCTCAGCTCACGCCCTGGGGGCGTTCACGTTCTCGGGCAGCGCCGTCTTCGCGGTCTCGACCAGCGAGGCGAATGTGGCGGGCTCGTTCACTGCCAGCTCGGCGAGCATGCGACGGTCCACCTGGACACCGGCAAGGCCCAGGCCCTGCATGAAGCGGTTGTAGGTGAGGCCGTTCTGACGGCTCGCAGCGTTGATGCGCTGGATCCACAGGCGACGGAAGTCACCCTTGCGCTTGCGACGGTCGCGGTACGCGTAGACGAGCGAGTGGGTGACCTGCTCCTTCGCCTTGCGGTACAGGCGCGAACGCTGACCCCGGTAACCGGAGGCGCGCTCGAGGATGACGCGACGCTTCTTCTGGGCGTTGACTGCCCGCTTGACTCTAGCCATTTCGTTTCGTTCCTAACGTGCGGTCGGTCGCTCAGCGCCCGAGGAGCTTCTTGACGTTCTTGGCGTCGGCGCCCGAGATGACCTCGTCCTTGTTCAGGCGGCGGGTGCGCTTGCTGGGCTTCACCTCGAGGTTGTGACGCATGCCGGCCTGCTGCTTCATGATCTTTCCGCTTCCGGTGACCTTGAAGCGCTTCTTGGCGCTCGAGTTCGTCTTCTGCTTCGGCATTTCTCTTCCTTCGTTGTGCATCCCGCGGTGCGGGAATGGTCATCCCGCGGAGCGGGAGCATGTGGGGCCTATTCGGCGTCCGCCGTGGAGGACTCGGGAGAAGTCGAGGTCTTCGCCTGCCGCGCCGCCTGCTTGTTCGCGGCGCGCTGGGCGTTCTGCTCGGTCTTGACCTCGGACTTGTTCTTGTGCGGAGCGATCACCATCACCATGTTCCGGCCGTCGATGCGCGGGCTCGACTCGACGGCGCCGAACTCGGCCACGTCTTCGGCGAAGCGCTTGAGCAGACGCACACCCAGTTCGGGCCGGGACTGCTCACGACCGCGGAACAGGATCATGGCCTTCACCTTGTCGCCGCCCTGGAGGAAGCCCTCGGCGCGCTTGCGCTTGGTTTCGTAGTCGTGACCCTCGATCTTCAGGCGGAAGCGCACCTCTTTGAGGATGGTGTTGGCCTGATTGCGTCGGGCCTCTTTCGCCTTCTGCGCAGCCTCGTACTTGTACTTGCCGTAGTCCATGATCTTGACCACGGGAGGCTTGGAGTTGGGCGCAACCTCGACGAGATCGAGGTCTGCCTCTTGAGCCAGACGCTGTGCAACCTGGATGGCGACGACGCCGACCTGCTCGCCGTTGGGACCGACGAGTCGGACCTCGGGCACGCGGATGCGCTCGTTGGTGCGGGGATCGCTGATGCGGAACTCCTCTGTCGTGCGGGTGGAGATCCGTGGCACAACTGCGCCACGGGAGGGACAGGCCACCCGCACGGTGCGTCACGCACCGGCTCCGCACCCTGGCTGCCGGCGAACCGACGGAGTGCAACGACCCGGTAGCCTGGAACGGCAAGCGCGGGTGGGATGTGATCCTCTTTCGAACCAGGACAGACTGCCCCAGAACTTGCCCAGTCTAGCAGAGAGTGCACAGTGACCACGATTCCGTCTGAGGCCGATGAGGAAGCCGCGCGTCAGGCGCGCTGGGAAGAACAGGAGCGCGCCGCCGCGGCGGCCACCCGCGACATCGCGGACGTGCCGGCGGTCGAGATCATCACCACCGCCGCCGTGCACCTGATGAGTGCCGCGGCGGTCAAGGTGGGCCTGGCAGACGACCCCGACGCGCAGCTGGATCTGGATGAGGCGCGCAAGCTCATCAACGCGCTGGCCGGGCTCATCACCGCCGGCGCCCCCGAGATCAGTGACGTGCACGCCCGATCGCTGCGCGACGGGCTGCGTTCGCTGCAGCTGGCCTTCCGCGAGGCCTCGCCGGTCCCCGACCCGATCGGCAAGGGCGCGGGCGAGAAGTGGACCGGCCCGGTCACCTGACCCGAACGGGTGCGGGAATCACGGGCCCGCGGCTCACTCCGAGCGGACGAGCTTGACGCTCAACGAGTCCACGAGCGTGGCGATGCGGTCATCGGCCGCCCAGCGCTTGGCCAGGCGCGAGAGCACGGAGTCCAGCTCCTGCTGATCGAGACCGTCCACGAGCGTCAGCCGCACGATGAGCTCCGGACCCCGCAGGCGTCCGTCGGGGTCGCCCGGTGCGACCTGAAGGTCGACGACGGCCAGTTCGCGCGCAATGCTCTCCTGCAGGCCCTCGAACACCTCCGTGTTGCGGAAGCTGGGCACCCAGGGGATCTGCTGCGCGACGGCCCACACCGCCGGCCGGCGCAATACGTACTCCGTCGGAGAACCCGGGTCGATGACGATCAGGTCGGTGTCATCGTCGGCCGCAGCAAGGGCCGTGCGGATGCCTTCGGCCGGAACAGGGCGGGCCGTGGCATCCCACCGCGTCACCGCCTCCACCGAGGTGAACACGGGCTGCACCCGGCGCCCGTCGGGGGCGGCGAGGGTCACGATCGACAGTTCGTGGGTCTTGTCCACGTGCAGACCCGACGGCGCCACCCCGTCGTCACCCTTCGACGTGACCAGCGGGATCAGCAGGCGCGCGGTGCGGTACGCATCCACGATCGCCGCAGGGTCGCCGTCGCCGGCGTGGAACGCGCTCAGCGCCGCCAGCAGCGCCGCGTCGGCCGTGCCGTCGTCGCCGGCGTGCGGATTGGCGTGGAAGGACCGGCCTGCCCAGGGCTGGCCTGCGGAGTCGGTGGGGTGCGGTGCGAACTGCGCCGGACCGTGGTACTCGCGGGCGGCGTGGTCGTGGTGCGCGCAGTGATCGTCGTGCGCGTGATCGTCGTGCGTGAGGCCGGCGTCGTCAGTCGCGTGCGACATCCAGCGCCTCCGCGAGCGTGAACGCACCGGCGTACAGCGCCTTGCCGACGATCGCGCCCTCGACACCCAGCGGCACCAGCTCGCGCAGCGCGGCGATGTCGTCGAGACTCGAGACGCCCCCCGAGGCGACGACGGGTTTGGTGGTACGTCCGGTGATCTGCCGCAGCAGGTCGAGGTTCGGGCCGCGCAGCGTGCCGTCCTTCGTGACATCGGTGACGACATAGCGGCTGCATCCGGCGTCTTCGAGGCGCTCCAGCACCGACCACAGATCGCCGCCGTCGCGCGTCCAGCCGCGGGCGGCCAGCGTCGTGCCGCGCACGTCGAGACCGACCGCGACCGCGTCGCCGCAGCGACCGATCACATTCGCGGCCCACTCCGGGTTCTCCAGGGCCGCAGTGCCGAGGTTGATGCGCGTGGCGCCGGACTCCAGCGCCGCCTCCAGCGACACGTCATCCCGGATGCCGCCCGAGAGCTCCACCTGCACCCCTTTGACCTGCTTGATCACCCGGCGCAGCACCGCGGCGTTGTTGCCACGGCCGAACGCCGCATCCAGGTCGACCAGATGAATCCATGCGGCGCCCTGCTTGACCCACTGGTGAGCCGCCTCGACTGGATCGCCGTAGTCCGTCTCGCTGCCGGCCTCCCCCTGCGTCAGGCGGACGGCCTTGCCGCCGGCGACGTCGATGGCAGGAAGGAGGACGAGTTCGGGAGTGGCGGCGAATTCACTGGACACGAGGTGAAAGGTTAGCCCCGCCCAGGCCTTCTAACCAATTGGACAGCAACCTGATGCCCGCAGCGCCCGACTTCTCCGGATGGAACTGCGTCGCACACAGCGGACCGTTCTCCACCGCCGCCAGGAACGGCGACCCGTAGTCGCACCACGTCAGCACCGGTTCTGCGAACGGCTGCTGGGTCTGCAGGCTCCACTGCTGCGCTGCGTTGGAGTGCACGAAATAGAAGCGCTCGTCCTCGACACCGGCGAACAGTCGCGACCCGGCGCCTGCGCGCACCGTGTTCCAGCCCATGTGTGGCAGCACCGGGGCATCGAGTGCGGTGACCGCTCCCGGCCACTCCCCCAGCCCCTCCGTGTCCACTCCGCGTTCGATGCCCTGCCCGAACAGCACCTGCATGCCCACGCAGATGCCGAGCACCGACCTGCCGCCGGCGAGCCGCCGGTCGATCAGCTCGTCGCCGCGGATCGCGCGCAGCTGGTCCATCACCGCAGCGAACGCACCGACGCCCGGAACGACCAAGCCATCGGCATCCCTCACCAGGCCCCGGTCGGCGGTCAATCGGGCATCCGCACCGGCGGCGATGAGCGCCTTGACGGCGGAGTGCACGTTCCCCGAGCCGTAGTCCAGGACCGCCACCAGCGGCCGGACGGTCACAGGGCACCCTTGGTGCTCGGGATGCCGATCACCTGGGGGTCGAAGGCCTTGGCCTGTCGGAACGCCCGGGCGAAGGCCTTGAACTCCGCCTCGGCGATGTGGTGCGGGTCGCGGCCGCTGACCAGCCGGACGTGCGTGGTGAGGGCGGCGTGGAACGAGATCGCCTCGAAGCTGTGGCGCACCAGCGAGCCGGTGAAGTGCCCGCCGATCAGGTGCAGCTCGAAGCCGGAGGGCTCGCCCTCATGCACCAGATAGGGGCGACCGCTGACGTCCACGACGGCCTGGGCCAGGGCCTCATCGAGGGGCACGAGCGCGTCGCCGTAGCGGGAGATGCCGGATTTGTCGCCCAGCGCCTCGGCGACGGCCTGGCCCAGCACGATCGAGACGTCTTCGACCGTGTGGTGCACGTCGATATCGGTGTCGCCCGATGCGCGCACCGTCAGGTCGGTCAGCGAGTGCTTGGCGAATGCGGTCAGCAGGTGGTCGAAGAACGGCACGCTGGTGTCGATGCGGCCCACGCCCGTGCCGTCCAGGTCGAGGTGCAGTTCGACCGAGGACTCGCTCGTCGTACGCGTGCGGGAGGCCGTGCGGGCGGGTCTGCTCATGAAGCTGATTCTACTGAGCGCACGGGGCGTGTTGCGGCCCGGCCGCGATCACCGCGCGGGTGTGACGGAGGCGAGGGCGTCCAGGAACGCGGAGGTCTCGGCCTCGGTGCCGGCAGTGACCCGCAGGCTGCCGGGCAGCCCCACGTCACGGATGAGCACCCCGCGGTCGTACAGCGCCTGCCAGGTCGCGGCCGGGTCCTCAACGCCCGAGAAGAGCACGAAGTTCGTCCATGACTCATACGGGTTGTACCCCAGAGCGGCCAGGGTCGCCGAGATGCGGTCACGCTGCACGACGATCTCGTCGACGGCGGCCAGCATCGTCGGCGCGTGCCGCAGCGCGGCCGAGGCCGCCGCCTGCGTGAGCGCGCTGAGGTGGTACGGCAGCCGCACCAGCCGCAGAGCGTCGATCAGCGCGGGGTCGGCGGCCAGATACCCGACGCGCGCGCCGGCGAAGGCGAACGCCTTGCTCATCGTGCGCGAAACGACCAGGCGCTCCCGATCGGGCAGCAGCGTCAGCGCGGACTGCTGCTCGCGCGGCGCGAACTCCCAGTACGCCTCGTCCACGATCACGATCCCGCGCGAGCGCGCATAGACCGCATCGATCACCTCGAGCGACAACGGGGTGCCGGTCGGGTTGTTCGGCGAGCAGAGGATGACGACATCCGGATCGGCCTCGGCGACCTGCGCCACCGCGTCGTCGGCAGCGATGGTGAAGTCGTGGGCACGGGTGCCGGCCACCCACTGCGCTCCGGTCCCGCGCGTGAGCAGCGGATACATCGAATATGTCGGCGCGAAGCCGAAGACGGTGCGGCCGGGACCGGCGAAAGCCTGCAGCAGGTGCTGCAGAACCTCGTTCGACCCGTTGCCCGCCCAGATCTGCTCGCGGGTCAGCCCGTGACCGAGGTAGTCCGCGAACCCTTCCCGCAGGTGCGTGAACTCGCGGTCGGGATACCGGTTGACGTCTCGCAGCGCGAACGCGATCGCATCGACGATGTCGTCTGAGACGTCCTTCGGGATCGGATGTGTGTTCTCATTCACATTCAGCGCGACCGGCAACGCGGCCTGCGGGGCGCCGTACGGCGTCATCCCGCGCAGATCGTCACGAACGGGCAGATCTTCCAGGCGAGGACTCACAGCATCCATCGTAGAGTGCCGCGTCCGCACTGCTCTCACCCGTGCCGGCTCTCACCCGTGCCGGCTCCCACCCGTGTCAGCCGCAGACGCCGGCCTCGCGCCTCACGACGCCGGCACGTACTGCGCGGGGATCGCGATGCGCTCCCCCGGCTGGAGCGCGACGCCGTCCAGGGCGTTCAGCCGCACGATCGCGTCGACCACGTCACGAGGATCCGAACGGGGCGCGACCTCTTGCGCGATCGACCACAGCGTGTCGCCGGCCTGGACCGACACCGTGGAGAACGTTCCCGCCGGAGCCCCGGCATCCTTCGACGCCAACGCCGCTCCGCCGCCGATCACCGCCATCGCGATCGCCCCCGCGACCGGAATCGCCACGATCGCTGCAAGGACACGACGACCACGCAGCGTCAACCGCAACCGCGTGGTGGGTGCCGGGTGCGAAACCAGTGAGATGCCGGACATTGGTCCTCCTGTTCGGACGAGAAGTTCGGGGGCCGCACTCGGCCGGGAGCGTGGCCCCCGAATCTCTCTTCCAAAGTTATCTTCGATTCAGTACACTGTCAACAGGGATCCGGATCGGAGATGTTTCAAGCCGACACGCCCGCAGGCTGGCCCTCGTTCGTCTTCGGACCGGATACCGTTTCGATGAGGACACCCCATCACCAACCTCCGACATTCGAAGACGCTGCCCCGGGTGGCAGGACGGGAGCTGACATGACCGATGCGAACCAGCGCGGCGAGAACCACGCCGCCGCGGCAGGCGACACCAAGCCGCGACGTCAGACGCGACGCCGAAAGAGCCTGAGCGACAAGCAGCTGGCCATCCTCGAGGTCATCGCCCAGTCGATCACCCGCTACGGCTACCCGCCCAGCATGCGCGAGATCGGCGACGCGGTCGGTCTCAAGTCGCTCTCCAGCGTCACGCATCAGCTCAATCAGCTCGAACTCAGCGGCTATCTGCGCCGGGATGCGGGCAAGACCCGCGCGATGGAGATCCTGATCGACCTGCCTGGCACGTCTGCAGAGAACCCCGCAGACACCGCCCCCGCGGTCGGCGACGCGGCGCTGGTGCCGCTGGTGGGTCACATCGCGGCCGGCGTGCCGATCACCGCCGAGCAGCAGGTCGAAGAGATCTTCCCCCTGCCGCGTCAGCTCGTGGGCAAGGGCGAGCTGTTCATGCTCAAGGTGCAGGGCGAGTCGATGATCGACGCCGCCATCTGCGACGGCGACTGGGTGGTGGTGCGCGCGCAGAACACTGCGGCCAACGGTGAGATCGTGGCGGCGATGCTCGACGGCGAAGCGACGGTCAAGACCTTCCGCCAGCGCGACGGACACACGTGGCTGCTCCCCCGCAACTCGGCCTTCGAACCGATCCTGGGTGACGAGTCCGTGGTGCTGGGCAAGGTGGTGGCGGTGCTTCGCGCCGTCTGAGCCGCAGAGTCCGACAGAGGCCCGACCGGTGTCGACCGGTCGGGCCTCTGTCAGTGTGACGGGGTCTGCCTCAGATCACCGTCAGCGCCTCGTGGGCGGCGCGCACCCGCTGCGTCGCCTCGACGAGGTTGCGCAGTGACGAGACCGTCTCGGGGTAGGCGCGGGTCTTCAGCCCGCAGTCGGGGTTGGCCCAGAGCTGTCGCAGTGGCAGGTCGGCGGCGGCCTGCGCGAGCAGTCGCGCCATCTCGTCGACCGACGGCACGCGCGGGGAGTGGATGTCGTAGACGCCCGGGCCGATGCCGTGGGCGAATCCCGACGAGGCGATGTCGGCGACCACCTCACCGCGACTGCGGGCTGCCTCGATCGAGGTGACGTCGGCATCCAGCCCGGCGATCGCGTCGATCACGACGGCGAACTCGGAGTAGCACAGGTGCGTGTGCACCTGCGTGGCCACGCCCGCGCCGCCGGTGGCCAACCGGAACGATCCGACCGACCAGTCGAGATACGACGACTGGTCGGCGTGCTTGAGCGGCAGCAGTTCGCGCAGCGCCGGCTCGTCGACCTGCACGATGCCGATGCCCGCCGCCTCGAGATCGGCGATCTCATCGCGCAGCGCGAGCGCCACCTGGTTCGCCGTCTCGGCCAGCGGCTGGTCGTCGCGCACGAACGACCACGCGAGGATCGTGACCGGACCGGTCAGCATCCCCTTCACAGGCTTGTCGGTCAGCGACTGGGCGAACTGCGACCAGGCCACCGTGATGGGAGCCGGTCGCGACACGTCGCCCCACAGGATCGACGGTCGCGTCGCACGCGATCCGTACGACTGCACCCAGCCATTGCGGGTGACCGCGAACCCGTCCAGGTACTCGGCGAAGTACTGCACCATGTCGTTGCGCTCGGGTTCGCCGTGCACGAGCACGTCCAGTCCGAGCTCTTCCTGCAGCCCGATCACCGTCGTGATCTCCAGGCGCAGCACGTCTTCATAGTCCGACGTGCTCAGCTCGCCCCGGTCGTGCGCGGCGCGGGCACGGCGGATCTCCGCAGTCTGCGGGAATGAGCCGATCGTGGTGGTGGGCAGCAGCGGCAGCGCGAGCGCGGCATCCTGCGCGGCCGCACGCTGGGCATAGTCCGCGCGGGTGAACGCGCCCGGCGTCAGCGCCGCCTGGCGCTCGCGCACGGCGTCGTCGCGCACTCCCGGCGCACGCCGGCGGTCGGCCAGAGCGGTGGATGCCGCGGCCACCTCGTCGTCGATCGCGTCGCGCCCGTGCACCAGGCCGGTGGCCAGCGTCGCGATCTGCCCGACCTTCTGGTCGGCGAAGGCGAGCCACGACGCGAGCCTCGGGTCGAGGTCGGGCTCGTCGCCCACGTCGTGCGGCACGTGCTGCAGCGAGGTGGTCGTGCCGACGGCGACACCGCGCGCCGGCAGCTGCCGCAGTCGCTCCAGCTTCAGCCACGCCGCCTCCAGGTCGCCGCGCCAGATGTTGCGCCCGTCGATGACGCCACCCACCAGCACTTTGTCGGCAAGGCCGGGAACCGCCACCGGAACCTCGCCGCGCACCAGGTCCAGCGCGATGGCCTCGATCGGTGCGGCAGCCAGCGCCGCCCACGCCGGGAACGACAGCTGCGCATAGCCGGCCGCCACCACGATCTGCGGGCGATCACCCGCCCCGCCCAGCACCGTGTAGGCACGCTCGGCTGCCGCCGCCAGCTCCGCGGCTCCCACCGGC
Organism: Microbacterium terrisoli; assembly: GCF_030866805.1. Classification (NCBI taxonomy): domain Bacteria; kingdom Bacillati; phylum Actinomycetota; class Actinomycetes; order Micrococcales; family Microbacteriaceae; genus Microbacterium; species Microbacterium terrisoli. The sequence continues at coordinate 2,352,083 of NZ_CP133019.1, forward strand.
AGGCTCTCACTGACCAGCGCCGGCTCGTCCAGCTGCACCCAGTCGGCCCCGGCGGCGCGCAGCGCCGACAGCAGCCGCACATACACCGGCAGCACGTCATCGAGCCGCGACAGCGGCGAGAAGCCCTCGGGCGCGGCATCCGACGCCTTCGACAGGGCCAGCAGCGTCACCGGGCCGACGAGGACCGGACGGCTGGTCACACCGTCCGCACGCGCTTCGGCCACCTCGCGCGCCAGCCGGTCGCTCGAGAGGGCGAACAGCGTCTCGGGGCCGATTTCGGGCACCAGGTAGTGGTAGTTCGTGTCGAACCACTTCGTCATCTCCAGCGGCGCCTTCGCGCCCTGGCCGCGGGCGGCGGTGAAGTACGCGCGCAGCCCGATCGTCCCGTCCGCCTCGCGCAGCTGTGCGAACCGCTCGGGAAGGGCTCCGACGGCGGTCGCGGCATCCAGCACCTGGTCATAGAACGAGAACGATTCGGGGATCGACGAATCGTCTGCGCCGAGGCCCAGCTCGCGCAGGCGGGTGCGGGTGGTTCGGCGAAGCTCGGCCGCGATGCGCTCGAGTTCGTCGGCGTCGATGCGGCCGGCCCAGTGCGCTTCGAGGGCGCGCTTGAGCTCGCGGTGGCGGCCGATGCGGGGGTAGCCGAGAATGGTCCCGGCGGGGAATGCGGTGGTCATCGTGCGATCTCCTTGTCGGTGGTGGTGCGGTCGGTGGTGGTGCGATCGGTGGTGGTGAGGATGCCGGCCTCGCGCAGGACCGCGAGAACCGTGTCGTGGCTGTTGAACGCGTACAGGTGCACGCCGGGAGCGCCGGCGGCGACCACGTCGGCGGCCAGTCGCGCGGCGTAGCCGATGCCGAACGCGCGCTGGGCCTCGGCATCGGGCTCGATCTGCAGCGCGATCTCGAGCTCGGCCGGCACCTGCTCGCCGGTGAGCTCGAGCACCCGATGCAGGCGCGCGGGTGAAGTGATCGGCATGATGCCGGGCAGGATCGGGATCACCACCCCGGCCGTGCGGCAGCGGTCGAGGAAGCCGAGGTAGTCGTCCGCGTGGAAGAACAGCTGCGTGATCGCGAACGTCGCCCCGGCTGCCTGCTTGGCCAGCAGCGCGTCGATGTGCTGGCGCGCATGGCGTGAACGCGGGTGCCCGTTCGGGAAGGCCGCCACGGCGATCTCGACGCCTTCGCGGCGGTCCACGCGCGCAGCCCCGGGCAGTCCCGGAATGCCCGACTCGACGTACGGTGTCCGCTCGGCCTGCACCCGGTCGATCAGCTGCACGAGCTGGGCCGCGCTCTCGAGGTCGCCGAGGAACACGTCGTCCTCGTCGAGGCCCGAGGGCGGGTCGCCCCGCAGGGCGAGGAAGCTGCCGATGCCGGCGTCGAGGAACTCGCGGATCAGGGCCGCCGCCCCGGCGTAGGTGTTGCCTACGCAGGTCAGGTGGGCCAGGGGCTCCACGGGCGTGTGCTCGCGGATGCGCCGGAGCACCTCGAGCGAGCGCCCGCCGGTGGATCCGCCCGCGCCGTAGGTGACCGAGATGAACCCGGGGCCGGCCTCGGCCAGACGCTGGATCGTCTCCTCCAGCGCCGCGGCGGCGCCCGGGGTTCGCGGCGGGTACAGCTCGAACGAGAACGGCACACGTGCCGGGGCACGCAGCAGGTCGTCGGCGAGGGGCATGACGGGTTCTCCAGATCGGGGGCAAGAACGATGGCCTGGCGGCCGCGGTCCGCGCATGGTCGTGCGCGGATGGATCGCGGGCGGGTGCCGGGCTCGGCTGTCGCTCCTGCCCGGGAGCTCCCGGGCGACGATGGGTCCACGGTAGGCGCACGAGGGCCCGCCGGCACCCGCTGTGACGTACTGTTGCGAGGTCCCTCTGTGGCGAGGTCTATCGGCATAGGCATCCCGATCACCGCCGTTTTCGGTGTCTGCGGCTAGCGTGGGTGGATGCCGCAAACTCTCTCTTACGGAACCTGGCCCTCGCCTGTCACGGCCGCTCTGGCCGCCTCATCCGCCCCGCGTCTGGAGGGCGCCCGCTTCGTCGACGGCGACATCTGGTGGGGCGAGTCCGTGCCGTCCGAGGGCGGCCGCATGACGGTGCGCTCACGCCGGGGCGGCGTGCTGCTGCCCGCACCATGGTCGATCGCCTCACGCGTGCACGAGTACGGCGGCGGCGCATGGACGGCGTCGCCGGACGGACGCCTGTTCTTCGTCGAGAAGGGCGACCAGTGCGTGTGGGAGCTGGTCACAGGCGGGCTACCGCGCCGGCTCACGCCGGCCGATGCCGGCCAGCGCTACGGCGGCCTGGACTGGCAGAACGGGCGGCTGCTCGCCGTCCGCGAGACGCACACCGGGCAGCGCACCCCCGAGCGCGACATCGTCGAGATCGTGCCCACCGACCCACCCGCGGTGGTCTCGCTCGCACGCGGCACCGACTTCGTCGCCCATCCGGCGCTCTCGGCCGACGGCACACGACTGGCGTGGATCGGCTGGAACCACCCGAACATGCCGTGGGACCACACGCGTCTGTTCGTGCGGCGCGGCCACGACGGGTCCGACCCGACGGTGATCGCCGGCGGCGAGACCGCCCCGCTGCAGCCGATCTGGATCGGCGACGACGAGCTGCTCTACGCCGACGACGCCACCGGGCGATGGAACCTGCAGCGCGTGCGGGTGGACGCGGCCCTCGAACCCGTGGCTGTCGCCCCCTCAGACGCCGACACGGGCGGTCCCGTCTGGGTGCTGGGCACGCGGTGGTTCCGCCCGCTGGCCGACGGGCGCATCGTCGCGGTACGCACGAACGGGGCAGACCAGGTGGTGATCATCGATCCCGCCGACGGCACTGTCCGCACTCTCCCCCTCGATGCCACCGCGAACGTCTCGATCACCGACGTGTCGGGGACGCGCGTGCTGCTGACCGCCGCCGGAGTGACCGGCCCATCGGCAGTCTGGCTCCTCGACGTCGACGACCCGACGAGCGCCGAACGGGTGACCGACGGGTCTGTGCCCTGGGCAGCAGAGTGGATGCCGCAGCCTCGCGCCGTCACCTTCGACGGCCCGCACGGACCCGTGCACGCGTTCGACTACCCGCCCCGCAACCCCGACGCCACCGCGCCGACCGGTGAGCTGCCGCCGTATCTCGTGACGGTGCACGGCGGCCCGACCTCGCACACCGCGCCTGCCGCGTCGGCCCGCACCGCGCTTCTGACCAGCCGCGGCATCGGCGTGCTCGATGTCAATTACGGCGGATCGACCGGGTACGGCCGGGAGTACCGCGAGCGGCTGCGCGGGCAGTGGGGCGTCGTCGACGTCGACGACGTGGCCGCAGCGGCTGCCGGCCTTGCCGCCGCAGGCCTTGCCGATCCTGCACGACTTGCCATCGCGGGCGGCTCGGCCGGAGGCTGGACGGTGCTGGCGGCGTTGACGAACACCGATGTGTTCGCCGCGGGCATCTCCCGCTACGGCGTCGGCGATGCGCGGGCTCTGGCCGCCGACACCCACGACTTCGAGTCACGCTACCTCGACGGGCTGATCGGGCCTCTGCCAGAGGCCGAGGCCGTGTACCTCGAGCGCTCGCCGCTGTCACATCCCGAGCGGTTCCGCGTGCCGGTGCTGCTGCTGCAAGGCGCCGACGACCCGATCGTCCCGCCCGCGCAGGCCGAGGCGATCCGTGACGCGCTCATCGCGCGCGGTGTGCGGTATGCGTACGTGCTCTATCCCGGCGAGGCGCACGGGTTCCGCGGCACCGACACGGTGATCGACTCCCTGCAGAAGGAGCTCGCGTTCTTGGGAGCGGTCTTCGACTTCACCCCGGCGGGAGTGCCGCCGCTGGCGCTGTCGTAGGCCTCAGCCGACCCGGTACGGTCCGAGCTGTGACGCCAGGTGCTCGCCGACGTGCACGTGCAGCAGCGTGCCACCGGGCTCGTGGCTCTGCGACACGATGATCCCCGATTCGTGCGCGGCGGCCACCAGGTCGCCGCGGTCGTAAGGGACGAGGGCCGTGATCTCCACCGCCGGCAGGGGCAGCGTCTGCTCGATGCGCTCGCGCAGCACGTCCACCCCCTCGCCGGTGCGGCTGGAGACGAACATCGCATCCGGCTCGAGTCCGCGCAGCACGAGACGTGTGTCGTCCGAGACGAGGTCCGCCTTGTTGAACACGACGATCTCGGGGATGTCCCGCCCGCCCACGTCGCCGATGACATCGCGCACCGTCGCCAGCTGTGCGGCCGGATCGGGGTGCGCAGCGTCCACGACGTGCACGATCACGTCGGCATCGGCGACCTCTTCGAGGGTCGAACGGAACGCCTCGACCAGCTGGTGCGGCAGATTGCGCACGAACCCGACGGTGTCGGTCAGGGTGTAGACGCGACCGTCTGCCGCCTCGGACCGGCGGACGGTGGCATCCAGCGTCGCGAACAGCGCGTTCTCGACCAGCACACCGGCGCTGGTCAGACGGTTCAGCAGGCTGGACTTGCCCGCGTTCGTGTACCCGGCGATGGCCACCGACGGCACCGTGTGCCGTTTGCGCTCGGCGCGCTTGGCCTCTCGGGCCGGCCCGAAGTCCTTGATCTGGCGGCGCAGCAGCGCCATCCGCGTACGGATGCGACGACGGTCCAGCTCGATCTTGGTCTCACCGGGTCCGCGCGAGCCCATTCCCGCACCGCCGGCGCCGACCTGGCCACCGGCCTGACGGCTCATCGAATCACCCCAGCCACGCAGGCGCGGCAGCAGGTATTCCAGCTGCGCGAGCTCGACCTGCGCCTTGCCCTCACGGCTCTTGGCGTGCTGGCTGAAGATGTCCAGGATGACGGTGGTCCGGTCGATGACCTTGACCTTCACGACATCTTCCAGCGCACGCCGCTGGCTCGGGGCCAGCTCGGTGTCGGCGATCACGGTATCGGCGCCCAGGGCCGCCACCGCATCGCGCAGCTCCTGCGCCTTGCCGCGACCGACGTAGGTCGCGGGGTCCGGATGCGGGCGCCGCTGCAGCAGACCGTCGAGAACGACGGCTCCCGCCGTCTCGGCGAGCGCGGCCAGCTCACGCAGCGAATTCTCCGCGTCTTCGGTGGCGCCCTGCGGGTGCACGCCGACCAGGATCACGTTCTCCAGACGCAGCTGGCGGTACTCGACCTCGGTGACGTCTTCGAGCTCGGTCGACAGCCCCTGCACACGGCGCAGCGCCGCGCGCTCCTCACGATCCCACTGCTCTCCGTTGAAAGCCGTGTCGGAGCCGTCGCCGGCCGCGGTCGCGGCATCCTGCAGCGCTTGCGCCGCGCCGAACACCCTCACGCCCGAGTGCGCGTCAGCGTGCGCGAGCACCCGGTCCACCGGGTCGACGGGCTCGGAACGGGTCTCATCCATTTGTAAAACTCTAGCCTGGGGCACACGCCCCTCCTTCCGCTACTCTGAAGCATCATGGGCAGTGACCACTACTTCAGCGCGTCTCCTGCCAGCGCCGAGAACCTCCGTCAGATCTCCGCCCACTTGGCGGGGCGCGACGTCCAGGTCACGACCGCCGGCGGAGTGTTCAGTCCGGATCGAGTGGATGCCGGAACCCAAGTGCTCCTGGCGAACACCCCTCCGCCTCCTCCGGGCGGCGACATCCTCGATCTGGGTTGCGGCTGGGGTCCTGTCTCTCTGTCGGTGGCCATGGACTCGCCGCACGCCACCGTGTGGGCAGTGGACGTGAACGAACGCGCCCTCGATCTCGTGCGCCGCAATGCCGAACGTCTCGGCCTTGCCAACATCAACGCCGTCACACCCGACGATGTTCCCGCAGACGTCGTGTTCCGCGGCATCCGGTCCAATCCCCCGATCCGGGTCGGCAAGAGCGTGCTGCACGACATGCTGCTGCGGTGGATCCCGCGTCTGGACGAGCGCGGCGACGGCTGGTTCGTCGTGCAGCGCAACCTGGGCTCGGACTCACTGCAGCGGTGGCTGGCGGCCACTCTCGACGAGTCTTTCAGCGTGCATCGTGCCGCCACGGCGCGCGGCTACCGGGTGCTCAAAGTGCGTCGGCACGGCACACCGGCCACCGAATCGATCACGCTGCCCTGACGAGCCGGCTCTGCGACCTGGTGCTCTGCCGTGGGCCGATCTGCCTGCAGCGGATCCGAGTGCACGTCCGGCCGGGATCGCACAGGCTGAGGGCATGAGCGAAGACACCCCGCGCCACCTGTTCGACACCGAGACCCGCCGTTCGCTGTACGCCCGACGCGTGCTGGTGCTGGACGGCCCGCTCGACGACGACAACGGCGTGCTGCTGATGACACAGCTGCTGGCTCTGGCCGCCGAAGACGACCGAGCCGACATCACCCTGTGGATACACTCTCCCGGCGGCTCGGTGCCGGCGATGCTGGCGATCCGCGACCTCATGCGCACGGTGCCCTGCGACGTGGCTACGGTGGCGTTCGGGCTGGCCTGCAGCGCCGGCCAGTTCCTGCTCTCGGCCGGCACGCCGGGAAAGCGCCGCGCGCTGCCGCACAGCCGCATCCTGCTGCACCAGGGCTCGTCCGGCATCGGCGGCACGGCCGTGGACGTCGAGCTGCAGGCCGCCGACCTGCGTGAGACCCGTGACACGGTGCTCGGGCTCATCGCCCACGACACCGGGCAGCCGTTGGACCGCGTGTTCGAAGACTCGCTGCACGATCGCTGGTTCAGCGCCGACGAGGCTCTGGCCTACGGGTTCATCGATGAGATCACCACCTCGTTCCCCGACATCCTCCCCCACGTCGCCCGCCGCGCCGTGGGCCTTGCCACCGAGGCGGCCTGACATGGCGCAGTTTCTGATCCCCAACGTGATCGCCGAATCCCCCCGCGGAGACCGCGTGATGGACGTCTATTCGCAGCTGCTGACCGAAAGGGTGATCTACCTGGGCACCCCGCTGGATGCCGATGTGGCCAACTCGCTCGTCGCGCAGCTGCTGCACCTGGACGCCCAGGGCGGCGACCGTGACATCCAGCTGTACATCAACTGCGCGGGCGGTGACCCGAGCGCGATGCTCGCGGTCTACGACACGATGCGCTTCGTGCGCAGCGACATCGCGACCTTCTGCATCGGTGAAGCCGTCGCCGTGGGCGCCGTGCTGCTGGCGGCCGGCACTCCGGGAAAGCGGGCGGCCCTCCCGCACGCGCGGGTGATCCTGCACCAGCCGGCCGCACAGGCCCGAGGCGCCGTGCCCGACCTGATCCTGCAGGCCGACGAGGTCGTGCGGGTGCGCGGAGAGATCGAACGGATCCTCACCACCCACACGGGTCAGAGCATCCAGCGGCTGCGGGCCGACACCGACCACGATCTCGTGCTGACCGCCGACGGCGCCCGCGACTACGGCATCGTCGACCAGGTGATCTCGCAGCGGGCTCCTTCGGCTGCGTGATATGCCTCAGGCGGCCAGGGCGTACGCGGCCCGCAGGACCGCCCGTTGCGGCGAGGCAACCCGGTCGGGGGCCGTCGCCACGCGTTCGGCGACGCCGAGCGTCAGGTCGAGCAGGGTCAGGCCGAGCGCCCCGGCCACCGCCGCGAGCATCTCGCTCGAGGGCTCCTTGCGTCCGCGTTCGATCTCGGACAGATACTGCGGCGAGATGCCGGCACGCCGCGACGTGTCGGCGAGTGTCTCGTCGCGCTCCGTGCGCCGCGCGCGCAGCACGTCGCCGACGAGTTCGCGCCACAGTGGTTCGGGCGCCGGCGGCGTGCCGTGGTCGGTCTGACACGAACGGAGATCCGGTGGTGCGGCGGCTTCGGTCATGGCCACATGCTAGGCGCGCACGGCCGCGCACCGCACGATTCTCTGCTGAGAGCGGAAAGATGCGTCAGGCGAGGGTGATGGTCCCCGAATAGGCCAACGCGGCCGGCCCTGACAGAAAGACGTGACCGTCATCCACGCGCACGCCCAGGCGCCCGCCGGGCACATCGACGATCCAGCGATCGGGGGCGGCGCTGCCCGCCCACGCCCGCACCGCGAGAGCGGCCGCCGCAACCCCGGTGCCGCAGCTGAGCGTCTCGCCCACTCCGCGCTCGAACACCCGCATCCTGATCGCACCGACGCCGTCGGTGACCAGGGGGTCGGCGGGCACGACGAACTCGACGTTGGCACCGGCGGTCGGACGCGGGTCGAGGACCGGTGCGACGTGCAGATCGAGCCCGTTCAGTTCGGCCACGGATGAGACGGCCACCACGACGTGCGGGTTGCCGACGTCCACGCCCTGGCCGGGACGGGCGACATCCAGCCCGCGTGCACGCACGAGCACGTCATCGTCCTCGACACGGAAAGGTCCGAGATCGACCTCGTAGCCGAGGTCGCTGCGGGTCATGCGCAGCACGCCGTTGCGCGTGCCGATGCCGATCGCGCCGTCGGCATCCAGCTGTGCGAGCCCGGTCTTGAGCAGATAGTGCAGATACACGCGGATGCCGTTGCCGCACATCTCGGCGGCAGAGCCGTCCGCGTTGCGGTAATCCATGAACCACTGCGCACCGGCGGCTGCGGCATCCTGTCCTTCATCGATGGCGCGAGAGCGCACGACGCGCAGCAGCCCGTCGCCGCCGACGCCGAAGTGGCGGTCGCACAGCGCGGCCACCTGATCGTCGGTGAGGGCAAGGGCGCCGTCCGCGTCGGCCACGACCACGAAGTCGTTGCCGGTGCCGTGGCCCTTGGTGAACGCGAGTGAGGTAGGCATCCCCTTCATCCTAGGGTTGCACGCCCGCACTCAGACATCGGCGAGCGTACGCTCGATGTCACGCTGCGGACGGTGATCGATATCCTCCGATTCTGCCGGCGACGCCGCCCATGGCCCGAATCGGCGTCGCCGCGTGTTTGGATGAAGTCGTGAAAGGGTGGTTCGATCGTGCGATCGGCGCTCCCGGAACCGTCTCATTCGACCGGTTCCAGGCCGCGGTGGACGACGCGCGCACCCTCGAGCCCTGGGCGCGGGCGCTTTCCGACGCCGAGCTGCGGCCCGCCGCCCGCGCTGCGGTTCTGCACGGCGATCAGGCCAGCGGGCGCACAGCGGGCGCGGGACTTCTGGCCGTACTGCGCACCGCCGCCGAACGCACGCTCGGACAGCGTCCGTTCGACCAGCAGATGCTCGCCTGCTGCGCCCTGATCAGCGGACATGCCATCGAGCTGGACACCGGCGAAGGCAAGACGCTGGTGGGCGCCATGGCCGCGGCGGCCTACGCCCTGGCCGGCCGCCGCGTGCATGTGCTGACGGTCAACGACTACCTCGCCCGGCGCGACGCGGAATGGATGCGGCCGCTGTATGCCGCCCTCGGCATGAGTTCGGGATGCGTCGGTCAGGACACTCCGCACGGTGAGCGTCGGCAGCTGTACCGCGCCGACATCGTGCACGCTCCGGTCAGCGAGATCGGCTACGACGTGCTGCGCGATCGTTTCGTCACGACCGCCGGTGCGCGCGTCGCCCCTGCGCAGGACGTGGCCATCGTCGACGAGGCCGACGCCGTCATGATCGATGAGGCGATGTCGCCGCTCGTCCTGGCGGGCACGGCGCCGGCGGCCACCGGGAACGTGGCCCTGGCCGACCAGCTGGTGCAGACGCTGCGCGCCGGCGAGCACTACACGGTCGACGACGATCACGCCACCGTGTCGCTGACCGATGCCGGCATCGACGCGCTGGAGTGGCGCCTGGGCGGGGTGAACCTCTATGACGCGGCGCAGGCAGAGACTCTCACCCGCATCAATCTCGCCCTGCACGCACACGTGCTGATCGTGCGCGACGTGGACTATCTGGTGCAGGACGGCGAGGTCATCCTGATCAGCGCCGCGCGGGGGCGTGTGGCCGAACACCAGCGGTGGCCCGACGGTCTGCATGCCGCGATCGAGCAGAAGGAACATCTGGCGCTGTCCTCGCCGGGCATGGTGCTCGACAACCTCACGGTGCAGGACCTGCTGCGCGGCTACGCCACGGTGGTGGGGATGAGCGGAACCGTGCTGCCGGTCGCCGAGGAGCTCTCGGAGTTCTACGGACTGTCCTCCGGTCGCGTCCCCCGACGACTGCCGAACCGGCGCGTCGATCTGCCGCAGCGCGTGTTCCTCGACGACGAGAGCCGTACGCAGGCTCTGGTCGCTGAGGTACAGGAGCGCCATCGCACCGGTCAGCCGATCCTGGTCGGCACGCAGAGCGTCGCCGAGTCGGAGCGGGTGGCCGCACGTCTGACCGGCATCGGGCTGGAGGTGGACGTGCTCAACGCCCGCAATGACGCGGCCGAGGCATCTGTCATCTCCGCGGCGGGTGAGTTCGGATCGATCACGATCTCCACGCAGATGTCTGGACGCGGCACCGACATCCGCCTCGGCGGCGCCGATGAGCGCGACCACGACCGGGTGGCCCGAGCCGGAGGTCTGGCCGTGCTGCAAGTCGGCCGCTACCCCTCGCAGCGCCTGGATGCTCAGCTGCGGGGCCGCTCGGGTCGGCAGGGAGATCCGGGGGTCGCCGTGACGTTCACGAGCCTCGACGACGAACTCGTGCTCACGCACGCGCCGGCGTACCTGATGACCAAGGCGACGCGCCAGGACGGCGCGGCCGACACTCACGCGCTGGGCGCCGTCGTCGACGCGGCGCAGCGGATCGCCGAAGGTGCGCGACGCGACCGCCACCGCGACACCTGGGACTTCTCCCGCGCCATCGCCCGGCAGCGGCACACGGTGCTGGCCGAGCGTGACGAGGTGATGCGCGGCGAGCACGTGCGCGAGCAGCTGGGCAGCCGCATCCCGACCCAGCTGAAAGCCTTGACCGCCGCGACCTCCGTGCAGACCGTCGACGACGCGGCCCGCGAGGTCATCCTGTGGTGCCTGGACGATGCGTGGAGCGACCACCTGGCCCAGCTGGGTGAGATCCGTGACGGCATCCATCTGCAGGCGCTGGCAGGCCTCAGCCCGCGCGACGAGTTCCACCGCATCACCCTGCGCCGATTCGAGGGCTTCTTCGACACGGTCTACGACCGGGCCGCCGGCATCCTGCGCACGATCACCGCCGCACAGCTCACCGCCGGAGGTGCCGCGCTGGGGATGCGCCGACCATCGGCGACGTGGACATACATGGTGCGCGAGAACCCGTTCGGCGGGTCACTGGAGCGCGGTGCGCGCACGGCAGGTCGGTGGTTTCGCTCACGCGTCCTCGGCATCGAATGAGTCGAGCGTGCCGGGGGCGCCCACGACGCCGTACCGGCCGCACAGGAAGTCACGGTTGCGAGCCACCTCGAGCAGCTCCAGTTCCAGCGCAAGCGGCATGAACGGGAAGCCTGCGCCGAGGGTCACCGGCGCGAACTGCACCCAGACCTCATCGAGCAGGCCCGCCACCGCGAACTGTCCGGCGACGTCTCCCCCGCCGACCACCCACAGATCACGGCCACCAGCCGCCTTGGTCATCTGCTTGTGCACGCGGCGCACATCTCCGTACGCGAATCGCACGTCGGCGCCTGCCCGCTGGGGCAGCGTCCGGTGCGTGAGAACCCACGTCGGCTGCGTGTACGCCCACCCCTTGTCATGGGCGAGGACCCACTCGTACGTCGCCGCGCCCATCACGAGCGCGCCGACCGACCGCGCGAAAGCGTTGTAGCCCATCGGCCCGTCAGGATCGACATCCCGCCGCAGCAGCCAATCGAGCCGGTGCTGCGCAGTGGCGATGAATCCGTCAAGACTCGAGGCCGTGTAGAAGACGGTGGTCATACCGACATCATTGCGCACGCCACCGACAACGGCGCACTGCCGCCTTCTCTGCCGGATCGAGGTTCCCGTGTCACCTCGCCCCTTGTGTCTCCCAGCCCGTGTGACGCCCCCTTCCGCCTCAGCGCACCAGGGCCGCGGCGCCCGTTCTCGGCGCCACCCACTCGATGCCCGGGTAGCGCTTGAACCACGACACCTGCCGGCGCGCGTAACGGCGCGTCAGCGCTTGGGTCTCGGCGATCGCCTCGGCCTCGGTCTTCTCACCGCGCAGCTGTGCCAACGCCTGCGCGTAGCCGATCGCCCGGGGCGCCGTCGTGCCGCGCTCCAGGCCCGCCGCGCGCAGCCGCTCGACCTCGTCGAGCAGGCCGCCCTGCCACATGTGCTGGACGCGCGCGTCCAGCCGGGGCACGAGCTCGGCCCGATCGGCGTGCACACCGACGATGCGCGTGTCAGAATGCCACAGCACAGGCTGATCGGGCAATGCCGCGCCATGCGTGGCATGACCCTGGGCGAGCACCTCGAGCGCACGCACGATGCGGCGCCCGTTGCGCGGATCGATCCGTGCCGCCGTGGCGGGGTCCTGCTCGCGCAGGCGGGCGAACAGCACCGCCGCGCCGTGCTGTTCGAGCTCGGCCTCGAGGGCCGCGCGCACCGCATCGTCCCGCGGCGGAAAGCGGAAGTCGTAGAGGACGCTGGACACATACAGCCCCGAGCCGCCGACGAGGATCGCGTCGGCGCCGCGCGCGTGGATCTGTTCGATCGCGGTCCGCGCATCGCCCTGATAGCGAACCACGGCGGCGTCTTCGGTCACCTCGAGCACGTCGAACACGTGGTGCGGGATGCCGCGGCGCTCCGAGTGCGGCAGCTTGGCCGTACCGACGTCCATGCCGCGATACAGCTGCATCGCATCGGCGTTGACGATTTCGGCGGGCGCGCCGGCTGCGGCGAGCGCCTCGGCGAGGTCGAGCGACAGGGCTGTCTTGCCGGTGCCGGTGGCGCCGACGAGCGCCCAGAGCCTGCGGCGGCGCCGTTTCGACTCGCTGCGCTCGCTCAACGACCTGTGGAGCGCAGGCCGATCGACGGCATGCCCAGTGACACCGCACCCCCGGTGGAGCCACCGTGCGAGGGCACACCGCACGTGTCGGCCTGGCCGCGCTCCCACGCATCGCCGGCCTGCGTGCGGCGGATGCGCAGCTGCGCACCGTCGGGTGAATCGGCCAACAGGTGGAACGGCGCCGCGTGCGTGATCTGCACGGTCACCATGTCTCCGGGCCGCGGCAGGTCGGAGCCTGCGGGGGCCTCGAAGTGGACGAGCCGGTTGTCGCGCGCACGCCCGGTGAGCCGGTGGGTCGCGGCATCCTTCTTGCCTTCACCGGTCGAGACGAGCACCTCGACCTCGCGACCTACCTGCTTCTCGTTCTCTTCGAGCGAGATCCGCTCCTGCACGGCGAGCAGGCGATCGTAGCGCTCCTGCACGACCTCCTTCGGCACCTGGTCGGCCATGGTCGCCGCGGGTGTGCCTTCGCGGATCGAGTACTGGAAAGTGAAAGCGCTGGAGAAGCGTGCCTGCTCGACGACCCGCAGGGTGTCTTCGAAGTCCTCGTCGGTCTCACCGGGGAAGCCCACGATGATGTCGGTGGTGATCGAGGCGTCGGGCATTTTCGCGCGCACGCGGTCGAGGATGCCGAGGAAGCGCGCACTGCGGTACGAGCGGCGCATCGCGCGCAGCACGCGATCGCTGCCCGACTGCAGGGGCATGTGCAGCTGCGGCATGACGTTGGGCGTCTCGGCCATCGCGTCGATGACGTCGTCGGTGAACATGGCCGGGTGCGGGCTGGTGAACCGCACGCGCTCGAGCCCCTCGATCGAGCCGGCGGCGCGCAGCAGCTTCGCGAACGCCTGCCGGTCGCCGAACTCGACTCCGTAGGAGTTGACATTCTGGCCGAGCAGTGTGACCTCGACGGCACCGTCATCGACCAGCAGCCGAATCTCGCTGAGGATGTCGCCAGGCCGGCGATCCTTCTCTTTGCCGCGCAGGCTCGGCACGATGCAGAAAGTGCAGGTGTTGTTGCAGCCGACCGAGATCGACACCCACCCGCTGTAGGCGCTCTCGCGCTTGGTCGGCAGCGTCGAGGGGAAGACCTCGAGGGACTCCAGGATCTCGAGCTCGGCCTCGCCGTTGTGGCGCGCGCGCTCGAGCAGACCCGGCAGCGAACCCATGTTGTGCGTGCCGAACACGACATCCACCCACGGCGCCTTGTCGAGCACGGCCTGCTTGTCCATCTGGGCCAGGCAGCCGCCGACGGCGATCTGCATGCCGTCGTGCACGTCTTTCTTGCTCTTGAGGTGCCCGAGCGTGCCGTACAGCTTGCCGGCAGCGTTCTCACGCACCGCGCACGTGTTGATCACGACGACGTCGGGGTCCTGCCCCTCGGTCGCGCGGATGTATCCGGCGCTCTCGAGCGAGCCGGCAAGACGCTCGGAATCGTGCACGTTCATCTGACAGCCGAACGTACGGACTTCGTAAGTGCGCGCGTGCCCGAAGTCATCGAGCGCGGCAGGCGAGGGCGCGATGATCGTCGGGGCTGAAGAGGGCGAAGACATAGTCACAACATTCTACGAGCCGCAGCCGAGGGCCGGGTCATCCGCTCTGTGGGCGACGGCGCTCAGAGCTCGTCGAGCGCCCGACGTGCGGCATCCAGCGCCGCCGATCCGTACCCGCGCCGCGCGAGCTGGCCGACCAACCTGCGCAGAGCGACGTCGCGTTCGAGGCCGTGCATCGACCGCGCCTTCTGCCGTGCGAACTCCAGCGCCCGTTCGGCGTCGTCATCGGGAAGCTCCGCCAGCGCAGCATCGATCACATCCCGTGGGATGCGCCGCTTGGCAAGGCTTTGCGCGATGATCTTGCGCCCCTGTCCCTTGCGTTCCACGGCCGCTGTGACCAACTGCTCGGCCAGCGCACGATCATCGAGGTATCCCCGACGCACGAACACGTGCAGCAGCTTGTCGACGTCGTGTGCTTCGAGATCGCGCTCGGCGACCACCGTGCGGGCCTCCGAGACCGACAGCTGCCGCGTACGGAGCTTGCGCAGCAGGTCGCGCTCGGCGACGTCGAGCTCAGCCCGCAGGCTCTCATCGATCTCGCCGCCGACGTCGTCCGCGGCGTCTTCTTCGTCATCCCAGACGGAGTGCCACGTCGCGGACGGCGGGGGCGTCGTCTCGTCTCGCGGCGCTTGCGCTACGACCGGAAGCTGTGCTTGCGCTACGACCGGAACCGTCGTCCGCTCCTCGGCCGGATTCGGTGCGCGATCGGCTGCCGGAGGCTCGGACCGACCGCCGAAGAGCGGGATCACGGGGGCAAGCCGCTCACGGCCGCCCCCGTTCTCGTCGGCCATGATCAGGCAGAGACCTTCTGCGGCACCGCGTCGTCAGCACCCTCGGCGACCGCTTCGACGGCCTTCGGCACGCCGATGCCGAGCTTCACCTTGATCTTCGACTCGATGTCGTCCGCGACGTCCGGGTGCTTGAGCAGGAAGTTGCGGGCGTTCTCTTTGCCCTGCCCGAGCTGCTCGCCGTCGTACGTGTACCACGCACCCGACTTCTTGACGATCGCGTGCTCGACGCCGAAGTCGATGAGGCTGCCCTCACGCGAGATGCCGATGCCGTACAGAATGTCGAATTCCGCCTGCTTGAACGGCGGCGCCATCTTGTTCTTGACGACCTTGACGCGGGTCCGGTTGCCGACCGCGTCCGATCCGTCCTTGAGCGTCTCGATGCGACGGATGTCCAGACGCACGGACGCATAGAACTTCAGCGCCTTTCCACCGGCGGTGGTCTCGGGCGAGCCGAAGAAGACGCCGATCTTCTCACGCAGCTGGTTGATGAAGATCGCGGTCGTCTTGGTCTGGTTCAGACCACCGGTGAGCTTGCGCAGCGCCTGCGACATGAGTCGTGCCTGCAGACCGACGTGCGAGTCGCCCATCTCGCCTTCGATCTCGGCACGCGGCACGAGGGCGGCCACCGAGTCGATCACGACGAGGTCGATCGCCCCCGAGCGGATCAGCATGTCGGCGATCTCGAGCGCCTGCTCACCTGTGTCGGGCTGCGACACGAGCAGCTGATCGATGTCGACCCCCAGCTTCTTCGCGTAGTCGGGGTCCAGCGCGTGCTCGGCGTCGATGAACGCAGCGATGCCGCCTGCGCTCTGGACGTTCGCGATCGCATGCAGCGTCAGCGTCGTCTTGCCCGAGGACTCCGGGCCGTAGATCTCGATGATGCGGCCGCGCGGAAGGCCACCGACGCCGAGGGCGACGTCGAGGGCGATCGAGCCGGTGGGGATGACCTCGACCGGAGCACGCTCGTCACTGCCGAGGCGCATCACCGAGCCCTTTCCGAATTGCCGGTCAATCTGAGCGAGAGCCGATTCGAGGGCTTTCTCGCGGTCAGCGGGAGAGGGCATGACGTGCTCCTTACACAATCGGTGTCCGTCGCCTGTAGGCTGTCACGCTCTGTCCGTCTGGACGGATGCTGCGACAAGGCGGAGGTGTCGTTCGACGCTGTTCACAGTACGAGCGGGCTCCGACATCCTCTGCCGTTCACCGTCGCATCCGTGGACAATCGCCTTCACGAACCTGCTGTGCAGGAGCCTACGCTTATCTCGAACGCATCTTCGACGACACGCCGCACGCGTCGGCGCGCAGAAATCGTGCGCGGTGCCCCTCAGGATCGCCGCGGTTCGAGCCGGCCCGCACCGTGCCGACGCGACTCGGGCACATCTGTTTCGATGCACAGCGCGAGCCAGACCTCTCGCGGCGGGATGCCGGCATCCAGCGCTTCTGCTGCCGTGCGATCACCCAGGCCCGGCAGCACGAGGTCGTTCACCAACGCCGACGAGCGGCCGCCGAACTCTGCGGCGACCGCCCGTTGGAACTCGCTGCGACGCACGCGTCAGCGCAGCGACAGTTCGGGACCGACCTCTGCCACAAGGTCGTCGGGCACCACGTCCGGGAAGGACTGGACGCCCTCGAGCACCGAGATGCGGTCGCTGACTTCGCGCATGATCGTCGAGATGGGAACATCGAGCGCGTCGGCGACCGATGCGAGGATCTCGCTCGATGCCTCCTTCTGGCCGCGCTCGACCTCACTGAGGTAGCCGAGGGCGACGCTCGCGCGGCCCGCCACCTGCCGGAGGGTATCGCCCTTCTGCTGACGGAAGTCGCGAAGCACGTCGCCGATCTCTTGACGTACCAGGATCATTTCGGGCCCCTCCTCACCGTTATTTCCCTCGTTGCCGGGTGCACAAGAGTACAACACCCGTGTGGGTCACACTAATCCCACGCGCTTGGTAATACTTGGGAATCGCCGAATGCAACCGTTCTGTGACGGGGGTTGTTCCCGATCGGCCGAACCATGTCACAATGCGCCGATCGCGGCACGAAGGGCGAGCCGCACCGCGTCATGCCGGATGTCATCACGGTTGCCCGAGAGCACTGCCGAGACGACCTGCGTCCCCTCGGGGGTCGCCACGCCGACGTGCACCGTACCCACCGGCTGGCCGTCGGGAGAGGTCGGGCCTGCGATGCCGGTGGTGGCGATGCCGACGTCGGCCGGGCCGTCCGCCGTCGTCGTGGCCGCACGGACGCCTTCTGCCATCTGCCGCGCGACGTCGGGATGCACGGGGCCGTGCTCGGCCAGCAGCACGGCGTCCACGCCGAGGATCCGGTGCTTGAGCTCGGTGGCGTACGCGACCACTCCCCCACGCACCCACGCTGAAGCACCTGGCACGTCGATGAGGGATGCCACCACCAGGCCGCCGGTCAGCGACTCGGCGACTCCGACCGTCCACCCTCGCGCCTGCAGCCGCGCGAGCACCTCGACCGCATCGGGAGAGGCTGTCACCGCTGCTTCTTCCGGCTGCCGCGCACCTCGCTGACGATGTAGTCGATGCCGCTGGCGATGGTCAGCACAACGGCGATCGTCATCGTGACGATGTTCACCCAGCGGATCCAGTCGCCCACGAGCATCGCCAGCGGCAGCAGGGCCAGGGTCAGCGCGACAGCTTGCGCCAGGGTCTTCAGCTTGCCCATCCACGCCGCCGCCAGAACGTGGTCGCTGACCACCGCGAACCGGTAGATCGTGATGCCCACCTCGCGCACCAGCACGATGATCGTGATCCACCAGTCCAGCTCGCCGAGGATCGACAGCCCGACGAAGGCGCAGCCGGTGAGCGCCTTGTCGGCGATGGGATCCAGGATCTTGCCCACATCGGTGACGATGTCGTTGTGGCGCGCGAGGTAGCCGTCGATGCCGTCGGTGGCGATCGCCACGACGAACAGGACAGCCGACCACCACCGCAACGGGCCGTTCGCGCCGTCGTCTGCCAGCAGCATCCACAGGAACACCGGCGCACAGATGATGCGCACCACGGTGATGGCATTGGGCAATTGGCGGGGAACAGTCACGGCTTCAGTATTGCAGTGCTACTCGCGGCCGGTGAGGCCCCAGGCATCCTCGTCGCCGTCATCGCCGTCCACCACGGGCAGACCGTCGTACTGCGCCTCGATCGGGTCGCCGCTGTACGGCTCAGGGGGCGCCGCCGAAGCCGCCGGAGCCGGCGGCTCCTCTCCGCGCAGCCGCGCGAGCACCTGGGGCAGCTGCTCGGCCGTCACCAGCACGTCGCGGGCCTTCGACCCTTCGGACGGTCCGACGATCTCGCGCGATTCGAGCAGATCCATGAGCCGGCCGGCCTTCGCGAAGCCGACGCGCAGCTTGCGCTGCAGCATCGATGTCGACCCGAACTGCGTGGAGATGATCTGCTCGGCGGCCGCCAGCAGCAGGTCGAGGTCATCCCCGATGTCGGCGTCGACCTCTTTCCTGTGCACGACGGCCTGCACATCGGAGCGGTATTCGGGCCGCGCCTGGCCGGTCACGTGCTTGACCACGCGCTCGATCTCGGGCTCGCTGACCCACGCCCCCTGCACGCGGATGGGCTTGGAGGCGCCCATCGGCAGGAACAGCGCGTCGCCCTGTCCGATCAGTCGGTCGGCGCCGGGCTGGTCGAGGATGACCCGTGAGTCGGTGACGCTGGTCACCGCGAACGCCAGACGCGAAGGGACGTTGGCCTTGATCAGGCCCGTCACCACATCGACCGACGGTCGCTGCGTGGCAAGGACGAGGTGGATGCCGCTGGCCCGCGCGAGCTGCGTGATGCGCACGATCGAATCCTCGACGTCACGCGGGGCCACCATCATGAGGTCGGCGAGCTCATCGACGACGACCAGCAGGTAGGGATAGGGCTTGAGCACCCGCTCGCTTCCCGGAGGCAGATGGATCTGGTCGGCGACAACCGCCTTGTTGAAGTCGTCGATGTGACGGAAGCCGAACGACGCGAGGTCGTCGTAGCGCAGGTCCATCTCTTTCACGACCCATTGCAGCGCCTCGGCGGCCTTCTTCGGGTTCGTGATGATGGGCGTGATCAGGTGCGGCACGCCCGTGTAGCCGGTCAGCTCCACGCGCTTGGGGTCGATGAGCACCATGCGCACTTCGCTGGGCTTGGAGCGCATCAGCAGACTCGTGATCATCGAGTTCACGAAGCTCGACTTGCCCGATCCGGTGGACCCGGCCACCAGAAGGTGCGGCATTTTCGCGAGGTTGGCCACCACATAGCCGCCGCCGACGTCCTTGCCGACGCCGATCGTCATGGGGTGTTTGGCCTTGGCTGCGGCATCCGAGCGAAGGATGTCGCCGAGCGTCACGATCTCGCGATCCGTGTTGGGGATCTCGACTCCGATCGCGCTCTTGCCCGGGATCGGGGCGAGGATGCGCACCTCGTTGGATGCCACGGCATAGGCGATGTTGTTCGTCAGGGCCGTGATGCGCTCGACCTTGACGCCCGAGCCCAGCGAGATCTCGTACTGCGTCACGGTCGGGCCACGGGAGAAGCCCGTGACCCGGGCATCCACTTTGAACTGCTGGAAGACGCCCGTGATCGCGGCCACGACCTTGTCGTTGGCCTCTGATCGCGTCTTGCCGGGCTCACCGGCGACCAGCGTCTGCGTGGACGGCAGCTGATAGGGAGTGGAGGGCACGATCCGCTCTCCCGAACCGCTGATGCCGGTCAGACCCGGCAGGGCCGCGTCCACCGGTCCGGTGTCGCTGTCATCGGCCAGCCCGGTGGCGGCCGCATCCACGCGACGCTGCGCCCCGGCGAGCACAGACGGCGAGATGACCTCGGTCACCGCGTCCGGCAGCGCCGGTGGCGTACTCGGGGCGATCGCTTGCTCGAAGCCTCCGTGGTCCGAACCCGGAACCAGCAGATCAAGGTCCTGCGAGCCGACCGTGGCATCGGCATCCTTCTCGCGGCCGCTCTTGTTGCGACGCCACCAGGGCAGCTTGTCATCGCCGTCGTCGCCTGCCGGCAGCACAGCCGTCGGTGCGTTGGCGTCATCGCCACCGCGCTCGGCACCGAACATCCACGAATAGAGGTCGCCCAGACGCCGGCCGATGCGATTGGGCGGAGTCCGGGTGAGGATCAGGACCGACAGGACGGTCAGCAGCGACAAGACGACAGTGGCGCCGATCTGCGTGAGGAAGCTCAGCGGCTCGCCGAGCATCCACCCGAACAGCCCTCCCGCCGCACTCAGCGAGGGAAGCCCGTCCTTGGGGTTCGGACGCCCCCCGAAGACGTGGCAGAAGCCGGCCGCGGACAGAATGAACAGGGCGAAGCCGATGCCGATGCGCCCGTTGTCGTGCACCGAGGCAGGATGCCGGAACAGCCACCCGGCCAGAAGGATCAGCAGCACCGGGAGGACGAAGGCGACGCGGCCGATCAGCCCGCCGACCGAGTAGGCGCTGATGTTCATCGCGACCGGATCGCCGATGAAGAACCACTCGTCCACGGCGCCCGCGACGGCCAGCAGCACGATCAGGAACGGGAAGCCGTCGCGACGCTGCTCCTTCTGGAGCGTCTCGGGGCCGAACGCGCGAAACAGCCCGCCCACCACGTGCGCCAGACCCAGCCACATCCGTACGATCAGAGGCGGTCTGTCGACCTCGCCGACATACCGCCTCGGCGCCGGCGCAGGCTTCTTGGCGCGCGAAGGCGCCTCTTTCGCCTTCGCACGCGACGACGAGCCTTTCGCGGGCGTGCGACTGCTCGTGGTGCTCCTGGCCATTGCTCCACGCTATCGCGGGGTGCCGACCTCGGCCCGGAGCGACGCGGGTTTAGAGGCTCACGCCTCGATACTGCGCCGGTCAGTGGTCGAGGCTATGCCTCGATCACCAACGGAACGATCATCGGCCGGCGACGCAGCTTCTGGTTCACCCAGCGGCCGATCGTGCGCCGCACGATCTGCGACAGCGCGTGGCTGTCGCGCACGCCGTTGCCGGCCGCCTCGCGCAGCGCCGCGACGATCTTGGGGACGACATCATCGAAGACCGCGTCATCCTCTGCCACACCGCGGGCGTGGATCTCGGGACCGGAGATGATCTTGCCGGTCGAGGAGTCGACCACGACGATCACCGAGATGAACCCCTCTTCGCCCAGGATCCGGCGGTCCTTGAGGTCGGCATCGGTGATCTCGCCGACGGTCGACCCGTCGACGTAGACGAAGCCGAGGTCGAGCTGGCCGACGACCTTCGCGATCCCGTCGCGCAGATCGACCACGGTGCCGTTCTCGCCCAGGATCGTGCGCTCGACGGGCACACCGGTGTCTTGGGCGAGCTGCGCGTTGGCGCGCAGGTGCCGGTGCTCGCCGTGGATCGGCATGACGTTGCGCGGGCCCACGATGTTGTAGCAGTACAGCAGCTCACCGGCGGCCGCATGCCCGGAGACGTGCACCTTCGCATTGCCCTTGTGCACGACGGTCGCCCCGAGCTTGGTCAAGCCGTCGATCACACGGTAGACCGCGTTCTCGTTGCCGGGGATCAGACTGGATGCCAGGATCACGGTGTCGCCGGGACCCGGCTCGATCGCGTGGTCGAGGTTCGCCATGCGCGACAGGACCGCCATCGGCTCGCCCTGCGAGCCCGTGGACATGTAGACGATCTGGTCGTCCGGGAGATCCTTGGCCTTCTTGTAGTCGATCAGCACGCCCTCGGGCACGTGCAGGTAGCCGAGCTGTTCGGCGATGGTCATGTTGCGCACCATGCTGCGGCCGAGGAACGCGACGCGGCGGCCGTGGGCGTGCGCGGCGTCGATGACCTGCTGCACCCGGTGCACGTGGCTCGAGAAGCTGGCCACGATCACGCGCCGCGGGGCCCTGCCGATCACCTGGTCCAGCACGGGACCGATCGACCGCTCCAACGCGGTGAAGCCCGGGATGTCGGCATTGGTGGAGTCGACCATGAACAGGTCGACTCCCTCTTCACCCAGGCGTGCGAACGCGCGCAGGTCGGTCAGACGCCCGTCCAGCGGCAGCTGGTCCATCTTGAAGTCACCGGTGCCCAGCACCAGGCCTGCGGGCGTGCGGATCGCGACGGCCAGTGCGTCGGGGATCGAGTGGTTCACCGAGACGAACTCGAGGTCGAACGCGCCGACCTTCTCGCGCTGCCCCTCTTTGACGGTCAAGGTGTAGGGCTTGATGCGGTGCTCTTTGAGCTTGGCCTCCACCAGCGCCAGCGTCAGACCCGAGCCGATGAGCGGGATGTCGCCCTTCAGCTTGAGCAGGTACGGCACCGCGCCGATGTGGTCCTCGTGACCGTGCGTGAGCACGACGCCGACGATGTCGTCGAGACGGTCGCGGATCGGCTCGAAGTCGGGGAGGATCAGGTCCACGCCCGGCTGGTTCTCTTCGGGGAAGAGCACGCCGCAGTCGACGACGAGCAGCTTGCCGTCGAACTCGAAGACGGTCATGTTGCGCCCGACCTCGCCGAGGCCCCCGAGGGGGATGACGCGCAGGGTGCCGGATTCAAGTGCCGGCGGATCGAGGACCTGCTGCGCGATCATCGGGTGGTCCCCGAGACCTTCGGCAGCGCGCCGCCGGCGGCGGCATTGCGGTCGGGACGGAAGTCCGAGAAGTCGACGCCCGGAATGCCGGTCACCAATGCCAGTTCGTCTTCGATCTTCGCCGCCTCCCATTCCTCGGGTCCCACCAGCGGCAATCGCACGCGGGGGCTGGAGATACGGCCGAGGCCGTGCAAGATGTACTTCGCCGAGACGGTGCCCGGCACGTGGGTCATGACAGCACGCACGAGGGGTTCGAGCTTCTTGTGCGCTTCGGTCGCGGCCGCCAGATCGCCGCGGTTCACCGCGTCCACGATCGTCCGGTACGGCTGGGCGGCGATGTTCGCGGTGACCCCGACCAGGCCGACCGCGCCGATGGCCATGTGCGGCAGCACGTTGGAGTCGTCACCGGAGAAGTACATCAGGTCAGTCTGGTTCAGCACGCGAGAGACCTCGCTGAAGTTCCCCTTCGCGTCCTTCACCGCCAGGATGTTCGGATGCTTGGCCAGTCGCAAGATCGTCTCGTACGCGATCGGGACGCCGGTGCGGCCCGGGATGTCGTACAGCATCATCGGCAGGTCGGTGGAATCGGCGATCAGCCGGAAGTGCGTGAGGATTCCCGCCTGGGTGGGCTTGTTGTAGTACGGCGTGACCACCAGGATGCCGTCGGCGCCGGCTTTCGCGCTGTCGCGGTAGAGCTGTATCGCGTGTGCGGTCTCGTTCGACCCGCCGCCGGTGATGATCGTCGCCCGGCCCGCGGCCACCTCTTTGCCGACCTCCACGAGGCGCACCTTCTCGGCGTCGGTGAGCGTGCTGGTCTCACCGGTGGTGCCGGTGACCAGGATGCTGTCGGCCCCGGCCGTGATCACGTCGTCCATGTGCTTGGCGACGGCTGGCCAGTCGACTTCGCCGTCCGCTGTCATCGGAGTGACCAGCGCGACGATCACCTGCCCGAAGGGGTTGCCCGTATGCGTCATATCCCCAGAGTATCGGTTCGGCCCACCCCGGTGATGTGCACCCCCAGCGCCGTCCCGCGCGACCTCAGGCCTCGGACGAGCGCCCGCGCTGGCCGATTCGGGCAGTCAGGCGGTCGGGCAGCAGCGGCAGCACTCGGGCGACGAGCTTGTAGCGCAGCGATGGAATCGACACAGCGCGGCCGTGGGCGAGATCGCGCAGCGATGCGCGCACCACCAGGGGCGCGTCCAGCCACATCCAGCCGGGGATGCCCTCCTGGCCCGGCGGCAGACCCAGCCGCTCGTGGAAGTTCGTGTGCACGAACCCCGGGCACACCGCGGTCACCGTCACCCCGCGCGGCGCGTACGTGACGTTCGCCCAGCGGCAGAACGACACCAGCCACTGCTTGACCGCGCCGTAGGTCGAGCGCGGCATGAAGGCCGCGATCGATGCGACGGTCAGGATCTTGCCATGCCCGCGGTCGAGCATCGGCCCCAGAGCCGCGTGGATCAGCCGGAGTGCGACCTCATCGTGCAGACGCAGGTGGCGCACTTCGGCCTCGACGTCGTTGTGCTCGAATGCCAGCGACAACCCGTGCCCGGCGTTGCTGACCAGCACCTCGACCGGCCGCTGGGCGTCGGTCAGCCGCGCCACCACCGTCGCGATCTGCGCGGGGTCGAGCAGGTCGGCCACGAGCACCTCAGCCTCGCGGCCCTGCACCCGAACCTCGGCGGCCACGCTCTCCAGGGCCTGCCGGTCACGACCCACCAGGACGACATCGGCGCCCCGCTCGGCCAACTGCCGCGCGTACTCCGCGCCGAGCCCCGAGCTCGCCCCCGTCACCAGTGCCGTCACCATGCGTCACACGCTACTGCCTGGCACTCCTGGGGACAGGGACGATGTCCTTACCTCGCGCACGTAACGCACGAAGCGGTAGCGCACACCGGTGCGCGAGGAGTGCCACTCGGTCGGCGACGGATCGGATGCCGCGGGCCGCCATCCGGCGATCTCGGGCGCCGTCGTGTCTCCGGGCACGTCCAGGTCCAACTCGGTGACTTCGAGCACGGTGACGCCGAGCTCGTCGGCACGCGCGATCGCATCGCGGAAGATCTGGCCCCCGCCGATGACCCAGACGACGCCATCGGCACCGTGCTCGTCAGGCTCGCCGGCGGCCCCGCCACCGGCGAGCGCGAGCGCAGCATCCAGTGACGCCGCTCGCTCGGCGCCGTCGGCCGCCCAGCCGTCGTTGCGGGTGATCACGATGTTGCGTCGCCCGGGCAGCGGGCGGAACCGTTCGGGGAACGACTCCCATGTGCGGCGTCCCATCACCACAGGGTGCCCCGTCGTGAGCTGTCTGAAATGCGCCATGTCTTCGGGAACGTGCCAGGGCATGCCGCCGGCGGCACCGATCACTGCCCCGCGCGCCTGCGCCCAGATCAGTCCGACGGGCATCTCAGACGGCGACGGCGGCACGGATCGTGGGGTGATGCTGGTAGTCCTCGAGGATGAAGTCCTCGTAGTCGTAGTCGAAGATCGACTCCGGCGTGCGGGCGAATCGCAGCGTCGGGTAGGGGTACGGATCGCGGCTGAGCTGCTCGCGCACCTGTTCGCGGTGGTTGTCGTAGATGTGGCAGTCTCCGCCGGTCCACACGAAATCGCCGGGCTCGAGGCCGGTCTGCTGGGCGACCATGAGCGTCAGCAGCGCGTAGGAGGCGATGTTGAACGGCACGCCCAGGAACAGATCGGCACTGCGCTGGTACAGCTGGCACGACAGCCTGCCGTCGGCGACGTAGAACTGGAAGAACGCGTGGCAGGGCGCGAGCGCCATCTCGGGGATCTCGGCCACGTTCCACGCCGACACGATCAGCCGGCGCGAGTCGGGGGTCGAACGGATCTGGTCGAGAACCTGCGAGATCTGATCGATGTGCGCACCGTCGGGCGTCGGCCATGAGCGCCACTGCACGCCGTACACCGGACCCAGCTCACCGTCGGCATCCGCCCACTCGTCCCAGATCGAGACGCCGTGCTCGTGCAGCCAGCGCACGTTCGACTCGCCCCGCAGGAACCACAGCAGCTCATAGGCCAGAGACTTGAAGTGCACCCGCTTGGTCGTGATGAGGGGGAACGACTGCGACAGGTCGAACCGCAGCTGCCTTCCGAACACGCTCGTGGTTCCGGTTCCGGTGCGGTCGTCCTTGTGCGTGCCGCCTGCCAGCACGTCGCGCAGCAGATCCTCATAGGGCGTCGGGATGCTCACGTCCGCCACGATACCCGCTGACACACTGCGTCATCCAGAAGCCGGCGGGGTGGCGCCCGACTAGCGTGATGGACATGCCCGTCTGGATCGCCCTGGTCGTCGTGGCCGCGCTGGTGGTCGCCACCACCGTCGGCGGCCTGCTGTGGCGGCTCGGTCAGAGCCGCGCCCGCTCGGTCGCCGACGGAGACCTCGACGTGGCCGGGCTCGAGCTGGGCGAACGCGGCGAACGGGCCACGCTCGTGCTGTTCAGCACCGAGTTCTGCTCGCGCTGCCCCCAGGTTCGGCGGACCCTGGATGCCGTGGCCGGCGAACACGTCGGCGT
Source organism: Microbacterium terrisoli (assembly GCF_030866805.1). Taxonomy (NCBI): domain Bacteria; kingdom Bacillati; phylum Actinomycetota; class Actinomycetes; order Micrococcales; family Microbacteriaceae; genus Microbacterium; species Microbacterium terrisoli. Next base: position 2,378,228 of record NZ_CP133019.1, read on the forward strand.
CACGCACGCCGAGGTCGATCTGACGCATCGCCCCGACCTGGCGACCCGACTGCACATCCTGCAGACGCCCACGGTGTTCGTGCTCGACGCCGACGGCGCCGTGCACTCGCGCTTCGGCGGCGCCCCGCACCGGCAGGCCGTCGCCGCCGAGCTCACCCGACTGATCGGAGAACCCGCCCATGCCTGACAAGACCATCGGCATCGACCCGCGCGGCCCGCGTTTCGGCGCCGCGATCACTTCGGTTCTGACCCTGATCACGATCGTGCTGGGCCTGACGGGGCTGTCCACGACGGCTCTGATCGCAAGCGCGACCATCGGCGCCCGCATCCTGGACCCGGCATTCCTTCTGCTCCTGGTGATCGCCCTGCTGTTCACATGGGGCGTCGGCTGGCCGCGCACCGCACCGTGGGGTGCGCTGTTCCGCCGATTCGTGCAGCCGCGCCTTGCCGCACCGAGCGAGCTCGAAGACCCCCGCCCGCCGCGCTTCGCACAGGGCGTCGGACTGCTGGTGAGCGTCATCGGCCTGGTGCTGCAGCTGGCAGGAGTCCCGTGGGGACTGACGGTCGCGGCCGCCGCAGCGTTCGTCGCCGCATTCCTGAACGCCGCCTTCGGATTCTGCCTCGGCTGCCAGCTGTACCTGCTGCTGCAGCGGGCCGGCGTCATCGGGCACGCCACCGCGTAGGCTCGGCAACCCGTCGCACCGGTCGCCGCCCACGATTAGGCTGGGCCGCACACGACCGATCGACGACGGAGGACACCATGAGCGTCACCAGCGAAGCCGCGGCACAGTGGAGCGGCAGCCTGTTCGAAGGATCCGGCCGAGTGAGCCTGACCAGCTCGGGCCAGGGCTCGTTCCCGGTGAACTGGAAGGCGCGAAGCGAAGGCTCTGACGCGGTCACGACTCCCGAGGAGCTGCTCGCCGCCGCCCACGCCTCCTGCTACTGCATGGCGCTGTCGAATGCCCTGGCGCAGAACGGCACTCCGCCCGAGAACCTGCAGGCATCGGCATCCGTCACCTTCACGCCGGGCACCGGGATCACCGGCAGTCACCTGAACGTGTCGGCGGTCGTCCCCGGCCTCACCGAGGCCGACTTCGACCGCCTGGCCGAAGAGGCGAAGGTCGGCTGCCCGGTCTCGCAGGCCCTGGCGGGTGTCGAGATCACCCTCGAGGCATCGCTTGCCTGAAACCCCTTCCTCTGCCGGCCACATCGTCGTGGCGGGCGCATCCGGCCTGATCGGGACCGCGCTGACGGCAGCCCTGCAGGCAGACGGCGTGCGGGTCACCCGGCTCGTGCGCCGCGCACCGCGCGGGCCGGGAGAGGTGCAGTGGCTGGCCGATGCCCGCCCGCTGGATCCCGACGTGCTCGCCGGCGCCGAGGCGGTGGTGGGGCTGAACGGCGCCTCGATCGGGCGGATGCCGTGGACCGCACGCTATCGCAGCACTTTGCTGTGGTCGCGCGTCACTCCGACGCGGACGCTGGCCACCGCGATCCGTGCGCTGGGTGTGGATGCCCCGGCCTTCGTCAGTGCGTCGGCGGTCGGCGTGTACGGCTCGGCCCCGGGCCTCACCCTGACCGAGCAGTCACCCCGAGGCGACACGTTCCTGGCCGATCTGTGCGGCGAGTGGGAGCACGCCGCCGCAGACGCAGGTCCGCACGCACGCGTGGCCGTGCTGCGCACCGCGCCGGTCGTGCATGCCCAGGGCGTGCTCAAACCGCTGATCCTGCTCACCCGGGCGGGCCTTTCCGGGCCGCTCGGGCGCGGCACGCAGGCGTGGCCGTGGATCTCGCTGGTCGACCAGGTGCGGGCGATCCGACACATCATCGACGCCGGCCTGTCGGGGCCGGTCAATCTGACCGGCCCGACCCGCGCCACTGCGAACGACCTCGGCTTCGGGCTGGCGGTGCGCCTGAACCGGCCGTACCTGGTGCGCGCACCTGCCTGGGCGATGCGCCTCGCGCTGGGCGCTGCCGCCGAGGCGCTGCTGCTGGCCGACGCACACGTCGTCCCGGCCGCGCTGCTGAACTCGGGCTTCTCGTTCGTGCACGCGACGGTCGACGACGCGATCGCTGCCGCCGTACCCCGTCCCGGAGATGCGGACGCGGCCTCTTCTCAGGCCTTGTCGGCCGACTCGAGCTTGATCGACTGACGGATCGCGCCCCGCGCGCGCTTGCGGTCACCGGCGGCGTCGTACGCAAGGCCCAACCGGTACCACGCGCGCCAGTCGTCGGGGTGCGCCTGCGCCTCGTCGCGGTAATGCGGGAAGACCGCGTCGCCGTCCGCGCGCACCACGCGGCCGCTGGGATGGACTGCGACGTCGTCGTCGGGCAGGCCGCCCTCCTTCTCGAGCCGACGGCCGACCTGTTCGGCGCGCACACCGAACCAGATCTCCCGCCCGATGGCCCATGCGGCGATCACCGGCAGCACGAACAGCGCGACGCCCATGACGACTGCCAGCGCGCTGCCGCTGGCCAGCAGCAGCCAGGCCCACTGGGCGATCACAACGATGTACAGCACCAGCACTGCCGCGATCAGAGCCACGGAGATGCGGGTCTTCATGCGCGGCCGGCGTCGCCGGCCGCACGGGGCGCGCCGATGCCGATGTCCAGGAAGCTGTCGAGCCCGACGACCACTCCGCGCACCGTGAGGGCATTGCGCAGCGCCAGTCGGATGCCGGGAGCGTATGCCGCCGCCGAATCGACGGTGTCGTGCACGATCGACAGCGTCTCGCCCGCTCCCGACAGGAGCACTTCCTGACGGGCGATCACGCCGGGGCGGCGCAGCGAATGCACCGGAACAGAGCCGACCTGCTGTCCGCGTGCACGCTGATCGGCGTGCGGGGCCAGCACGGGACCCTGCGCCACGCGGGCCGCAGCGATCAGCTCGGCCGTGCGCACCGCGGTGCCGCTGGGCGAGTCGACCTTGGTGTCGCGGTGCGCCTCGACGACCTCCGCGGAGGGGAAGAACGGCGCTGCCGCAGCCGCCAGCGCCGAGCCGAGCACCGATCCGAGGGAGAAGTTCGGCACGAACACCGCGCCGGTGCCCGCCGCCTCCACCAGCGGACGCACGAGGGCGATGCGCTCGGCCGACCAGCCAGACGTTCCGACCACGATCGTGATGCCACGCTCGATGGCTGCGCGCACCACATCGATCGACACCGCCGGGGTCGAGGCATCCACCACCAGATCCGCGCCGGCGATCGAGGCGATGTCATCGCGCGATGAAAGGGTCGCGTGCACAGCGAAGTCGGGCTCGGATGCCACGACCTCGCGGATGACGCCACCGAGCTTTCCGGTGCCACCCACGATCGCCACGCGTGTCGTCATGACATCAAGCCTACGTTGCGCGCGAGGGGTGATGACGCCATATGGCGACTACGGCATATATGTGCGCTGCAGTGCGCTCAGACCGGCAGCGGCTCGGGCAGGCCGGTCTGCAGCTCGAATGGCAGGTGCGCGAGGTCATTGTGCGTCAGCAGGCTCCACGGGCGCCCGGGCTTCTGCGCGATGACGGTGAGGCCGCAGTGGGCCTGGTTGAGGGTCATCCAGCGCCATTCGGGCATCTGCAGCACTTCGCGCACGAACCAGCTGATGACGAAGTTGTGGGTGATCAGCACCTCGTGCACATCACCGGGCTTGCGCACGAGGAACGCGCTGATCGCGTCGCTCATCTGAGCGCGTCCGGCCTCGATCTCGGCGTCGGTGACAGATCCGAAGAACGGCTCGTAGACCGCCGGCGTGTCCGGGGTCATCCCGGTGGGCACGCAGTCGAACAGCAGCGCGGACGGCTGCGGGTCGACCGAGGGCAGGCGCGCGGCCACGGCGCGGGCGGTCTCGGCTGCCCGCTCGAGCGGCGAGTGCCACACGGCGGTCAGCGGCAGCCCCGAGAGCCGGTCGGCCAGCGCCTCGGCCTGACGACGGCCACGCGCCGACAGCGGCCCGTCGGCGACTCCCTGTTCCGCGTCTTGGTGTTCGCCGTGCCGCACGAGATAGATGTAATGCGTCACGCCAAGCTCTCTCTTCATCGGGGGAGGAATCGGACCGAAGGCCCACTTCCAGCTTATGCGAGGTTCACGCCTCGCAGGGTCGTGCCGACCCGTGCTTATTCTGCGGCGCGCACGATCTCGGCCAGCTGCGCGCGGCTGAATCGCACACCGACCCCTCGGACGAGTTCATCGACCTGAGTGGGAGCGAAGGCGTTGACGATCGGCGCGGTCACGATCGGCTGTGCGAGTAGCCAGGCCACGGCCACCGCCGCGGTGGGCACGCCCAGTTCTTCGCCGATGCCGTCCAGTGCGCGCAGCGTGCGCGTGCCCCGACGGTTCATATTGCCCGCCAGCTGCGCGCCGCGCGTCGACCGCGCGAGATCTCCGCGCGTGCGGTGCCGGCCGGAGAGGAATCCGTGTTCGAGCGCGTGCGACGCAGTGACCGCCATCGACTGGGCGCCGGCCACGAGCTTGAGGTCGCCCTCGAATTCGTGGCGGCGGAGCACATTGTAGGGCGCGTCCAGCACGGTGATGCGCGGATACCCTGCCGAGGCCAGGATGCGGGCCTCGACCAGCTGGGCGGCGGTGAACCCGAACGCCCCGACCGCGCGTGCCTTGCCGGTCTCGACGAGCCACTCAGACGTGGCCAGCACGTCTTCCATCGCCGTGATTCCGCTGCTGGCGTTCAGATAGACCACGTCGATGTGGTCGGTGCCCAGACGCGTGAGGGATGACTCCACCGCGCGGACGAGGTTCACCGGGCCGAGGCCGGGATGATCGGGGTGGGCACCCACGCGGACGGCGAGGGCGACCTCGTCGCGCACGCCGCGCGTACGCAGCCATTCACCGATGATGTGCTCGCTGCGCCCGCCGGCGAAGCTGTCGGCCGTGTGCACGGCGTTGCCGCCGCGCTCCAGGTAGGCGTCGAGGATCTCGTGGCTGGATTCGACGTCGACGTTCCACCCGAACTCGGCTCCCCCGAGCATGAGCGGGAAGATCCGCGGGCCGCCTTCGCCGAGCTCGACGCGCACCTGCGCCCCGACAGCTCTTCCCTGCACGGGGATGGGAGCCGACGGGTGCACGGTGGTCGCCGCCTCGGGCATCGTGACCGCGGGCGGAGTGGACGGGGCGGGCATGGCCGTCGGCGCGGAGCGCCCCCCGGCTGCTCGCGCAGAACCGACACCGAAGACCGCCATGCCCACCCCCTCACGAATCTCCATGATCCGTGGCCACTGTTATGCGCGCCCCCCGGCGCGTACTTCGAGCGTAGGTGACGAGTGTGACCTTGCTGGGCACTGAAGCATGACCCGGGTAAACATTCGGTAACGCTTTGGCGCGTCTGAAGCCATTTGTCCCCCATCCGGCGGACAAATGCCGTCCCATCGGCCGAAAACGGACGGTGCCCGTGCCCCGAAGGGACACGGGCACCGTCCGTCGAAGGATCAGGCTTCGGCGGGAGCCGTCTCAGCCGCGGGCGCGGCCTCGGCGGGAGCGGACTGGTCTGCGACCTCTTCGAGCACGGGCTCGAGCGACAGCTTGCCGCGGTCGTCGACCTTGGTGATGCGCACGAGCAGCTTCTGGCCGACCGACAGCACGTCGTCGACGTTCTCGACGCGCTTGCCACCGGTCAGCTTGCGCACCTCGCTGATGTGCAGCAGACCATCCCTGCCCGGCAGCAGCGAGATGAACGCGCCGAACGTCGCGATCTTCACGACCGTGCCGAGGAACTGCTCACCCACTTCGGGGTTGGTCGGGTTGGCGATCGCATTGACCTGGGCGCGCGCGGCCTCGGCTGAAGGACCGTCGACCGCACCGATGTACACGGTGCCGTCCTCTTCGATCGAGATGTCCGCACCGGTCTCGTCCTGGATCGCGTTGATCGTCTTGCCCTTCGGGCCGATCAGCTCGCCGATCTTGTCGACGGGGATCTGCACGCTGATCACACGCGGCGCGGTCGGAGCCATCTCGTCCGGGGCGTCGATCGCCGCGTTCAAGACGTTCAGGATCGTGATGCGCGCGTCGTGCGCCTGCTGCAGGGCGGCCGACAGCACCGACGACGGGATGCCGTCGAGCTTGGTGTCCAGCTGGATCGCGGTGACGAAATCGCTCGTGCCGGCGACCTTGAAGTCCATGTCGCCCAGCGCGTCTTCGGCACCCAGGATGTCGGTCAGCGCCGCATAGCGGGTCTCACCGTCGACGGTGTCGGACACGAGGCCCATCGCGATGCCGGCCACAGGTGCGCGCAGCGGCACACCGGCATTGAGCAGTGCGAGCGTCGATGCGCAGACCGAGCCCATCGAGGTGGAGCCGTTGGATCCGAGCGCCTCGGAGACCTGACGGATCGCGTACGGGAACTCCTCGCGCGAGGGCAGCACCGGCACGAGCGCGCGCTCGGCCAGGAACCCGTGGCCGATCTCGCGACGCTTGGGGCTGCCGACCCGGCCGGTCTCACCGGTCGAGTAGGGCGGGAAGTTGTAGTGGTGGATGTACCGCTTGTGCGTGACCGGCGACAGCGAGTCGATCTGCTGCTCCATCTTGAGCATGTTCAGCGTGGTGACACCCAGGATCTGGGTCTCGCCGCGCTGGAAGATGGCCGAGCCGTGCACGCGCGGGATGACCTGCACCTCGGCGTCCAGCGGGCGGATGTCGGCAAGGCCCCGACCGTCGATGCGCACGCCTTCGGCGAGGATGCGACCGCGCACGATCTTCTTCGTGACGGCCTTGTACGCGGCCGAGAACTCGGATGCGGCGACCTCATCGAGCGAGCCGTCGGCGACAGCTGCGGACAGCTGCTCCTTGACGCGGTCCTTGATCGCGTCGTCGGCGTTCTGGCGCTCGATCTTGTCGGCGATCTGGTAGACGCCCACGAGGTCGTCGTACGCGCGCTCGGCGACGAAGTCGTACGTGGCCTGCGAGTAGGGCAGGAACACGGGGAACGACTGGATCTCCTTCGCGGCGGTGTTCGCCACGACGCTCTGCGCAGCGACGAGCTCCTTGATGAAGGGCTTGGCGGCTTCCAGTCCGCTGGCGACGACCTGCTCGCTCGGCTTGGTGGCGCCGCCCTTGATGAGGTTCCAGCTGTGCTCGGTGGCCTCGGCTTCGACCATCATGATCGCGACATCGCCGTCGTCGAGCACGCGGCCCGCGACCATGATGTCGAACACTGCCTCTTCGAGCAGCTTCGCGCTCGGGAACGCGACCCACTGGTCTTCGTGCTGGCCGTAACCGGGAACCAGCGCCAGGCGCACGCCGGCGATCGGACCGGAGAACGGCAGACCGGAGATCTGCGTCGACAGCGAGGCCGCGTTGATGGCCAGGGCGTCGTAGAACTCGCCCGGAGCGATCGAGAGGACCGTGACGACGATCTGCACCTCGTTGCGCAGGCCGTCGACGAACGACGGGCGCAGCGGGCGGTCGATCAGACGGCACACCAGGATCGCATCGGTCGAGGGGCGACCTTCGCGACGGAAGAACGAACCGGGGATCTTGCCGGCAGCGTACGAACGCTCCTCGACATCGACGGTGAGCGGGAAGAAGTCGAACCCTTCACGGGGGTGCTTGCCGGCGCTCGTGGCCGACAGCAGCATGGTCTCATCGTCCAGATATGCGGCGACAGAACCCTGTGCCTGCTGGGCGAGGCGCCCGGTTTCGAACCGGACAGTACGGGTGCCGAAGCGGCCGTTGTCCAAAACGGCCTCGGCGGCAGTGATTTCAGGACCTTCCAAGAGGTCTCTCCTTCTTTGTTTAGACTCGTCCGCGCGTATCGCAGGCGAGGTCATGCGAAGGAGCAGCAGGCAGATATGAGCGCATGACGTCATGCGTGATGCGCATGTCGTCGCGACGACCGCCCGCGCTGGTCACCAGTAGAAGATCACCCTCGTGTCGACCATCGGACCGGAGAGGAACCCACCACAGGAGACCAGCTTCTCACCGGTCTGCTCCTGGAGCTCGATATTCGAGCTCAGTATTCGATTGAGCGGATGCCACACGGCAACCTTCGCAATCCTATCAGGAGGGGTACGGGATGGCGGGCACCCGGGCCCTCGCCTAGGGTGGGACCATGAGCGACGACGACACCACGCAGTCCGCGGCATCCGATGAGGTGAAGCGCAAGTTCCGTGAGGCGCTCGACAGGAAGAACGCCCGCAGCCGCGACGGCGAGTCCCACCTGGACGGACGGGGCTCGGTTGCAGAGCCTCACGGTCGGGCCGGCCAGAAGCGCGAGTTCCGCCGCAAGAGCGGGTGAGCGCTGTGCTGCCCGCCCCTTCATGCCGCGTGGCCGCACCGAATCACTCCCCCGAGAGCCCGCCCAGCAGGTTCTCGAAGGAGTTTCCACCGCGCAGATAATTCGCGGGGTCGAACGGGTCCGACGAGGTCGCCGGCTGCCGTTGCGCGACGGCGTCGGCGAGCTCGCTGGCGCCCTTCTCGATGCGCGCTCCCAGCGGCGCGACCTGGTCTGCCGTGACCCCCCAGTCATCGGAGGCGGCGAACACACCGGTCGAGACGGCGTCTGCGTGCAGGTAGGCGAACAACGGGCGGATCGCGTAGTCGATCGCCAGCGAATGGCGCGACGTGCCGGCGGTGGCGCCGATGAGCACCGGCTTGCCGATCAGGGAATCCTTGTCGAGGACGTCGATGAACGACTTGAACAGACCCGAGTAGCTCGTGGTGAAGATCGGGGTGACCACGATGATCGCGTCGGCCGAGATCACGGTGTTGATCATCGACTCCAGTTCGGGCGCGGCGAAGCCGGTGAGCAGATGGTTCGTGATCTCGTGCGCGTAGTCGCGCAGCTCGAATGTGTCGACGGATGCCTCGATGTCGCGCTCGCGCAGGTGCTGCACGACCGCATGGGCGAGCCGGTCGGCGAGCATGCGCGTCGAGGAGGGTGTGGACAGCCCCGCCGCAACAACGGCGATGCGCCGCGGCGCGCTCACCGTGCGCCGCCGAGGCCGAACGCGGCGCCTGCCGGTGCGGGGGTGTCCTGGTAGGGCGAGCCACCGGTGACGTTGTCGCCGCGGTTGGCGTTCGGCCGGGGCTGGCGTACCGGTCCGTCGCCGTAGGCCGCCTTCACCAGCGATGCATGGGTCGGGGCATCCGGAACCGCCGCGGGGCGGTTCTTCGCGAGCTCGCGACGAAGCACCGGCACGACCTCGCCGCCGAGCAGATCCAACTGCTCGAGCACGGTCTTCAGCGGCAGGCCGGAGTGGTCGATCAGGAACAGCTGACGCTGGTAGTCGCCGAACAGGTCGCGCATGCCGGCGTAGCGATCGATGACCTGCTGCGGCGAGCCGACCGTCAGGGGCGTCATCTTGGTGAAGTCCTCCATCGACGGACCGTGCCCGTACACCGGGGCGTTGTCGAAGTAGGGGCGGAACTCGTTGACCGCGTCCTGCGAGTTCTTGCGCATGAACGCCTGGCCGCCCAGGCCCACGATGGCCGTCTCAGGGGCCCCGTGGCCGTAGTGGTCCCAGCGCTGGCGGTACAGCTCGATCAGGCGCTGATAGTGCTCGGCGGGCCAGAAGATGTTGTTGGCGAAGAAGCCGTCGCCGTAATACGCGGCCTGCTCGGCGATCTCAGGCGTGCGGATCGACCCGTGCCAGACGAACGGCGGCACGCCGTCCAGCGGACGCGGCGTCGAGGTGAAGCCCTGCAGCGGCGTGCGGAACTTCCCTTCCCAGTCCACCACGTCTTCGCGCCACAGCTTGTGCAGCAGCGCATAGTTCTCCACGGCCAGCGGCAGACCCTGTCGGATGTCCTTTCCGAACCACGGGTACACGGGACCGGTGTTGCCACGGCCCAGCATCAGGTCGGCGCGGCCGCCGGACACGTGCTGCAGCACGGCGAAATCCTCGGCGATCTTCACCGGGTCGTTCGTCGTGATCAGGGTCGTGGCCGTCGAGACGATCAGGCGCTCGGTCTTCGCGGCGATGTAGGCGAGGGTGGTGGTCGGCGACGAGGACCAGAACGGCGGGTTGTGGTGCTCGCCGATCGCGAAGACGTCGAGCCCGACCTCTTCGGCGTGCGTGGCGATCGTCAGCGTCGCCTGGATGCGCTCGGCCTCACTCGGGGTCACGCCCGTGGTCGGGTCCTGTGTGATGTCGCTGACCGAGAACAGGCCGAACTGCATGCCTGCGTCGGTTGCTCCCGCGCCCGTGGTGTTCTCGCTCATCGAAGTCTCGCTTTCGGGATGCCGCGGCATCCACCTCTATGCAACTGAATGTATCTGATCAAACACGGAGCCGCTGAGATTATTCCTCGCGTTCAGGATGCCTGATTCAGGTCGCCGCGAACAGCCCCGCACCCACGTACGAGCCCTCTTCGGTCCCCGGCGGGACCGCGAAGATCGCAGACCCGACATGGACGAGGTATTCGGCCATCAGGTCTTTGGCCACTGACCGCTGCACACGGATGAATCGGTCCGGCGAGCGCTGATAGGACAGGAAGAACAGTCCCGCCGACAGGTCTCCGGTCAGGTCATTGCCGTTGACGAAGTTGTAGCCCCGGCGCAGCAGACGCACTCCCTGATTGAGTTCGGGATGCGCGAGGCGCGCGTGTGCCTTGACATCGATCGCGGGGCGGCCGGCGGCATCCTTCTTGTGGAAGTCCAGGGCGGTGAACTCGGTGCCTCCGGACAGCGGAGCCCCCTCGCCCTTGTCTCGGCCGATGATCTGCTCCTGCTCGACGAGCCGCACACGATCCCACGTCTCGATGCGCTGGCGGATGTTGCGCACCGCGAGATACGAGCCACCGACAAGCCACGCGGGCCCATCCGACGCGGACGCCCACACGTGCTCGTCAAGCGCCTTCGGATCGTCGGCGAGGATGTTGGCCGTGCCGTCCTTGAATCCGAAGAGATTGCGCGGAGTGGACTGATCTGCGGTGGTCTTGGACGTGCGCCCGAAGCCGAGCTGCGACCAGCGGATGCGCGCGCGACCGAACGCGATGCGGCTGAGGTTGCGCACGGCGTGGAAGGCGACCTGGGGGTCATCCGCGCACGCCTGGATGCAGAGGTCTCCCCCGCACAGCTGTGCATCGAGCTGCTCGCCGATGAACGGCGGCAGGTCTGCGAGCTGCGCCGGGCGAGCGGCAGCGAGCCCGAACGACGCGTTCGTGAACAGCCCGGGGCCGAAGCCGAAAGTGATCGTCAGGGCCGAAGCCGACAGCCCCAGAGCCTCGCCGGTGTCATCGGGCGGCGCCTGCGGCGAGCCGTGGACGGCACCCTTCGCGCTGACGTCCAGACCCTTGGTCATGCGGGCTGACGCGTAGGTCCAGTCCTTCAGCAGCGAGATGAGATCGTCGCGGGTGGCATCGTCGGCCATGTCGAACGCGGCGAAGTGCAGGTGCTCCTGCACGGGGGTGGAGATGCCGCCCTGGTGCGCACCGTAGAACGGGTGCACGGTGCCGGCGGCCCCGGCTGCAGCCGACGAGGCCACGCCCGCGCCGATCGCCACTCCCCCGATGCCACCGACGACCAGACCACCGGCACCTGCCCCGAGCAGGCCCAGGAGTCCGCGGCGGCTCAGACCCTCGCTCATGACAGGATCGTCTGCGTCAGCTGCGAGAGCGGCTCGGCGAGGCGGTTGATGAGATCGGTGAGGTCGCGACGGTCCTGATCGGTGAGCTTGCCGTACGCGACGTAGCCCTTGTCTGCATCGCCGTAGGTGGCCAGCTTCGCCTGCAGCTCCTGGTAGCCCTTGTCGATCTTGGCGACCAGAGCCGTGCCGTCAGAGCCCGCGGACCCTGCCAGGTCGCGCACGAGCGAGAAGGCCATCTTCGAACCTTCCACGTTCGCTGCGAAGTCCCACAGATCGGTGCCACTCCACCAGTCCTCTTCACCGGTGATCTTGTTCTTGGCGACTTCGTCGAGCAGGCTGATCGCACCGTTGGACAGGCCCGCGACGCCCTGCTCCTCCAGCGCGGCGACGAACTGGCCGCCGTGCACGTAGTCATACAGCGACTGCACGTCGGTCACCAGCTGCGCGCCGATCGTGGCACGCTCGGCGGGCGTCGAGGGCACCCAGTCCTTCCACGCCGGCGTCGCGTCGTCGGCGTTCAGAGCGTTCTTCGCGGGGACCCAGAGGTCCTTCTCGATGCGGTGGAAACCGGTCCACGGGATGCCGTCGGCCTTCGCATCGACCTCACGGAAGTCGATCTTCGGGTCGAGGTCGCCGAGCGACTCGGCGATCGGTTCGATGCGCTCGTAGAAGGAGCGCACGCGCGGGAACTGCTCTTTGGCAGCAGCGTCGTCACCCTTCTCGTACACGGCGGCGAACGTCTTGACCGCCGGCAGCAGCTGACCTGTCTGGTCCTTCACGAACGCGGCGTACAGGTCGACGGCCTTCTTCTTCTGTGCGGCGTCCGACCCTTCCGCCTTGACCTTTTCGCCCGAGACCGTGAACGAGGCTTTCCCGACACCGTCGCCGACCATGCCGGGCTTGCACAGCGTGTAGTAGTCGCCCGGCTGGGCGACCAGCGTCAGTGTGCGCGTGGCGCCGGGGGCGACGTTCTCGACTTCGCCGATGATTCGCAGACCGTCGTCTGCCAGCAGGTAGAACTCGGTGACCTGGCTGCCGGTGTTGGACACATCGAACGCAAGAGTGCCGCTGGTGGCCTTCGGTGCCGAGACGGTGCACGCGGTGTCCGTCGAGGTGACCGTCAACGCGTCAGAGGCCGCGACGTCGGCCTTCGCGACGCACCCGGTGAGGGCGAGAGCGGCGACGCCGACGGCGGCGGATAGGGCGAGGGCGCGGGGCGCGGTCATCGGACTCCTTGGTGTGAGGGGGTGACGGTTGTGAGAGAAGGAGCGGGCGCGCTCACGGCGCGCGCCGGTGCGCGCAGCCCGCGCAGGAAGAACGTGCCGACCACCGCGACGTAGAGCACCCAGGCGATGACCTGGACCCAGCTCATCTGCGGCATGAAGCCGACCAGTGCCTGCAGGACGACGGCCAGCGCACTGCCGGGGGCGATCACGTGCGAGACGTCGAAAGCCCAGCCGAAGGGGAAGCCTGCCCACCCGACGGCCACGGCACCGTTCGCCGCAACCGGTGCCAGAGCGGTGAACGGCCCCGGAACCACTCCCGCTTCCTGCAGATCGTGCAGGGCATAGGCCAGAACTCCCGCGGCCACGATCACCAGGAACGCTCCGGTCCACGCGAAGAACAGCCGCAGATTCAGATGCAGCATGCCCTTGGCCAAGGCCCAGCCGGCGACGGCGGCGACCGCGAATCCGAGCAGGGCGCCCAGCAGCACCGCAGGCGACGAGCCGAAGGACTGCGTCATCGACCACAGCAGCAGCGCGGACTCGACGCCCTCGCGGGCCACCGAGACGAAGCCGACCAGGACGAGCGCCCAGATCGTTCCCGAGGCCAGCGCCTTGTCGAGATGCCCCTCCAACGCCTTCTTCATATGGCGCGAGGTCTTCTGCATCCAGAAGATCATCCAGGTGACCATTGCCACGGCCACCAGCGACAGCAGGCCGCCGAGGATCTCCTGCCCCTGGAACGTCAGCGCGTATTCGCCGAACGTGAGCACCGCGCCCACACCGACCGCCAGGACGATCGCCAGGCCCACCCCGATCCACAGACGCGGCAGCACGTCGCGGCGGCCGAGGCGGCTGAGATACGCGGCGAGGATGCCGACGACGAGAGCCGCTTCGAGGCCTTCGCGCAGGCCGATGAGGAAGGTTGCGAGCACGGGGGATCCGATCTCGATCGTGATGACGGGACACGGGTCGCCTGCGTCTCTCCGACGCCCTGCACCGGTGCAGTCCGACAGCAAAAGTCAGGTAAGGCGACCCTCAGTAAGTATGACCTTACCGTGAGCGGACCATGGCACTCAAGGCGGGCGCGGACCGTGAACAGATTGTCACAAACCGCCGTCGGCGTTCACGCAGGGCAACACGATCCGACCAGACTGCGACATCCCTCTAACGTCGGACCATGACGACGTTGAACCTTCCGATCCTCGACCTGTCGCTGCTGGACGACGGGCCGGCCGCCGGCGCCCGCTTTCGCGACGAGCTGCGCACTGCCACGCACGACGTCGGATTCTTCTATCTGACGGGCACGGGGGTGCCGCCCGAACTCGAAGAGCGGCTGCTGCGCACCGCCCGCGCGTTCTTCGCACTGCCCGAGGCCGACAAGCTCGCGATAGAGAACGTGAACAGCCCGCATTTCCGTGGGTACACGCGGATCGGCGGCGAACGCACGCAGGGTCGGGTGGATTGGCGCGAGCAGATCGACATCGGTCCAGAGCGCGAGGCCGTCGCGTGGGAGGATGCCCCCGGCTACGCCCGGCTGATCGGACCGAATCTGTGGCCGGCGGCCCTGCCCGAGCTGCGCGAAGTGGTCGACGACTGGGAAGCGCACCTGCGGGACGTCTCCCGCCGCCTGCTGCGCGCCTGGGCGCTCGCCCTCGGCGCCGAGGAGTCGTACTTCGACGCGCACTTCGGCGAGCCGTCGACCCTGACGAAGATCGTGCGGTACCCCGGCATCGACGACCCCGCCGGTCAGGGGGTGGGCGCGCACAAGGATTCGGGCGTGCTCACGCTGCTGTGGGTCGAGCCCGGCAAGGGCGGGCTGCAGGTGCAGCGAGACGGCGTGTGGGTCGACGCACCTCCCGTTCCGGGCGCGTTCGTCGTGAACATCGGCGAGCAGCTCGAGTACGCGACCCAGGGATACCTGACGGCGACCAACCACCGCGTGATCTCGCCCGCACGCCCGGACGAGCGCATCTCGGTGCCGTTCTTCTTCAACCCTCAGCTGGATCGGCGGCTGCCGCTGATCGAGCTGCCCGACGAGCTGGCCGCACAGGCACGCGGAGTGGAACGGGACCCGGCCAACCCGATCCATGCGCTGTATGGCGAGAATGCTCTGAAGTCACGGCTGCGCGCGCACCCCGACGTCGCGGCCAAGTGGCACTCCGATCTCATCGCACACTGAGTGCGCAGGCGCTGACCGCGTCAGCAGCCCGGCAACGACGAAGGCCGTCCCCACCGGGGGACGGCCTTCCAAGAATGTTTGGAGCGATTGAACGCTGGTTCGCGTGCCTTAGCGGCGGAGCCCCAGGCGCTCGATCAACGAGCGATAACGCGCGATGTCGATGTCCTGAAGATAGCCGAGCAGACGGCGGCGCTGACCCACGAGCAGGAAGAGCCCACGACGCGAGTGGTGGTCGTGCTTGTGCTCTTTCAGGTGCTCGGTCAGGTCTTTGATGCGCTGCGTCAGCATCGCGACCTGCACCTCGGGGGAACCGGTGTCACCGGGGTGCGTCGCGTACTCTTCGATGATCGCCTTCTTGACTTCTGCATCCAGTGCCATAAAGCGGTCCCCTCTCTGGTCATTGCGCGGTGCCCGACGCCCGATGCGTGAGCTCTCTTTATCCGCGGCCGATCGAACGGCAACCGAACAAGTCTACCGCACGACGCAGCGTCCGCCGTCCTGCGTCGGAGGGTGTGAAACCACGCACCTGCTCGTGCCAGTTCGTGCCCGGTGACGTGCCCTGTTCGCGGATCAGTAGGGTGCGGGGTCGTCGGCGAGTTGTTGTGCGAACTGGTGTTTCAGGTGCGGGTCAGGGTCGATCAGTTGTATCGGGGTGAATCTGACGGTCCCGGGTGGTCTGGTGGTGTGGACGCGCCTGGTCGGCGCGGTGAACCGGAGGATCCCACCAGAGAGTTGCTCGACCGTCCAGGCGGTGTCGTGTTTGACGGTGTGATGGCGTTTGCAGAAGTGTTCCAGGTTGCACAGGCACGTCGGCCCGCCCTGCGCGTACGGGATGGTGTGGTCGATGTCGCATGTTTGGGCGGGGCGGCGGCAGCCGGGGAACCGGCAGTGCCGGTCCCGCACCTGCAGGAACAGTTTCTGTTTCTTGGAGGGCCGGTACCGGTCCACACTGATCGGGATGCCGGAGCACGGGTCGGTGAACACCCGCACCCACGCTTTCGCGACCCCAGCAAGATGTTTCGCCGTGGTGTCGTCGATGGGTCCGAACCCGTCCACCGCCGCCCCGCCGACCGTCGCCCCGGCAAGGGTCGTGGCAGGGATGGTCACCTGCACGGTCGGGGTGATGCTGTTGATCGCATCCCGGCCCGCCTCGGTGGTGCCGTGCCCGTGCGTGTTTCCGGTCAGCAGCAGGTCGCAGAAGATGTCCGCCATGATCTGCGTGTGCGTGCGCTCATCGAACACCACAGCATCAGCATCCACATCCTCGGCATCCACATCCTCGGCATCGGCATCAGCGCTGGCTTCGGCAGTACCGGCGCCCGCAGCTTCGGCGCCATCAGCTTCGGCGCCCGCAGCTTCGGCGCCATCGGCCTTGGCCGCGGCGTCGTCCGTGGCCGCAGCGTCAGCCGCGGCCTTCTCAGCCGCGGCCTTCTGCGCCGCAACGTCAGCAGCGGCGGCTTCGGCATCAGCCTTGACGGTGGTGTTCTGGTCGTGCAGTTCGGTGGCCATCGCCCGGATCCGGTCGATGATGCCCGCACCCTGCGCGGTGGGCACATCCGCGGTGATCCGGGTCAGCCCCGGCTCAACCTCCCGGGCGGTGACCTTCCGACGTGCCACCGCATCCCGCACCCGCCTCTCGCAGCCTTCCGGGTCCAGGCGCTGCACCAGCCCGGCCAGCGCCGCCTTCAACTGCCCCGGCGTCAGCTCCGCCGCCAGCTCCCGCGCGATCCGCTCGAACTCCGCCCGGATCGTCGCGTTCTCGATCACCGCGCCCGCGTCGGCGATCAGCGCCGCGTGCTCCCCGGAGAACACCCCGCAGCTCGCGTCGCACAGCGTCTCATGGAACTGGTGCATCAACGTCCACGCCGACGACACCTTCCGCGCGACCTGCCATTCGCTGAGCTTGAGTGCGGCGCCGATCTCGGCGAACACCTCCCGCATCCCCAACTGCGAGGACCGGGTGATCGCCCCCTCATCGGCCGCGGCACGCTCGGCCTCCCGGCGTTCGACGATCCCGGCGACCTGCTCGAAGAAGAACATCTCCGCCGCGAACATCCGCGCCGCCCGCTCCCGCGACGCGGTCAGATGACCCACCAACTCATCCAACTCCACCAGCACCGGAGACAAGCCCGCGTTCGTCAACATCGACATGAACGGCTCCTCCCGGCTGACCTTGTATCACCCATACTATCGAACATGTGTACCCATAGTCAAGAGACGCATTGATCTCTTTTCCAGCCTTTCCCGTGGCGTTTGCGCTGCACCACAGCCCTGACAGCGGCCAAACGCGCGAGATCCTCCACTTTCGTAGATATCGACTCCTATGCGGCCCACCCCTGAGCCCGACCCCACTAGTCTCGACGACATGCAGCTCACGGTGCGCGTCAAGCCCGGCAGTCGCAAAGGGCCTCTCGTAGAAGAGGAAGCCGATGGCCTGATCGTGTTCGTCCGCGAACGGGCCGCAGAAGGCGCCGCGAACAAGGGCGTCGAGCGTGCGCTGGCCGCGCACTTCGGCGTCGCGCCGAGCCGTGTGCGGATCGTGCGCGGCCACACCTCCCGCACGAAACGCGTCGAGATCGACGAGTAGAGGCCCGCACCCGACCCTGGCTCGCGCACGGGCTACGCTCGAATCGTGCGACATACCCCGCGGGTACGGGCACTGCAGTGATGGCCCGACTCTCCCGCGATCATTTCATCGACCTGCGACCTCTGACCACCTCTCCCGCGTTCGCGCGCCTGTGGGCAGGCTCCACGCTGTCGGGCCTGGGCGGTCAGCTGACGATCGTGGCAGCAATGTTGCAGATGTACGCGATCACACATGACACGTTCGCCGTCTCGATGATCGCCGTGGCCGGCCTGGTGCCGATGATCCTCGCAGGTCTGTACGGCGGCATGCTCGCCGACGCGTTCGACCGGCGCAAGGTCGCGTTGGCCGCGGCATCCATCACCTTCGCCTCGACCCTGCTGCTGGCACTCCTGACGTGGTTCGGGTGGGAGACCCAGTGGTGGCTGTATGCCCTGAGCGTGGTGAATTCGGCAGCCAACTCGATCGTGATGGCCGCACGCACGGCGATCGTGCCGCGGCTGATCCCGGTGGTGCTGCTGCCGGCCGCTTCGGCGCTGAACGGCATCGGCTTCGGCCTGATGGTCATGGCCGGTCCGGCGCTGGCCGGCATCCTGGTGGCCACCACGGGCTACGCCTGGACGTACACGGTCGACGTCGTGCTGATGACGTCGCTGTTCCTCGGGCTGTGGACGCTGCCGGCGATCCGCCCCGAAGGGGCGATCGTGCGCCCGGGGCTCGAGTCGCTGAAGGACGGATGGCGGTTCCTGCGGCGCGCGTCGAACATCCGCGTGCAGTACCTGATGGATATCACGGCCATGACATTCGGCCAGCCGTTGACACTGTTCCCCGCGATCGGGGCAGTGCTGCTGGGCGGAGGAGCCATCACCACCGGCGTGCTGACCGCTGCCGTCGCTGCGGGCACGCTCCTGTCGAGCGTGTTCTCAGGCCCGATCGGGCGGGTGCGTCATCACGGCCTGGGCATCCAGCGTGCCGTGACCGCTTACGGCGCCGCGATCGCCGCGTTCGGCCTCGTCCTGGTGGCCGCCGCCGTCGGATGGTTCGCACCGGCGCACGTGGACGAGAGCTCGGCGAACATCGTGCTGATCTGCGCAGCAGCGGTGCTGCTGGCGCTGTCGGGAGCCGCCGACAACATCAGCTCGATCTACCGCAACACGATGATGCAGGCCGCGGTGCCCGACGCGATGCGCGGCCGGCTGCAGGGGATCTTCATCGTCGTGGTCGCCGGCGGCCCGCGCGTGGGAGCGCTGTATGCCGGTGCCCTCGCGACGTTCACGACGCTGTGGTTTCCGCCGCTGCTGGGTGGACTGATCGTCATCGCCCTGGTGGCCACGTTCGCGCGCATGCACCCGCGGTTCCGGGAGTACGACGCACTGCACCCCGTACCGTGACGAGGCAGCCCCGCTCCCTGCAACCGACCCTGCAACCGACCCTGCAACCGACCGCGCGGCCGGACCCGCAGCCGACCGCACAGGCACACCCGCAGACGCGAAACGACCCCGACCGTCTGGGATGGGTCGGGGTCGTTCGCAGAAGGCGTCAGGCGCTCAGCGCACCCTGCAGGTCGAGTTCGATGGTGACGTCCTTGCCGACGAGCACGCCGCCGGTCTCGAGGGCGGCATTCCAAACGAGGCCGAAGTCCTCACGGTTCACGACGGTCTTGGCGGTCGCGCCGGCCTTGTAGTTGCCGTACGGGTCGGAGCCGAAGCCACCGAAGTCGAAGTCGAACGTGACGGGCTTGGTGACCCCGCGGATGGTCAGGTCGCCGTCGACGAGGAAGTCGCCCTTCTGGAGGCGCACGCCGGTGGAGCGGAACTCCATCGTCGGGTGGTTCTCGACGTCGAAGAAGTCGGCCGAACGCAGGTGGCCGTCGCGGCCGTCGTCGTTGGTGTCGACGCTGGTGACGTCGACGGTGGCCTCAACACGGGCCTCGAGCGGGTTCTCGGGCGCGTAGAGCGTCGCGCTCTTGACACCGAAGGTGCCACGCACCTTCGAGATCATCATGTGGCGCACGCTGAACTGCACCTCACTGTGAGCGGGGTCGAGCACGTACGTGCCGGGCTTGTAGCCTGCGATCTCGGGGGCGAGGGTCGTGTCGGTCATAACAGTCCTTTTGTCTGGGGAACGCCGGACGGCGCGGTCAGAGACGTGTAACTGCCCCTCCACAATATCTATTCCTGTGAATTGAAAAAAGAGAGTGGATGCCTCAGCCGAGGCATCCACTCTCTGTTCGCGCGGCGTCAGCCGACGGCGATGAGGTCGATGACGAAGATCAGGGTCTTTCCCCCCAGGAAGTGCCCACCGGCCGGCCCGTAGGCCAGGTGCGGCGGGATGACCAGCTCGCGACGGCCACCCACCTTCATGCCCGGGATGCCGTCCTGCCATCCCTGGATGAGCCCGCGCAGCGGGAACTGGATGGATTCGCCGCGGGTCCACGACGAATCGAACTCCTCACCCGACTCGTACTCCACGCCGGCGTAGTGCACGGTGACGGTGTCACCGGCCTTGGCCTCGGCGCCGTCGCCGACGATGAGGTCGCGGACGACCAGTTCTGTCGGAGCGGGCCCGGTGGGCGCATCGATCTCAGGCTTCGTGCGGTTGTCAGTCATGGGTTCTATCCAACCGGACGGTCCGCCCGTGGTCAACGCGCGTGACGCCGCAGTGCTTGACGCCTCTGACGGCCCGTGTCATCCTGGTGGCAGACCAACTCAGCGCTCGGGAGACACGCAGGCATCGCCGCGGCACCGGGCGCTGAGTCTTGATTCGGGGGCCTTGGCCCTCACGGTGCGAACAGCGCCCGGCGAGCGGCGACCGTGCGGATCAACAGCGTCTGCTGATCCGCTGCCGCCGCCGGATCACGACCCGTCACGATGCGCTGGCGCACGGCGGCCAGGGATGTGGCGTCCGCGATGAAGCCCTTCATGATCCCGGTGCGATCGCCTCGCAGCGTGCGCGCCCACGCCCGCGCCGCTCGGCGACCGTGCGACGTGGCGAGCATGTCGACCTCTTGCGGGGTGAACCAGCCCGCCGCGGCATACTCCCCCAGCCGTTCCCGGGTCAGCCGCCGCTCCTCGCGGCGCAGCAGCACGATGCCGACGATGAACGCGATGAACAGCGGTATCTGCAGCGTGACGTACAGCGCGAAGAAGTCGAAGAACTGGGCGGAGGCGTTCCACAGCGCGTGCAGAGCGGCGGCTCCGAGGATCCCCAGCAGCCATGGGCCGACCGCGGCCGAGGTGCGCACTCCGCGCCGCGCGGCAAGACCGAGCATGAAGCCGGTCACCGACGTGAACATGACGTGCGCGAACGGCGAGAGGAGTCCGCGCAGGATGAACGTCGCGGTCAACTGCGTCGTGCCGCCCTCGATCATGCTGACGGCGAAGTACTGGATGTTCTCGGTGAACGCGAAGCCGGCGGCGACCAGGGCCCCGTAGACGATGCCGTCCACGGGGCCGTCGAACGCGCGTCGGGCCGTTGCGAAGATGAGGAAGACACCGAGGCCCTTCGCGAACTCTTCCACCAGTGGGGCCTGCAGCACCGCTCGAAGCGCATCATGCAGCTCAGTGTCGGGGAGGGCGAACGTGCGGGTCAGCAGCAGGTCCACGCCCAGCGCAATGGCCACAGCAGCGATGGCGCCCCATGCGAGGGCGAACAGCACGAGGCCGCGCGGTTCGGGCTCCCAGCGATCGACGAAGCGGACGGCCAGCAGCACCACCGTCAGCGGCACCAGCGCGATGACCATGCCGACGATCGATGCACCGGGTCCTATCGCCTCGAGGAAATACGCGACCAGACCCAGCAGCGCCACGACCAGGACGGCCACCAGCCACGGCACCACTCGACGCCCGCGCGAAGCGAGCTGAGGCAGCGGTGGGACGGCGGGTCCGGTGGGCACCGGCGCGGCATCGTCGGAGTAGCCGCGAGCCAGCGGTGAAGGGAACGACATGTCGTTCAGCATAGAAGCCGCACGCCACGTCGTTGCGCCGTGGACGGCGACGACGCGGCGCGCGTTCTGTGCAGCTCAGCCGGCTCAGCGAGAGCCGGTGGTGAAGTCCGTGCAGCTGACCGAGACGCCCCAGATGTTCACGTACGCCGACGGGTCGTTCGCACACACATTGACCGCGTTGGTGAGAGAAGACAGCGCGACGATCAACACGATCAGCGCGATGATCGACAGCACGACCAGGATGGCGCCGATGATGATGGCCGCCAGGGCGAAGCCGTTCTTGTGGCCCGCCTTCTTGCTCTGCACCATCGCGACGATGCCGAGCACCAGCCCCACAAGCGCCGTGATGCCGGTGACCAGTCCCACCAGCGACAGCACCATCGCAACGATGCCCATCGTGCGGCCCGGGATCGTCGCCGGCTGCTGGCCGTAGACCGGCGGCGCCTGCGGGTAGGCCGGCACCTGTCCGTACGGGGCGGCCTGACCATAGGCAGGGGCCTGCCCGTACGGCGGCGCCTGCTCATATGCGGGCTGCTGCCCGTAGGCGGGCGGGGCCGGCGGCACGGCGGCCGGCGGCTGCTCGGGCGCCTGCGGCTGCTCGGGGGGCACCGGCTGCTGCGGGTCCTGCGCAGGCTGCGGAGTGCCGGAGTCGGGAACGTTGGTCATTGCTTTGCCTTCCGGTGGGGATGCTGTGCGGACACGTTTTCGGCTTCCCACGCTACAGCGCAGTCCGCCCGCTCACGCGGAAGACGCGGCTCAGTGCTCCTCGGCGACGACGTTCTCGGCGGGCTGCACGATCGGGATCTCGGTCGTGACCGCCTCCAGCCCCGACAGCCGGGCAGGCGACAACTGCTTGGTGACCTCTTCGCGGGCCATCAGCCCGGCTTCCACGACCAGGTCGCTGACGTTGCGGCCGGTCAGCAGCGCCGTCTTGGCCAGAGCCGCCGACGCCGCGTAGCCGATGAAGGGAGTCAGCGCCGTGACCACGCCCACCGACGAGCCGACCATGGCGCCCAGACGCTCGCGGTTGGCGGTGATCCCGTCGATGCAGTTCACGCGCAGGGTCCACATCGCCTGGCGCATCCAGGTGATCGACTGGAAGATCGAATGCGCGATGACCGGCTCGAAGGCGTTCAACTGGAGCTGCCCGGCCTCGGCGGCCATCGTGACGGTGACGTCGGCGCCGGCGACCGAGAAGGCGACCTGGTTGACGACCTCGGGGATGATCGGGTTGACCTTGCCCGGCATGATCGAGGAGCCTGCCGCCTTCGCGGGCAGGTTGATCTCGCCCAGACCCGCCTGCGGGCCGCTCGAGAGCAGGCGCAGGTCGTTGCAGATCTTCGACAGCTTGATCGCGCTGCGCTTGAGCGACGAGGAGAACGACATGAACGAGCCGGTGTCGCTGGTGGCCTCGACAAGGTCGGATGCGGTGGCCAGATCCAGACCCGTGATCTCGCGCAGATGCCGCAGGACCGCCGGCGCGTAGCCGGGGTGGGTGGTGATGCCGGTGCCGATGGCGGTGGCGCCCATGTTGATCTCGAACATGAGGCTGGCGTTCTCCGTCAGCCGCTGGTGGTCGTAGCCGAGTGTGGAGGCGAACCCGTGGAACTCCTGCCCCAGCGTCATGGGCACGGCATCCTGCAGCTGCGTGCGACCGACCTTCAGGATGTCGTGGAACTCGACGGCCTTGGCCAGGAACGACGCGCGCAGCAGGCTCATCTCTTCGAGCAGGCTCTGCAGCAGCAGCGACAGACCCACCTTGACCGCGGTCGGGTACACGTCGTTGGTGGATTGGCTGCGGTTGGTGTCATCGATCGGCGCGAGGAAGGCATAGTCGCCCTTCTCGCGGCCGGCCAGCTCCAGGGCGACGTTGGTGATGACCTCGTTCGCGTTCATGTTGGTCGACGTGCCCGCGCCGCCCTGGATGACGCCGACCACGAATTGGTCGTGGAACTTGCCGTCGATCACGAGCTGCGCGGCGCGATCGATGAGATCTGCCTTCTCGTGCGAGAGCACGCCGATCTCGCGGTTCGCGCGCGCCGATGCCTGCTTGACCATCGCGAGGGCCTTCACGAAGTCGTCGTACACCGAGATCGGCCGCTTCGCGATCGGGAAGTTCGCCAGAGCCCGCGCCGTATGGATGCCCCAATAGGCATCGGCGGGGATCTCCATCGAGCCCAGTGAATCGGTCTCGGTGCGTGTGCGCATCGTTGCGTCCATAGCCATGTGTGTCAGCGTCCTTGTGGGTCACGGCGGATCGGAAGTGATCGCTTCGAGCTTACCTGCCCGCACACCACGATCCGGTGTACATCGGGTACAACCGCAAGCCGCCGGCTGTACCTGACGTCAGTCCGCGTTGCGCGGGGGTTTGCGTGCGAATCGCTCGAGCCGCTCCTCGGGACTCAGCGCAGCCATGGCCGCAAGCCACTCTTCATTGAAGACATCCGCCGTGGGTGCGTCGACCACGGGCACCACGGCGTGCGTGATCGTGTCGTCGTACACGTGGACGAGATGGAAGGACTGGCCGGCATCCATCCCGTTGACCTCCACCGCCGGACGCGCGAGGTTCATCGTGTAGCACGACGCGGCCGACACGCTCACCGGCACTCCCGCGAACATTCCATGCGTCGAGTAGTGCAGATGACCGGCGAGGATGCCGCGGACATCGGTGCCCGCGATCACCGCCGCCAACGCGTCCTGATGCCGCAGCTCGAGCAGGTCGAAGAACGGGATGTGGCCGGGCAGCGGCGGATGGTGCATCGCCAGCAGCGTGCCCAGCGGCGCGGGCTCTGCCAGCACGCCGCCCAGCCACTCCAGCTGAGCGGCATCCAGATCGCCGTGGTGCCAGCCGGGCACCGAGGAGTCGAGTGCGATCAGCCGCAGCCCGCTGAGGTCCCAGACGCCGGTGACGGGCTGCTGACTGGGTTCGCGCCCCAGCAGGGAGCGCCGCAGCTCGGGTCGTTCGTCGTGATTGCCGGCCACCCAGATCACGGGCGCGCCCAGGCGCTGCGCGACCGGTTCGACGGCCTGCTTCAACGCCACGTAGGCAGCAGGCTCACCGAGATCGGTCAGATCGCCGGTGAACACCAGGGCGTCGGGGCGCAGCGACAATCGCTCTATCGCCGCGAGCGTCCGCTGCAGGTTCGCCGAGGTGTCGTAACGCCCGTTCAGCGGACGGTTGCCACCCATCAGGTGCGTGTCGCTGACGTGGACGATGGTGCGAAGTGCTGGCGAGTGGGACCCGAAGCGAGGGAACGCGGCATCCATCCCCTCAGCCTAGGGGCGCAGCCCCCCGGACCCGCACAGCTTCAGTGGTTGAAGACGATCAGCAGGATGCCGCTGAGCACCGCCGCCCCGCACAGCGTGAACGACGCGCAGGCGGCGACGAACGCCAGGTCCTTCTGCGCCGTGGTCAGCGGGCTCTTCTTGGCGGCCTTCGCCGCCGCCTTCTCGGCACGTGCCGCCTCTTTCGGCGTGATCACCGTGATCGCATCGGTGAATTCAGCCGGGGCGACGACCGGCACCCGGCCCGCACGCACGAGCATGCGCACCCCGATCGCATAGAACCCGACGACGATGATCGCACCGCCCAGGGCCACGACGAAGACCTGCACGAATGCGAGCCAGTTGATGTCGACCGTCATTTCGCGCCCTTCCCGCCCGCGGCGTTCCTCGCTGCGGCGCCTCGTTCGGCTTCAGCGACCTTCTTCTTGCCGCCGGTCTTCTTGCCGTCCGCCTTCTTCTTCTTGTCCGTGCGCTTCTTCTCGCCGTCGCTCTTCTTGGCGTCGGCCTTCGCCTTCGCCTTCTTCTCGGCCTTCGCACGTGCTTCTTCTTCGAGCCGGCGGCGCTCGCGCTCGCGCTCTTCGGCTTTGCGGCGCGCCTTCTCTTCGGCCTTGCGACGTTCTTCTTCGCGGATGATCGCCCGCTGGCGACGCGTGGGCGGCGGGTTCTTCTTGACCTTGACCGCACGGCCCGACTCGGCCACGTCGCTCATCGCATTCGCCGCGGTGACGGCGTTGCGCCGCGACCGCAGGAACAGTCCGACGATCAGTGCCAGTGCCAGCACGCCATCGACGAGGATGCCCCAGTTGCCCAGCCATCCGACGATCAGCGCCGCCACCGCCCCGACCGCACCGGCCGCCGGCAGTGTCAGCAGCCATCCGACGGCGATCTTTCCAGCGGTGCCCCAGCGCACTTTCGATCCGCGGCGGCCGAGGCCCGAGCCGATGACCGATCCCGACGCGACCTGCGTCGTGGACAGCGCGAAGCCCACCGCGCTGGAGGCGAGGATCGTGGCGGCCGTCGCGGTCTCGGCGGCGAACCCCTGGGCGGGCTTGACGTCGGTCAGCCCCCTGCCGAGGGTGCGGATGATGCGCCAGCCGCCGAGGTAGGTGCCCAGCGCGATCGTGAACGCACAGGCCAGGATCACCCAGATGTGGGGCTCGGCCTGGTCCTTGTTCTGCCAGCCGGCCATGATCAGGGCGAGGGTGATGATGCCCATCGTCTTCTGCGCGTCGTTCGTGCCGTGCGCCAGAGCGACCATCGACGAGGTGAAGATCTGGCCCCAGCGGAAGCCGCTGCGTCCGTCGGGCTTGTTGTCGTACCGGCGGGTCAGCGCGTAGGCGAGCCGGGTGGCCAGGAACGCGACGATCCCGGCCGTCAGCGGCGAGAGCAGCGCCGGCAGGATGACCTTGCCGAACACTTCGCCGAAGTTGACCCCGATCACTCCCACACCCACGAGGGTCGCGCCGATCAGGCCGCCGAACAGAGCATGCGACGAGCTGGAGGGAAGGCCCAGCAGCCAGGTCAGCATGTTCCAGGCCACGGCGCCGATCAGCCCGGCGAAGATGAGGGCGAGGAACTGCGTCGAATTCGTGATCTGATCTTCACGGATGATGCCGTGCGAGATGGTCTGCGACACCTCGGTGGACAGGAACGCCCCCACCAGGTTCAGCCCTGCGGCCAGTCCCACGGCGACCTTGGGCTTGAGAGCGCCGGTCGCGATGGGCGTCGCCATCGCATTCGCGGTGTCGTGGAAGCCATTCGTGAAGTCGAAGAAGAGTGCCAGAGCGATGACCAGCACGACGATCAGAGCTGCGGTTTCCACCGTTCGCTTTCCGGGATTTGTGGGCGTGGATGGGCCGATGGTGTCGGCGATGCGAACGAAGAGTTCACAGATCTCGCGGCCCCGGCTTCCCGGGACACAGAAATACTCTCACGTGCGGCTGAGAACCGTGAACCGGCGACTACGGTGGACTACCGTGACCGAATCGCGCGCCGCCGCTGCGGCATCCGTCTCCGCCCCCGTCGCCGACCGCCGCCCGACCGCCCGCACGCATCACGGCGACACCGTCCAAGACCCGTACGAGTGGCTGCGCGCGAAGGACGACCCGCAGGTGATCGAGCACCTGGAGGCGGAGAACGCCTATACGCAGGCCCGCACGGCGCACCTGGAGTCGCTGCGCGAGCGGGTGTTCGGTGAGATCAAGAGCCGCACGCAGGAGAGCGACCTGTCGGTGCCCACTCGGCGCGGCGACTGGTGGTACTACGGACGCACCGTTGAGGGCAAGCAGTACGGCATCCAGTGCCGGGCACCCCTGGCCTCGCCCGACGACTGGACGCCCCCCGAGCTGTCGGCCGACGTGGAGGTGCCCGGCGAGGAGGTGCTGCTGGACGCCAACGTCGAAGCGGAGGGCCACGAGTTCTTCTCGCTGGGCAGCTTCGAGGTCTCCACCGACGGCAACCTCATGCTCTACGGAGTGGATGTCGCCGGCGACGAGCGCTACCTGCTGCGCGTGCGGGACCTGCGCACCGGCCAGGACCTGCCCGACGAGATCCCCGACACGTTCTCGGGGGCCTCGCTCTCACCCGACAGCCGCTTCGTCGTGTACTCCACGGTCGATGACGCCTGGCGCCCCGACACCGTGTGGCTGCACGAGCTGGGCACGCCGGTGGCCGACGACGCGAAGCTCTTCCACGAGCCCGACGAGAAGTTCTGGGTGGGTGCCGGCTTCACCCGCAGCGACAAGTACCTCATGATCGGGCTGGGCTCCTCGATCACCAGCGAGGAGTGGATCCTGGACGCCGACGACCTGCGCGGGCAGGCGCGCGTGGTCTGGCCGCGCGAAGAGGGCGTGGAGTACGACAGCGACCACGCCGTCGTGGACGGCCAGGACGTGCTGTACATCCTGCACAACAAGAACGCGCTGGACTTCGAGCTGGTGCGGGTCGCGGCATCCGACCCTCAAGGAACGCCCGAGGTGGTCGTGCCGCACGCACCCGGCAGGCGACTGCTGGGGCTGTCGACCTTCCGCGACTTCGCCGTGATCGGGTACCGGCGCGAAGGCCTCGCGCGCATGGGCATGTTCGACTACGCCACCAGCGGCATCGACGAGCTCACATTCGACGAGCCTCTCTATGCCGCCGGCGCCGCCGGCAATCCGGAGTGGGCGCCGCCGGTGATCCGCTTGGGCTACGCGTCGTTCGTCACCCCCGGCACCGTCTACGACTACGTCGTGGCCACCGGCGAGAAGCTGCTGCGCAAGCGCGAACCGGTGCTGGGCGGCTATGAGCCGGCCGACTACGCGCAGCAGCGCATGTGGGCGACGGCTGCGGACGGCACGCAGGTGCCCGTCTCGCTCGTGTGGAAGCGCTCGTTCGGCGACGAGCTCGGTGACGCGCCGCGCCCGCTGCACCTGTACGGGTACGGATCGTACGAGCACTCGATCGAGCCGGGCTTCTCGGTGGCGCGGCTGAGCGAGCTGGACCGCGGCGTCGTGTTCGCCGTGGCCCATGTGCGCGGCGGCGGCGAGATGGGCCGGCAGTGGTACGAAGACGGCAAGCTGCTGCACAAGCGCAACACGTTCACCGACTTCGTCGACTGCGCCCGCCACCTGATCGACGCCGGTATCACCTCTCCCGACCGTCTGGTGGCCGAGGGCGGGTCGGCGGGCGGTCTGCTCATGGGCGCGATCGCCAACCTCGCCCCCGAGCTGTTCGCGGGCGTGCTGGCCAACGTGCCGTTCGTCGATGCGCTCACCAGCATCCTCGACCCGTCGCTGCCGCTGACCGTCATCGAATGGGACGAGTGGGGCGACCCGCTGCACGACGCCGATGTGTACGCGTACATGAAGTCGTACACCCCGTATGAGAATGTCCGAGAGGATGCCGCGTACCCGCACATCCTCGCGGTGACCTCGCTGAACGACACCCGCGTGCTGTACGTGGAGCCGGCCAAATGGGTGGCACGGCTGCGCGAGGCGGGAGCCGACGCGCTGCTGAAGTGCGAGATGGTGGCCGGGCACGGCGGCGTCAGCGGGCGTTACAACGCGTGGCGGGAGCGGGCGTTCGAGCTGGCCTGGCTGCTGGACGTGCTGGGCGTCGCCGAGGCGTGAGCGGCCGCGGGCACATCAGCCGAACAGGACGGCGGCCTCGTCGTAGCGGTACTGCGGAACCGTGTTCAGCTCCCCCAGCGCCTCGGCGAACGGCACCCGCACGATGTCGGTGCCGCGCATGGCCACCATCTGGCCCCACGCGCCCTCGACCACGGCGTCGGCCGCATGCAGCCCGAGCCGGGTGGCCAGCACCCGGTCGAAACCCGACGGCGATCCCCCGCGCTGGATGTGGCCGAGCACCGTCGCACGGGTCTCGATGCCGGTGATGCGTTCGATCTCGGGCGCCATCACATCGCCGATGCCGCCCAGGCGCGGACGGTTGAACGCGTCCATGCCCTTGTCGCTGTAGGCCTCGTCCATGCCGGTCAGGGTGAACCCCTCCGAGACGACGACCAGCGGCGCACGCCCCCGGTCATGAGCGCTGGTGACCAGGTCGCACACGTCGTCGATCGACATCGGCACCTCGGGGATGCAGATCACGTGGGCGCCGGCGGCCATGCCGGCGTGCAGCGCGATCCACCCGACGTGCCGGCCCATCACCTCGGCCACCATGCAGCGCTGGTGGGAGTCGCCAGTGGTGCGCAGCCGGTCCATCGCATCGGTCGCGATGTTCACCGCGGTGTCGAACCCGAACGAATAGTCGGTGGCCCGCAGATCGTTGTCGATCGTCTTGGGCACACCCAGGACGTTCAGACCGTCTCCGGCCAGTCGGTCGGCTGCCGCGAGAGTGCCCTCGCCGCCGATCGCGATGATCCCGTCGATGCGGTGGCCGTACAGCGTCTTGGCGATGTTCTCGGCGCCGCCGCGCGGTCCCTCGTAGGGGTTGGTGCGGCTCGTGCCGAGGATCGTGCCGCCCACCTTGGACAGGCCCTTGACCTCGTGGCGGGTAAGCGGGAAGAAATCGCCCTCGACGACGCCGCGCCACCCGTCGCGGATGCCGACGAACTCGAGGTCGTACGTCGTGGTCCCCTTCAGCACGACGCCGCGGATCACCGCATTCAGTCCGGGGCAGTCGCCACCACTGGTCAGGATGCCGATCTTCATGCTTATCGTCCTCAGGTCGGGTTGGGGGGTACCGGCGACGCTGCCACGATCGACATTAGCGCCCCCGATGACCGACCGTTGACACGTGTGCAGCGCCTGCGCGCACGCGAGCGGGTCACTCCGCGCCGAGCGCCTGACGGGTCAGGTGCATGAGCGCCGACAGCTGCACCGAGTCGCTCGAGGTCGGATCCACCGCTTCACCGTCGAGGGCGCGGGCAGCCAGACCCTGCTTCGAATCGATGAGCTCGGCGATCTTCGTGTCGATCGTGTGTGCGGCGATGATCCGCCACGCCGTGACCGGCTCGTCCTGCCCGATGCGGTGCACACGGTCGATCGCCTGCGTCTGCTCGGCGGCGGTCCAGCTCAGCTCGGCGAGCACGACGTTGGACGCTGCCTGCATGTTCAGTCCGACCCCCGCGGCGGTCAGCGAACAGACCGCGACCCCGACGGCCGGATCGTTGTTGAACGCGTCGATGGCCTGCTGCCGCGCGGGCGTGGACTGGTCGCCGCGCACCGACACAGAGGTGAGGCCGGATGCCGCGAAGTGGGCTTCTGCGGCATCCATCACGTCGATGTGCTTCGCGAAGAACACGACCTTGCCCACCGACCGCTGCAGCTGCACGGCATAGTCGGCGGCCAGCAGCGCCTTGGCCTGACCGATCTTGCGGACCATCGTGAAGACGTTGTCACCGCCCGTGCCTGCCGCCTTCGACTCGTCGAGCTCGTTCTGGGCGACCAGGCGCACGATGTCATCGTCGACCTCACCGGGGGCGAGCCCGCGGTCTCCGCGCGCCGCGACGATGCGGCGATAGCGGGCCGCCAGCCGCTCGCCGAGCTCGTGCTCGGCCTGACGGATCGACCGGCCGTACTCGTCGTCGAGCTCGACCGGCAGGTCGGCGACGAGCTTGTCGGGCAGGTCGGCGGCGACATCCTTCTTCTTGCGCCGGACGATGCCCATCGAGATCACGGCGTCGCGCGCCGCGGGGTAGAAGGCCTTGTCGGCGGGGGTCAGCCCCGTCGCGTCGAGCTTCTGCATGAGCTGCGCACCCGGCTTCTCGCCGTTGGTCCACCCCAGGAAGCGCCAGATCGCATCGAAGTCCTCGACATCGTTGATCAGCGGCGTTCCGGTCAGCGCCAGCATGAGCGGGTTGCTGACCTGCTCGCGGATGCGCCCGGCCAGTGCCAGCACATTCTGGGAGCGCTGCGACGAGAGATTCTTGATGAAGTGGGCCTCGTCGACGACCAGCCCCTTCAGTCCGAGCCCGCTCAGCCACGACAGGTGCCGATCGAGGATCTCGTAGTTGATGATGAACACGTCGGCGAAGGCGTCCACGTCTTCGCCGTCGCCGGAGATGACGGTTGCGCGCCGCTGCGGCGTCCACCGCTCGACCTCGCGCGCCCAGTTCATCTTCACGACGTTCGGAACGACCGCCAGCAGCGGATACGCCTCGGCGACCGAGGCGGCGAGCACCGACTCGGCCGTCTTGCCCAGACCCGGCTCGTCGGCCAGCAGGAACGAGCGATGCCCGGCACGCACGGCCTCGAGGAACCGGGATTGGTGCGCCATGACCTCCAGGCCCTTCGGCGACAGCCGATCGAACTCCGGAACCGGGGGCAGGTCCATGGTGGCCGCTCCCCCGCCGGCGCCGGTGGCGAACGACTTGTAGAGCGGGCCCATCAGCTCCCAGCCGTCAAGCCGCCGTCGCGGAGTGCCCGACGCAGGCCTCAGGCCCAGATCGGGAGCGAGGAACGGATTCGCGTCGCGACGCGCCTCGATCTGCGGCGGGATGACCTGGCGCTCGGCGAGCCCCGCAGGCACCACGGTGGCCTGCATCGGGACGACGTCGGTGATGATGAGCTCGTCGGGAGCCAGCTCGGCGCCCGATTCGAGAAGCCAATCGCGCCGCATGCGCTTGGCCACCGGCGACGTCGCCTGGTCGGCCTCCAGCAGCTGGATCAGCGAGGTGTCGCGCGCGGCCGTCTTGGCGAGGATCGTCGCCACGCCGTCCAGGCGCTTGAGCAGCTCGGCGCGCACGGAGTCTGTCTGTGCGGTGTCGGCCTTCACGCGGGCGCGCTCTTCGCGCACCAGGAACGCGATGACCTGGAACTTGACGCGGTTGGTGGGTCCGAGCTTGCCGCGCTGCGCCTTGGCCTCGACCTCGCGCACCTTGCGGGCGAGAATCGGGATGATGGGCGCGTCGTCGTCGTGTCGTGACGACGACTTCCGGCGGCGGACGGAAGTCTGGGCGGGTGCCGTGGTCGGCATGCTCCTCCTGAGCGTGAGATCTGCGCCGGACTGTGCTGCCGGCGCGACCGGTTCGGGCTGTGATGCCCCGAAGGCGCACGAACGGGGCGCTGACGAGGCGGGAGGCATCGGCCGGCAACCGTCGCTTCGGCGTCGTGCCGCAGATGATCCCCGCCGCCATTCTACGGCATCCGCGCCGTCAACACATCGTCGTGTCCCGCGCGTCGCAGGTGTGCCCTATGGTGATGCCGTGGACGACGGTGCGAATGATGGCGAGACGACCGGTGCGGGAGCGGCATCCGCGCGCGCGCAGCGGCTGGTCCTGCTGATCGCGATCCTGGCCTCGTTCGTCTCGTTCCTGGACGGCACCGTCGTCACCGTCGCCCTGCCGGCGATCCAGCGCGATCTGGGCGGAGGCCTTGCCACCCAGCAATGGGTCGTCGACGCCTACCTGATCACGCTCGGCTCCCTCATCCTGGTGGCAGGCTCCCTCAGCGACGTGTTCGGGCGGATCGTCGTTCTCCGGGTGGGGCTGATCGGATTCGGCATCACCTCTATCGCCGCCGCCGCTGCGATCGACCCCATGTTCCTGATCGTCGCACGCGGTCTTCAGGGCATCGCAGGGGCCCTCCTGGTGCCGAGCTCCCTGGCTCTGATCACCTCGACGTTCCGCGGTCCTGCGCAGTCCCGCGCGATCGGCACGTGGACGGGGGCGACGACGGCGGCCATGCTCGTGGGGCCGGTGTTGGGCGGTGCGTTCGTCGACCTCGTGTCGTGGCGGCTGGTGTTCCTCATCAATGTGCTGCCCATCGGCGCGACGCTCTGGCTGCTGGCGATCCTGCATCAGCGCGACAAGCGGCGCGCGGGCGCGACGGTGGACTGGCTCGGCGCGATGCTGTGCACGGTGGGCCTGGGGGGCGCGGTCTTCGCGCTGATCGAGCAGGAGCGGCTGGGCTGGTCGTCGCCGGCGATCTGGGGCACCATGGTCATCGGCATCCTGTGCATCGCCGGCTTCCTCGTGCGACAGAGGTTCGCCCGCGAGCCGATGATGCCGCTGGGGCTGTTCCGCATCCGCAACTTCTCGGCGGGCAATCTCGCGACCGCGTTCGTGTACGGCGCGCTCTCATTGAACGGGTTGGTGCTGGCCGTCTATCTGCAGCAGGGTGCCGGTCTGCCCGCCACGCTCGCGGGCCTTGCGAGCCTGCCCTCGACGGTCATCATGATCCTGTTCAGCTCGCGCGTGGGCACCTGGGCGGGAAAGCTCGGTCCACGGATGTTCATGACGCTCGGGCCCCTGACGATGGCGGTCGGAATGCTCCTGCTGCTGACGGTGCGCGAAGACTTCGACTACTGGCTGCAGGTACTGCCCTCGGTGATCGTGTACGGCATCGGACTGACGATCACGGTCGCCCCGCTGACCGCGGCGATCCTGGGCTCGATCGAGCCGGAGCGCAGCGGCATCGCCTCGGCGGTCAACAATGCCGTCGCCCGCATCGCGGGACTGGTCACCGTCGCGCTGCTGGGCATGATGGTGGGTGGGGTGCTCGACCTGCAGGGCTTCTGGAGGGTCGCGATCGTCACGGCGGCGATGTTCGCACTCGGCGGGGTGATCTCGTTCGCGGGCATCCGCAACCCGCGCGCGGTGGCGGATGTCTCACCCTCGATGTGATCGCACGGTCTGCCGAGTCCGTACGCCTCCACTGACGTGCACTGCGGCGATCGCCACCCACACCACGAGCGTCTCGACGGCGACGATCACCGCCACCGGCTGCATGCCAGGTGCCGGCAGAAGAAGCGCCACCTGGGCAGTGCCCAGCGCGTACACGCCGCTGGAGAAGGCCGGCGGCCACGCGCCGCCCACGCGTCGCCGCCGCCACAGCGAGAGCACGCTGCCCACGCCGATCGGCACGAACACGATCGTGGCGACCGTCCAGCACGCCACGGCGGCCACGGTGAACGCGGAGCGGGCGCCCGGATCGACCACGGCGACATGCCCGAGCGCATCGGCGGCAAGGCCCCCGCACCCGGTCACGATCCACCAGGCCACCCCCGGTGCACCGGCGAAGCGATGGCGTACGACCCGCACCGCTGCCACCACCAGCAGTACCGCGTAGCCTGCGACCCCGCACCACACGCACCACACCGCGACCGCCACCGCCGCATCGGCCGCCGCCGGTGCCGCCGCCGGCACAAGCACCACGGCGGCTGCGGCATCGGCCAGCAGCGCGGCCGGCGCGATGAACCAGACGCCGTTCACCGCGGCAAGGCCCGGACGCGACCACGGCAGATGCCCGACCACCGCCACCAGCAGAACGGCCGTGGAGGCCCACGCCGCCACCGCGCACCCGGTGCGCAGGACCGCCGGCGCGGGGGCATCGGCGCCGGCCAGCGTCACCGCGATCACACCGAGACCGACCGGGATCGTGAAATGCCCGAACCCGACGCGCAGCGCACCCGGCCGGCGCAGGCCGAGCACGCCTGTGACCGTCACGGCGGCCGCGATCACGATCGTCAGCACCACGAACAGCGGAGCCCACGCGGCGACCCCCACGAGGTCGCACAGCTGTGCGGCGGCGCCCGTGGCCATCACCGCCCCGAACGGCAGACCGGTGCCGCTTCGCGCAGTCGGCCGGGTGCTCATCTCACTGTCGAGTGTGGCACGCGCGCCCAGCCTTGGCGGCCGGGTGCCCGGGACTAGAGCATGCTCTTGGGGTGCCAGACCGTCTTGATCTCGGTGAACGCGGCGATGCGCTGCGGCGAGGGCACCGGGTCGCCCGGCACGAGAACGCGCTTGAGGGTCTCGGCGGCGCGCACCTGCAGGTCGATCCAGTCGAGCTCGGCGGCACCGGCCAGATCCAGCGCGTTCACATCGGCGTGATCGGCCAGCCACGGGCCGAGCTCTGCCGGCGACCCGGTGAGCACGTTGACCACTCCCCCGGGAATGTCGCTGGTGGCCAGCACCTCGGCAAGGCTGATGGCCGACAGCGGACTGCGTTCGCTGGCGACCACGACGACGGTGTTGCCCGCCACCAGAGCCGGCGCGAGAACTGCCACCAGCCCCAGCAACGCGGAGTCCTGCGGTGCGATCACGGCGACCACGCCGGTCGGCTCGGGAGCCGAGATGTTGAAGTACGCTCCGGCGACCGGGTTCAGTCCGCCGGCGACCTGGGCGTACTTGTCGCACCAGCCGGCGTACCAGACCCACAGGTCGATCGCGGCGTCGACCTGGGCGCCGGCGACCGTGGCGGTCACACCCTCTTGCGCGACGATCTCGTCGACGAACTGCGCACGGCGGCCCTCGAGGATCTCGGCGACCCGATACAGCACCTGTCCGCGGTTGTAAGCGGTCGCCCCCGCCCAGCCGGACTGCGCGCCGCGCGCCGCGCGCACGGCATCGCGGGCGTCTTTGCGCGAAGCCTTCGCGGCGTTGGCGAGGAATGTGCCGGCAGCCGAGACGACCTCGTAGGTGCGCCCGGACTCGCTGCGCGGGAACGCCCCGCCGATCGCCAGCTTGTACGTCTTGGGCACGGTCAGTCGGGCGCTCATCGCGAGGCCTCCTTGCGGGACTTGCGGGCAGGTCTGTCGGCAGCGTGCGTTTCGTCTCGGTCGCGCCTCGCGCGGCCTCGCTCAACGACCGGAGTGTCGCGCTTGGCGCGTTCAGCGACCGGCGCGGCGGGCTTCAGGTACGCGGACAAGCCGTGGCGTCCGCCCTCGCGGCCGTAGCCGGACTCCTTGTATCCACCGAAGGGCGACGCCGGATCGAACCGGTTGAAGGTGTTGGCCCACACCACGCCGGCGCGCAGCCGGTCGGCGACGGCCAGGATGCGCGACCCCTTGTCGCTCCAGATCCCCGCCGACAGGCCGTACGGCGTGTTGTTGGCTTTGGCGATGGCCTCGGCGGGCGTGCGGAAGGTGAGCACCGACAGCACGGGCCCGAAGACCTCTTCGCGCGCGATGCGGTGGGATGCCTCGACGCCGGTGAAGATCGTCGGCGCGAACCAGAACCCCTTGTCGGGAATGACGCAATCTGCGGTCCACCGCTCGGCGCCCTCCAGCTCCCCGGCGTCGCTGAGCGTGCGGATGCGCTCGAGCTGGGCGGCGGAGTTGATCGCACCGATGTCGGTGTTCTTGTCGAGCGGGTCGTCCAGCCGCAGCGTCGACAGCCGCGTCTTCAACCGATCGATGACCTCGTCGTGGATCGACTCCTGCACCAGCAGACGGCTGCCCGCGCAGCACACGTGCCCCTGGTTGAAGAAGATGCCGTTGACGATCCCCTCGATCGCCTGGTCGATCGGTGCATCGTCGAAGACGATGTTCGCGGCCTTGCCGCCCAGTTCCAGTGTCAGCGATTTTCCGGTGCCGGCGACGGTGCGCGCGATCTGACGCCCCACCCCGGTGGAGCCGGTGAAGGCGACCTTGTCGACATCGGGATGCCGCACCAGGGCCGCTCCGGTGGCGCCGGCGCCGGTGACGATGTTCACGACACCGGCGGGGAGGTCGGCCTGCTGCAGGATCTCGGCGAAGATGAGCGCCGACAGGGGCGTCGTCTCGGCGGGTTTGAGCACGACGGTGTTGCCCGCCGCCAGCGCCGGCGCGATCTTCCACGCGAGCATCAGCAGCGGGAAGTTCCACGGGATCACCTGCCCGGCAACCCCCAGCGACCGCGGATCGGCGCCCAGGCCCGCGTAGTCGAGCTTGTCGGCCCACCCCGCGTAGTAGAAGAACCACGCTGCCACCAGCGGCACGTCCACGTCACGGCTCTCCTTGATCGGCTTGCCGTTGTCCAGGCTCTCGGCCACGGCCAGCTCGCGCGCCCGCTCTTGCACGAGCCGTGCGATGCGGAACAGATACTTGCCGCGGTCGCGCCCGCTCATCTTCGCCCACACCGCCGTGTGCGCGCGGCGCGCGGCGGCCACCGCGCGATCGACATCCTCATCTGAGGCGAGCGCGATCTCGGCGATGCGCGACTCGTCGGCCGGTGAGATCGTCGTGAACGAGCCGCCCGTGCCGTCGACGAAGTCACCGTCGATGAACAGGCCGTACCGGTCTTTCAGGTTCAGGATGCTGCGCGACTCGGGGGCCGGCGCGTACTCGAGAAAGCTCATGTTCGATCCCTCGTCAATCCAGGGTGACATAGTCGGGGCCGGAGTACCGGCCGGTGGACATCTTCTGGCGCTGCAGCAGCACGTCGTTGAGCAGGCTCGACGCGCCGAAGCGGAACAGGTGCGGCTGCAGCCAATGCTCGCCGGCGGTCTCGGCGACCGTCACGAGGTACTTCACGGCATCCTTCGACGTGCGGATGCCGCCCGCGGGCTTGACCCCGATGTATTCACCGGTCAGCCGATGCCAATCGCGGACGACCTCGAGCATCAGCAGTGTCACCGGCAGCGTGGCCGCCGGTGAGACCTTGCCGGTCGAGGTCTTGATGAAATCCCCACCGGCGAGGATCGCGAGCCATGAGGCGCGCTTGACGTTGTCGTAGGTGTTCAGCTCGCCGGTCTCCAAGATCACCTTCAGCGCTGCCGAGGACCCATCCGAGCGCCGGCAGGCCTCTTTGACCTGCACGATCTGGTCGAACACCAGCGAATAGCGGCCGGACAGGAACGCACCGCGGTCGATGACCATGTCGATCTCGTCGGCACCGGCGGCCACCGCATCGCGGGTGTCGGCGAGCTTGACCTCCAGCGACGCGCGACCGCTGGGGAAGGCCGTTGCCACCGCCGCCACGCCGATCCTGCCATCGTCGGGGTCGCCGTGCCGGTCGCCGAGCGCCTCGATCGCGTACGGCACCATGTCGCCGTACACGCAGATCGCCGCCACCGGCGGACACGTCGGGTCGGCGGCATCCGGATGCTGCGCCTTCGCGGCGAGCGAGCGCACCTTGCCCGGTGTGTCGGCGCCCTCGAGGGTCGTCAGGTCGATGAGTCCGACGATGCGCTCCAGCGCCCAGGCCTTCGAGGTCGTCTTGATCGAACGGGTGCCCAGGGCTGCCGCGCGCTGCTCGAGGCCCACGGCATCCACCCCCGGCAGCCCGTGCACGAAGCGCTTGAGCGTGTGGTCGTCGGGCGCGCCGCCGAGAACGTCGATGGCGGTGCGCCGAGTGAGTTCTTGAATGGTCATCGTTCCTCCAGTGGTGGCAGGTCTGTATGCTGCGCGAGCAGTGTCTCCACGAGCGCGTCGGGCGGGATGCCGCGACGGCGGGCCTCTTGTTCGAGACGGGTCACCGCCCCCGGCGAGAGTGCGACGGGCGACAGTGCGCCGGCCGAGGGTGCGACGGCACCGGATCGCGCGTCCGGCAACAGCAGCGACATCACCGGCACCACGACCGCGCCGAGCGCGGCCAGAATGCCGCCGATGCCGAGCGCACGCGGATACACCTGATCGTCGACGGTCTCGGATCCCCAGATGAGATACACGATCAAGAGCACCACGACGGCGAACAGCGCCAACGTGATGATGAGTCCGATGCGCACGGGGGCGCGGCGACGATCGGCGAGAAGCAGAAGCAGGCTGCCCAGCGCCAGAGCGATCGAGGCGGTGACGCAGGTCCCGGTCACCTTGGCGACGATCTCCCAGGCCGTGCCGCCGTCGCCGTCGTACCACACCGTCCAGATCACGAGCGCGGCCGCCAGCACCGAGACCG